>CAMXZR010000068.1 GCA_947253595.1 uncultured Olsenella sp. | reverse complement strand
ACGAGATGCTCAGGAGTCTCGTGGGCTCGGAGATGTGTATAAGAGACAGCACGGGAACCCCGACCATCTCGCTCAGAAACGTCACGCTGATCTACCCGGCCCAGCCCAACAAGCCCGCGCTCGACGACGTCAGCCTGGACATCTACCCTGGCGAGTTCGTCTTCGTCGTGGGCCACTCCGGCTCCGGAAAGTCCACCTTCTTGAAGCTCCTCACGCGCGAGCTTCGCGCGACCAAGGGCAAGGTGATGGTGGCCGGCCAGGAGCTCACGCGCATGCGCAACGGCAAGGTCCCGTACCTCCGCCGCCAGATTGGCACGGTGTACCAGGACTTCAAGCTCCTGCCCGACAAGACCGTGTACGAGAACGTCTCGTTCGCGCTCGAGTGCATCGGCAAGCCCCGCTCCGTCATCAAGGCCCAGGTGCCAGAGGTACTGCGCCTCGTCGGCCTGGCCGAGAAGATGGACAACTACCCCGACCAGCTCTCGGGCGGGGAGCAGCAGCGCGTCTCCGTCGCCCGCGCCATGGTGAACAGGCCCCCGCTGCTCGTCTGCGACGAGCCCACGGGCAACCTGGACCCCGCCATCTCGCTGGGCATCATGAAGCTGCTCGACCGCATCAACCGCACCGGCACCACCGTCGTCATGGCCACCCATGACCGCGAGATGGTCGACTCCATGCGCAAGCGCGTCCTTGCCCTCGAGGCCGGACACGTCGTGCGCGACCAGGAGAGGGGAGGCTACGGCTACTATGGCGCCATCTAACATCGGCTATTCCCTACGCGAGGCCATCAGGCACTTCCGCAGGAACTGGTCCACCGTCCTGGGGGCCATCGTCACAATCTTCCTCTCGCTCTTCGTCATCGGTCTCTTCGTGATGGGGTCCGCGCTCATCAACAACCTCGTGGGCAGCGTGGAGGACCAGGTCACCATCCAGGCCTTCCTCAACGACTCCGCCAACAAGGCGGCCGTGGATGCCCTCCAGAAGAAGATTCAGGGATGGAACAACGTCAAGTCCGTCTCGTACAAGAGCAAGGACCAGGCGCTGGAGGAGTACAAGCAGACCATGAGCAACCGCAACGCCAGCGATGCCGTTGCGGCCCTCGACGGCGAGAACCCCGTTCCCGCCTCCCTGGTCATCACCCTCACCAACCCGCAGGAGGTCGAGTCCGTGGCGGGCCAGCTCGCCGCCGACTCCGACTTCAAGAGCGTGGCGGATGACGCCAACGACCCCTCGTCCTCCGTCCAGTACGGTCGCGAGACGGTCGAGCGCCTCTTCAGCGTGACCTACTACCTGCGCGTGGGCGTGGCGGTCCTGGTGCTGCTCCTTGCCTTCATTGCCTTCGTGTTCATCAACAACACCATCCGCCTGGCGATCGCCGCCCGCAGGCGCGAGATCGCCATCATGCGCCTGGTCGGTGCCTCCAACGGCTTCATCCGCGGGCCCTTCCTCGCGGAGGGCATGCTCGAGGCGCTCATCGGTTCGCTCCTGGCCATAGGCGTGCTGCAGCTGGGCTCGCAGATCGTCCTGCCCAAGCTGCAGGACAGCCTGCAGTTCCTCTCGTTCAACCTGCCCCTCGGCGTGGTGCTCACCACATACGGGGCGCTGCTCGTCGCCGGCCTGGTGCTGGGCCTCTTCGGTTCGGCCATCGCCATGAGGCGCTTCCTCAGGGTGTAGCCGGCAGCCATACCGCGGGCGCTGCCCGCAGAATTGTTCGTTTGGGCGGCGCGGCCTTTGGGTTGCGCCGCCCGTCTCGTAGGAGGTTCCATGTCCGGCAGGCATTCCCATGGTCCCAGGAAGCGGCGGAGAGACGCGGGCATCCGCAAGCCCAAGGCCCTCCTCATGGGCACGCTCAGGGTCGCTCGCCCCGGTGCGGCCACGGTGCGCACGGACGAGGGGGACTTCGCGGTGGCGACCGGTGGCCTCCGCGAGGGCATGGACGGCGACGAGGTCCAGGTGAGCCTTGTCCGCAGGCACGGGGCAAACGAGTGCGTGGCCTACGTCCAGGGAGTGGTCACCCGCGCGATCGCCGAGTTCCTGGGCAGCTACGAGGATGCCGACCCCCTGGGAGTCGTCCTCCCGCTGGACAGTCGGATCGCCCACGACTTCTTCGTCCTTCCGCAGGACGCGAGCGCGCGACGCCTGGGGGTTGGCCAGGGCGACGTGGTGGAAGCGCGCATCCTCGAGTATCCCAGCCGACGCTCCGCCGGGGTCGTGACCATAGCTCGCAGGGTGGGTTCGGCGCAGGAGCTCGACCTGGACATGGAGACGGTCATCGCTTCCCACGGCCTGGCGACAAGCTTCTCGGAGGATGCCCTGGCCGAGGCAGAGAGCCTCGAGCTGGACGTGGGGAGTGCGCTCGAGGGCGATCCGCTCCGCCGGGACCTGCGCGGCCACGTCGCGGTGACCGTAGACCCCACGGACGCCCGCGACTTCGACGACGCCGTCGCAGGACGTCGCACCCCGGACGGCTTCGTGCTCGAGGTGCACATCGCCGATGTGTCCCACTACGTGCGCTGGAACGGTTCGATTGACGTTGAGGCAAGGCAGCGCGGGTGTTCCTGCTACCTGGCAGACCGAGTCCTTCCCATGCTTCCGGAGCGTCTCTGTAACGACCTCTGCTCGCTCCGGCCAAACGAGGACCGGCTGGCAATGAGCGTGCTCGTCATGCTTGACGGGAGGGGAGAGCCACGGTCCGCAGAAGTCTGCCCCTCGGTGATGCGCTCCCGGGCACGCCTGAGCTACGACCAGGTGGACGCCCTCCTGGGGGGCAGGCTCGCCGTGACGGAGCTCCCCGCAGCCATGGGGGACCAGGAGGCGATCGCGGAGTCCCTCGAGGTTCTGGACCAGATCGCCGGGCTCAGGGGCCAGCGGCGACGCGAGCGCGGCGCCATAGACTTCCAGACGCGCGAGGCGAAGGTGACCCTTGACCAGAAGGGGCGTCCCATAGGGGTCCGCGTGCGCTCCCGCACGCGTGCCACGGCCCTGGTAGAGGAGGCCATGCTCCTCGCCAACGAGGCCGTGGCGGGCATGCTGTCGGAGGCGGGCATCCCGACGTCATACCGCGTGCACGAGCAGCCCACGCACGAGGACCTCGCGGCCACCCTGCCCATCCTGCGGGAGCTGGGGCTGCTGCGCGCCGGCGAGTCGGCCGGCATTCTCGCGGGGGACCCCCACGCGATCCAAGATGTGCTCGACGAGGCGCGCGGCACCGCAGCGGAGGTGCTGGCCAACGCCGTCCTGCTGCGGGCACAGCGCAGGGCGGTGTACCTGCCCCACAACGACGGGCACTACGCCCTGGGGGCTGCAGCCTACTGCCACTTCACTTCTCCCATCAGGCGCTATCCCGACCTTGTGGTGCATCGCAGCCTCAAGGCCCTCCTCGCCAAGGACCGGTCGGGGCACGACATCGCGCAGATGGAGCGCGAGCTCCCCCAAATCTGCAGAAGCTGCTCTGAGCGGGAGCGCGTTGCGGACGCTGCCGAGCGAGAATCCCAGAAGGTCAAGATGGCTCAGCTCTTCTCTGACAAGGTGGGACAGAGCTTCTCGGGCGTCGTGGTGGGCTGCGAGCGCTACGGGCTTTTCGTGATGCTGGACCAGAGCTGCGCAGAGGGGCTGCTGCCCGTGCGGGAGCTGGGTGACGAGTGGTTCTCGTTCGATCGGGAGCTCCTCACGCTCACGGGTGAGGAGAGCGGACGCGTCTGGAGGCCCGGCATGCGTGTTGCCGTCGCCGTCGCGGGGACGAAGCCCTCGCGAGGGCAGATCGACTTCGCCCTGGCCGGCGATGGACCGCGTGCAACGGAAGGCCGCTAACGGGTAGTCTATGACCCTAGACGCAGAACGAGGGGGCCTCCCCCAAGAAGGAGCCGACGTGAGCCAGACGAGCATGACCGACGAGCTGCTGCGGGCCGAGGGCCTGCTGGTGCAGGGACAGACGGAGCAGGCGCGGGAGCTGCTCGCGCGTCTTGCCGAAGACGCGGAGGAGTACGTCGACCGCAACTGCCCCACCACCGACGAGCTGCAGTGGTTCAGCTTTCCCACGATCTTCGAGCGCCTCGCGTACCGTCGCGTGGAGAACGACCCGCGCGAGCTGCGCGACGTGGGTGAGCCATTCGATCGCCTGTACGCGGACCTCGCCCTTGCCTGCGTCCACGAAGGCAACTACTCCATGGCGACGGAGGCTCTCAAGCAAGCAGTGCGTTGGAACCCCATGGGCTGCGAGTACCGTCTCAACCTTGCGGACCTCTTCCGCATAGACGGTAACGTCCAGGAGTTCCTCGCCCTGAGCTACTCCGTCTTCGAGCGCGCGGGTGACGCGCGCCACCTCGCGCGCGCCTTCCTCAACTTCGTGGGCTACTTCGTGGCGCAGGACAAGCCCCTCGCCGCCGCATCTGCCCTGCGCGCCGCACGCAGGCTCGACGTGCGGGACGGCTCGCTCGACGCCGCCCTCGACCAGGCGGTCGGCACCGACCACGACCCCGACCTGGTGAGTGACGAGCAGGCCGGGGAGCTCCTCTCCGCCGAGGGCCTGCCCGACGGCGCCAACGCGGAGGTGGCGATCTGTCTGCTCATGTGTGCAACCGACGCGGCGGGCCTTGGCCAGCGTGACACGGCGACCCAGCTCACCCTTCGCGCCCGCGACCTAGTGGGCGAGGAGGCGGCCATGGAGCTGCTCAGGCTGATCCGCGCCGACGGCGAGGAGGGGGGCGACGGCGATGCCAGCTCCGACTAGGCGCCAGAAGAAGACTATCTCGAAAAACCGAACCGCCTGGCATGACTATTTTATAGACCAGACCTGGGAGGCCGGCGTCGAGCTCACGGGCACTGAGGTCAAGAGCTTGCGCGAGCGCTCGGCCCAGATCACGGACTCCTTCTGTATTATCCGCGGGGGAGAGCTCTTCCTGGTCGGGATGCACATCCACCCCTACTCCAACGGGGGGGTGTGGAACGTAGACCCCGACCGCAGGAGGCGTCTGCTCATGCACCGCAGGCAGATTGACTTCCTGGACGGCAAGCTCCGCACCAAGGGCCAGGCCATCGTGCCCCTGGAGCTCTACTTCGACGAGCACAACCGAGTCAAGCTGCAGCTGGGTCTGGGGCGTGGCAAGAAGCTCTATGACAAGAGGGCAGACCTTGCCAAGAAGCAGACAGATCGCGACATACAGCGCGCCCTCAAGGAGCGCAGCCGCTAGCGGGCAAGAGGGACGCGCGGGAGACACTTGCAGTTAACCTTGGCTTCTTGGCGGACGACGTTGTTGCAGGTGCTTCGCGTGAGGTATGATAAATGCGTCCATTTGGGTAGCAAACTGGCTCGCTCGCGGGGAACGGGCGGCCAACAGAGAGAGGAAGAACTGTGGCTGAAGAGAAGACCTACAAGTTCGTGTGCACCGTCTGTGGCTTCGAGGTCGAGGTCGACACCCCCGAGCTCCCCGAGGATTACGTCTGCCCCGTGTGCGGCGTGGGTGCCGACATGTTCGAGCTCGTAGAGGAGTAGCGCCCGAATTCATCGAGTGGCCCCTGGGGCGGCTGGGAGACCAGCCGCCCCGTTTGTGTCGGGCGGATGTTGCCTCGCACCGATGCCCCCAATGCGTAGTAGGGTAGGGAACGGTCGATTCTGGGGAGGTCCAGCCTTGCGTCAGCGTGCGTCACAGACATCGGAGTCCATCGAGCTCGTCCTCATCCTCGCCCTCTCCGGTGGTCTCATGGACGCGTACTCCTACCTTGGGCGCGGCAGGGTGTTCGCTAACGCCCAGACGGGCAACCTGCTGCTCCTGGGGGTGCACCTCTCCGCCGGCGACTTCTCTGCGGTCACGCGCTACGCCCTCCCCGTCCTGGGCTTTGTCGTGGGCTGTGCCCTCGCGCACGAGCTCAAGCTCCGCATGCCCCGGGGGCTGCACTGGAGGCAGTACGCCCTCGTCGCCGAAGTGCTCCTGCTCCTCGCGGTCTCGTTTATGCCGGACGAGCTCAACCTGCTCGCCAACAGCCTCACGTCGCTCGCTTGCGGCATGCAGGTACAGGCGTTCCGGAAGCTCCACGGCAGGCCCTTCGCCACCACTATGTGCATAGGGAACCTTCGTAGCGGCACGCAGGCGCTGGTCTCGTACGTGCACGGCCGTGGTCGCGTCCACCTCAGGACGGCGGCGCTCTACTATGGCGTAATCGCCTGCTTCGTCGCGGGTGCGGTCCTGGGTAACTGGCTGCTCGGCCTCCTGGGGCTCGCTGCCATTCGCGTGAGCTGCCTCGCGCTCCTGGTGGCCATGGCGTTGATGTTCCAGGACCGGGAGGCCTCTCCCGCGCGCGTGTAGTTTGCGCGGAGGGTGCGGCCGCTCTTGGACTTGGGTAGAATGCGAGTGTCGCCCGTATCGTAATCTTTGGCGGGTGCGACCTTTGACAGCTCGCATGGTGGCAGCAGCCCCACGACCTCATGGGGGTGACTGGTTTCGACAGGGTAGTTCTGAGGTGGGCAGCAAGCCGTGGTCTCCTCGCCACGTTAAACAGGGGTACCGTCAAATTGAATTGACGACAACTCTTATCAGGGCTCTTACGCCCTCGCTGCTTAATTTACTAGCAGCCGTCTAACCGGGGACCGCTCCCGTCTTCGGGGTGACGTCATTCTAGGGAGATGCTCCTGCGGACGTGGTTGGTATGCCGCAGGCTAAGACCGAACCAGCTGGGACGTTGAGCGCGCGTCGCTGGGTGCGAGGCGTCCGAGATTCAACCAGTGACTGAGCTTGGAGACACCTGCCAGGGGATTGCTTTGGACCGGAGTTCGATTCTCCGCACCTCCACCATGATGAGACTCGCCCCTTCCCGCCTGCGTGGGAGGGGGCTTTTTCGTGCCTTGCGGTCCTGACGGTCGCCTCTCTCGTCCCATCGACAAATCCACCTTGTCCCTTACTACGAAAAATGCCCGATTTGAAGGAAAAAGCGTGGCAAGAGACAAGATGGATGACGGAGGGCCGGGGTCGGCGCTGGGAGAGATGAGACGCGATGGGCGGTGAAGGGCGTGGGTCGGCGTTGGGAGAGATGCTCGCACCGTCTGCCCCCAAGCTCCGCCCCCGCCAAAGTCCCGTTTTTGCGGGAGCGGCATCCTTTCCTCGCCGCACTATATCATCGAAGGCGAGAACGACCTGGCTGTCACGCCGGCGTCTTGCGCGCGGTGGGACGGGACGAGGGAAGGAGGCTCCCATGGCCAGTGGAAACGCGCTCGTCCTCGAGGGCGGCGGCTTTAGGGGCATGTTCACGGCGGGCGTCCTGGACGTCCTGCAAGAGAATGGCGTCTACGACTTCGCGAGCGTGTGGGGCGTCTCGGCCGGTGCCATAAACGCCGCGAGCTACAAGTCGCGCCAGATAGGCCGCAGCATGCGCATTATGCTCGCCTTCCGGGACGATCGCCGCTTCATGTCGCTCTGGTCCTTCGCCACCACGGGCAACCTCGCGGGCGGTGAGTTCATGTACGAGGAGATCCAGAACCACCTCGACCCCGGTGACGACGCGACCTTCAACGCCAATCCCCTGCGCATGTTCGCGGTGGCCAGCGACGTGGTCTTCGGTGCGCCCGCTTACCTGGAGTGCACGAACTTTCCCGGGGACGTGCCCAAGGTGCGCGCCTCCGCCTCGCTCCCGTTGGTCTCGAACGTCGTGCAAATCGACGGCCACCGTTACCTGGATGGGGGAACGACGGACTCCATTCCCTTCGAGGTGGCGTTGGGACGCGATGGCGAGACGAGGGTCGATGGCTACGAGCCTGCCGAGCGCGCCCTGGTGGTCATCACCCAGGACCGCGGCTACCAGAAGTCGGGCCTCAACGAGCGCATCACCGTGAGGAGCCACCGCTACGACGGCTTCCCCTACTACGAAGAGGCGCTGACCGCGCGCGCGGGGTCGTACAACGCCAAGCGAGAGAGGCTCTTCGGCCTGGAGGCGGAGGAGTCGAGCCCGGTCATGGTAATGGCGCCATCCAAGCCCGTCGAGGTCTCGACCAACGAGCATGACGGCGGGAAGCTCCTCGATCTCTATCTGCAGGGGAGGGCGGAGGCCGCGTCACGCCTGGACGAGGTCCGCGATTTCCTGGCGGGGCGGTCGGGCACACCTCGAGGAGGTAGGGCATGACCATCAACGAAATCGCCCAAATGGCAAAAGTGTCGCGCGCCACCGTGTCGCGCTACCTCAACGATGGATACGTCAGCGAGGAGAAGCGCAAGCGCATCGCCCGCGTGATCGAGTAGACGGGTTGCGTGCCGTCCCAGCAGGCTCGCACCTTGCACACGGGCAAGACGCAGTTCGTGGGGGTCATCATTCCCAAGATCAGCTCCGAGTCCATCGGGCGGGAGGTCGCCGGCATCACCTCGGTCCTTGGCGCGTCGGGCTACAGCACCGTGCTCGCCAACACCGATGGCGACGTCGCGGCAGAGATCTCGTACATCAAGGCCCTCGCCGACCAGGGCCAGAGCGACGGCATCATACTCATTGGGACCGAGATCACCGAGGAGCACGAGCAACTCTTCAAGAGCCTGTCCCTGCCACTCGTGGTGCTTGGGCAGCACGTCAAGGGCGTCAACTGCGTCTACTTCAACGACTACGACAGCGTGTACGATCTCACGCTCTGCTGCACCGTGGGCAGCAGCCACCCCGCCTTCATAGCCGTCCCCGAGAGGGATTACGCGACGGGTTTCCTACGTCGCAAGGCCTTCGTCGACGCCATCGGGCACTTATCTATACAGCTTCTAACACTTTCAGCCTGTTCCACTTCTTTTCGTATATCTGTGATTTGAGAATATAGAGTATCTTTTTCTTTCCTCAAAGTGCCTATTTCAGATTTCCATTTGGATATATTTATGGTTTTGCTTTCTCCTAAATGCTCTTTCAGATATTTTTTGGCACTTTCAAATAAAATAATCTCTGCGGTATGTTCATTGTAGAAAGTATCTTGTTTGTTTTTCTTTAGCTTGGTATAGGCTTTATAGGTATCTTTATGCTTCAAATATTTCTCGGCTTGGTCGATAAGTTGTACTTTTGAGCATAAGAAAAAACGATAGATGTTTTACTTTCTATCGCCCTATATCTTTAATATTCAGTTTTATTCAGCTCGACAAACTGGGATTTAGTTAAAATAATGTCTCGTTCC
>CAMXZR010000067.1 GCA_947253595.1 uncultured Olsenella sp. | reverse complement strand
GCCCCACCGGCCCGAGCTCGCCGTCCAGGACGCGGATCGCCTCGACGGTGTCCTGCTCGCGCTGGGCGCGGGAGTCCTGAACCATGCGAGCGACCCGCTCGTACTCGGTGGGCTCCAGGTAGAAGAAGGCCAGGTCCTCAAGCTCCCACTTCACCGACGAGATGCCCAGGCGGTCAGCGAGCGGTGCGTAGACGTCCATGGTCTCGCGGGCCTTGAAGGCGCGGCGGTCGGGCTTGAGCGCCGCCAGGGTCCGCATGTTGTGCAGGCGGTCGGCGAGCTTGATGATGACCACGCGGATGTCCTTGGACATGGCGAGGAACATCTTGCGCAGGTTCAGGGCCTGCTTCTCGTCCATGGATGCGACCTGAATCGAGGTGAGCTTGGTGACGCCGTCCACGAGCTCGGCCACGGTCTCGCCGAAGCGCACCGAGATGTCGGCCAGGGTGGCGGGGGTGTCCTCGACCGTGTCGTGCAGGAGGGCGGCGCAGATGGAGTCCCCGTCCATCTTGAGGTCCTTGGCCAGGATCAGGGCCACCTCGACGGGGTGGTTGATGTAGGGCTCGCCCGATCGCCGCCTCTGCTCCGTGTGGAACTCGGCGGCGAAGGCATAGGCCTCCTTGACGCGGGCGAGCTCGCCGGCATCGAGGTAGTCGGAGCAGGTGTTGCACAGGACCCGCCAGTTGTCGGCCTGCGGGGTCTCCCGTCGTCGGACGCCGGCCGCCTCTGAGTTGGCCATCAGGACCTCCTAGCCGTCCACCACGCTGCCGAAGCCTGGCGTGATGGGCCTGTTGATGCGATCGAGAAGCTCCTGCGGGCTGCTCGAGAGCGCCCAGTCGCGAAACGCCTGGAACTCGTCGCGGAGGCGTAGTCCCTCAAGATAGCGAATGGAGCGGTCCAGCTGGACGTGCGAGGGACTCTGGGCCATGGATATTCGGCGGGCGGAGCCATAGCCGTCCGTGGCAAGGAAGCCGAGCTCGCGGAAGACCGAGATCCCGCACGAGACCGCCCGCTCGTCCAGCTGCGAGCCGGGGCTGCGCAGCAGTGCCTCCTGCGCGAGGTCGGCGTTGGTGAGCCTCAGGCTCCCCCCCGCAGGCTGGGCGTCGGAGAGCTCGCGGAGCACGCGGTACAGCGTCACGAGCTCGGAGCGCTCCGGGGCGGAGGCTGCGAGGATCCTCTCGTTTATGCGCGCGTCCCTGCTGCCGAAGAGCAGGTAGACGCTGGCGTCCTGCCCGTCGCGCCCCGCGCGTCCGCTCATCTGGTTGAACTCGATGGAGCCGAAGGGCATGTGGTAGAGCATCACGTTGCGGATGTCGGGCAGGTTGACTCCCTCGCCGAAGGCGCTCGTGGAGACGATGCACTTGAGCTCGCCCGCACGGAAGGCGTCCTCGACCCGCCCGCGGTCGGCGCGGGTAAGCCCCGCGTTGTAGAAGGCGATGCGATGGGCGAGCTCGGGGATGGCCTTGCGGAGCATCCGTGCGAGCGAGACGGACTGCTCGCGCGAGTTGACGTAGACCACGGTCTTCAGGCCCGTGGAGACGACCGACACCAGGGCGCTGTCGCGGTCGCGGAGCTCACGGCAGTCGCGCACGCGCAGGTTGTCGCGGACGCTCGCGTCCACCACCACGTCCTCCTCGGCGACGGAGAGGAGCCGGCAGAGCGCGCGGGCCACCTCCCCCTCGGCCGTGGCAGTCACGGCAAGGGCCACGGGACGCCCGAGCCGCTCGAGGCCCTGGGGCAGCTGGGCGTAGGCGCTGCGGCCGCCCGCCTCCCCCGCATGGTGAGCCTCGTCCACCACCACGAAGCCGACGCGACCCGCCGAGGCGAAGCGGTCCACGTGGATGGCCAGGAACTCCGGCGTGGTGAGAAGGACGTCGACCTCGCCCGAGGCGAGCCCGCAGAAGACGTCGTCGCGCTCGCCCCGGGAGCTCTCGCCCGTGAGGACGCGCACGCTCATGCCAAGCTTGGCGAAGGCAGCGGCAAGGTGGAAGGACTGGTCGCTGACCAGTGCTCGCAGGGGGTACACGAAGACGCTCGCCCTGCCGCCGCGAAGCGCCGAGAGGGCGGCGTGCACGTGGAAGACGAGCGACTTGCCGCGTCCCGTGGCCATGACGCAGAGGGTCGATCGACCGGCGGAGAGGCGGTCGAGCGCCGCCGACTGGGCGGGAAGGAGCTCGTGTTCGCCAATGAGGGCACGCACCAGGCGCTCCCTCAGGTCCGCCTCCCCCAGGGCAGAGAGCTCCGCGCGGACGGAGGGCGGGACCTCCCCCGCCGGGTCGCCCGCCGGGCCGGCCTCGGCAACGCGCTCGAGCCGCAGGTTCACTCCCAACGTAGGCCGAAGCTCGTCTCCCCCGGTGACGCCGAGGACGCGCACCTCGTAGCGACGACCCGCGTCCACATGCGGCGCGAGGGCCGCCGCAATCTGGCGGCGCAGGTAGCCGAGGCGACGGCCCGAGGAGTCGAGCACCGCGAGGGCATTGGGGTCGTCGGAGTTGCGGGGCTCGCGGCGCAGCTGGAGGAGGTCCCCCGCGGAGAGGCCACGCACCAGGTCCTGGCGACCGTCGAAGCTCGTCCCCATGAGCTTGGTCACGAAGCCCTGCGCCTCGGCGATGCCGGCGAACTCGTCGCGAGAGAGTATCTCGGACGCATGCGAGAAGAGCTCCTCGGCCACCCCGGAGTCGCCCTCGGGGGCGGGCACGAGCTCGTCGCGGTAGAGGATGTCCTTCACCATGAGCTTGGGCTTGGTGCGGCCCTGCCAGGTCTCAGCGACGGGCTCGAAGACCAGGTCGACGGCCGCGTCGCAGTCGTTGGCGCGCTCGATGTCGGGCGTGCGGAACATGATGGCGGGCACCGATGACATGCCGTCGGTTGCGACGAAGCGCAGGTGGCTGCCGTCGGAGCCCACGCGGGCGCGGTTGCGCATGCTCACGCCGCGCACGCCGAGAAGCGGCTTCTTGTTGCCCTGGCCGAAGGGCTGCAAAGCCTCGAGGGCCTCGATGCTCGAGACGGTCATCTCGGACAGGTCCACGAGGGCGCAGACCTCGCCCCTGTCCTCGAACTGCTCCTCGGGGAGCGCCGCCATGGCCTCGCCCAGGCGGTCCCTGAAGGCGTCCAGGTTGGCGACGTCGCAGGTGACGCCCACGGCGCCCGCGTGCCCGCCGAAGCGCACGAGCAGGTCGGAGCACTGCTCCACGGCATGGAAGAGGTCGACGGACCCCACCGAGCGGCCCGACCCACGGGCGATGCCGTCAGAGATCGAGAAGACGATGGCGGGGACGTGGTAGCGGTTTGTCATGCGGTTCGCCACGATGCCCTTTACGCCCTCGTGCCAGCCCTCGCCCGAGACCACTACCACGCGACCTCCGTCGAAGGAGGAGTCGACCTTCGCCATGGCCTCCTCGGTGAGCTGCGCCTCTATCTCGCGGCGCTCGGAGTTGACCTGCTCCAGGCGGGCGGCGAGCTCCTGGGCATGGACGGGATCGTCGGTGAGCAGAAGCTCGAAGGCGACGTCGGTAGTGCCCATGCGACCGGCCGCGTTGAGCCGAGGCACGAGCGAGAAGGGCAGCTGGTCTGAGGTAATCGTCGTCACGTCCACGCGTGCGGTCGCCGCGAGGGCAACGATGCCCGGGCGGGCCGCCTCGCGCATGCGGGAGATGCCGTCGGCCACGAGGGCGCGATTCTCTCCCTCGAGGAGCATCATGTCCGACACCGTGCCCAGGGTGGCGACCTCGGTGTAGGAGCGCCAGAGCCCGGGTCGGCCCAGGCGGCGACCCAGCTCCTGGAGGAGCTTGAGGGCCACGCCGGCACCCGCGAGCTCACGGCTCGGGCAGTCGTCCGAAAGCTTGGGGTCGGTCACGGGCACCCCCTCGGGCACCAGCTCCGCGGGCTCGTGATGGTCGGTCACCACGACGTCGACGCCCTGGCCAACGAGCCAGGCGACTTCCTCGCGGGCGGCGATGCCGTTGTCCACCGTGACCACGAGACGCGGATCGCAGCCCTCGATCACGCGTCCCAGGGCCTCGCGGCTGAGGCCGTAGCCCTCGCCGAAGCGATGGGGTATGAAGGGATGCACGTCCGCACCCAGTTCGCGCAGGCCCAAGGTGAGAAGGGCGGTCGCAGACATGCCGTCCACGTCGAAGTCGCCGAAGACGGCGACGGTCTGCCCCGCGCGGACGGCCTCCTCTATGCGGTCGGCCGCCTCGCCCATCCCGGGGACGAGCAGGGGGTCGCACCAGTCGCGCTCGAACGAGGGCGTCAGGAAGGCACGGGCCTCGCCGACGGACGCGACCCCACGCGCGACCATGACCCGCGCCACCAGAGGCGCGAGGCCCAACCGTGACGCGAGCTCGCACTCGAGGTCGGGGTTCGACGCGCAGAGCTCCCAGCGCCGGCTGCGCAGCAGCCCGGCCACGCTACTCAGCTTCCTTCGGGGCCGCGGCGAGGGCGGCCTCCCCGTACCTCTCCTCGAGCTTCCTCCACTTGGGTTCGCGCGTCTTCCAGATGGCCAGGAGCGGAGAGGCGACGGCAAAGCTCGAGTAGGTCCCCAGGAGCTCGCCCACCAGCATGGCGAAGGCAAAGTCCTTGAGGGTCGCGCCGCCCAGGGCGAGCATGGCCGCGACGGGCACGAGCGAGGTAATCGTGGTGTTGATGGTGCGGACGATGACCTCGTTGATCGAGAAGTTGCAGATCTGGTAGTAGGTGCGGTGCCGCGGGTCGCACGGGCCCTTGGCGTTCTCGTTCATGCGGTTGAACTCGACCACCGTGTCATAGAGCGAGTAGCCCATAATGGTGAGGAGGGCGGCCACGACGTTGGGCGTGATCGCAATCTGGGTCCAGGCGTAGACGCCCACGATGATGAGCAGGTCGTGGACCAGGGCGACGACGGCCGTGATGGACATCTTGAACTCGTAGCGAATCGAGACGAAGGCGATGATGGCCAGGATGGCCAGGCCGAAGGCCAGAGCGGAGGTGCGGGTCACGTCGGCCCCCCAGTCGGGGCCGATGGTGGTGACGGTGTAGTTCCGCTCGGTGAGCCCCAGGCTCTGGGCGGCGGCGGCCGCGTGCTGGTTGGCCACTGCGGGATCCACGGTGTCCGAGCGCACGAGGAAGCCGGCGCTACCCTCGGTCACGGCGGTCTGAACGGTGGGGTCGACCTCGCCTGCGGCGGTGAGGGCGTCCCTCATCTGCTCTATCGTGAGCTCACCGGTGCCGGTGAAGTCCACCTCGGTGCCGCCGCGGAACTCGATGCCGAACACGAGCCCGCGCAGGGCGATGCCCAGGACGGCGAGGACGACCAGGGCGCAGGAGAGGCCCAAGAGCTGGCGGCGATGCTGGATGAAGGGAATCTCCCTCTTGAAGTGGCTACGCATGGGCCACACCCCCCTTCTGGCGCTCGATGTCCCCTTGGCCGGCTGCGGCCTCCTCGAGGTCCTGGTCGACGCCCCAGAAGCCGGGGTGGCGCTGGATGGGCCCGAGGGCGAGGAGCCTGAGCGCCGGTGCCTTGAAGCAGAGCATGGTCACGACGTCGCAGGCGATGCCCAGGGCGAGTGTGAGGCCGAAGCCCTTGACGGGGCCCACGGCCACGAGGAAGAGGGCGAGGGCCGTGACCAGGGTTACGGCATCAGCATCGAGCGAGGTCAGGATTCCGTGCCTCGCGCCGGAGACCGCCGCGTTCTTGACGCTGCGGCCCATACGGACCTCCTCCCTGAAGCGCTCGAGCACCAGGATCGAGGAGTCGGCCGCCGAGCCTGTGGTGAGCACCATGCCCGCGAGCCCCGGAAGCGTGAGCGCGAAGGCGCCGAAGTGCGAGAGCAGCGCGAGAAGTCCCAGGTAGAGCAGAGCGAAGACGGCGAGGGACCCCATGGTAAGGATGCCCAGCCCACGATAGAAGAAGAAGAGGTAGACGACCACGATGGCCACGCCCACCGCTATGGCGACGACGCCCTTCGAGAGCGAGTCCTGGCCGAGGGTGGGACCGACCACGCGGCTCTCGGAGTAGGTCAGCGTGACGGGGAGCGAGCCGGAGTCGAGCACGGTCTTGAGCGACTTGGCCTGCTCCAGGGTGAAGTTGCCCGAGATGGAGACCTGCCCGCCCGTGATCTCGGACTGGACTGCGGGGGCGGAGTTCACGACGCCGTCGAGCACGATGGCGATGCGGCCCTTGCGCGGCGCGAGCTCGCGGGTGACGTCCGCGAACGCCGCCGACCCCTCGGAGTCGAGGCTCAGGTTGACCACGTAGTCGCCGGTGGCGGAAGAGGAGCTCTGCGCCACGGCGGTGCTCGAGATGTGCGAGCCGTCGAGGAAGGCGGTGTAGCTCCCCTCCTCGAGCCTCACGCCCTCCGAGCCCGCGTTGAGCTTGGCAAGGGCGTCGGCGTCACCTATCTCGTCTATGCGGACGAACTCGAGCTTGCCCGTCTGGCCGATGGTCTGGATGGCTGCCTGGGGGTCGGTGGCACCCGGAATCTGGATCAGGATGGAGTTGGCCCCCTGCTGCTGAACGGAGGTCTCCGAAGCACCGAGGGAGTTGACGCGGCTCTGGACGATGCTCGTGGCGGTGGCCATCTCGTCCGCCGTGGGGGCGGAGCCGTCGGGCTTCGACGCGGCCATGATCACGGACACGCCGCCCCGGATGTCGAGGCCCTGCGTGATGCGCTCGCCCAGGGGCGTGAAGCCCACGACGCAGGCCGCGAGCAGGACTGCGAGGGCCACGAGGGTCCCCAGGTAGCGGCGGGCGTGGGCGGATGCGCGGGCGACGCGACCCCTGCCCTTGCCACGACGGTCGCGGCGGGGCCCCTTCCCCCCGCCAACGTCCATGGCCTTCCACCGGCCCACGCCACTGGCGCGCTCCGGACTCTTATCATCCGACATCGGCACTCCCATCCCGGGGCGCAAGAGCCACCCCTCTCAACGAAGTCAACCCCGTCATTCTAGCCCGAGGAGTGAGCTGGCGTGCGACGGGGCTCCGGGAGGGATGCGGAAGAGGTCGACTGCCTGCACTGGCCCGAGGCAAGAGGGGGCGGGCAGGGTCCCTCTTCCCTACCAGTCCCTCGCGGCGGGAAGGGCGTCCCAACCGGACACGAAGGAGGCGTACTCTCCCCTGACGATCGCCGCGCGCGCACGTCGCATGAGGTCCAGGAGGTAGTAAACGTTGTGCATGGAAAGGAGGATGGAACCCAGCATCTCGTCCTGCTTCACCAGGTGGCGGATGTAGGCGCGGGAGTAGCCGCCCGTGCAGACGGGACAGCTGCAGCCGGGATCGATGGGACCGTGGTCATGGGCAAAGCGGGCGTTCCTGAAGTTGAGGCGCCCCTCGCTGGAGAAGGCCGTCCCGCTGCGGGCCGTCCGGGTGGGCAGCACGCAGTCGAACATGTCGATGCCGCACTCCACGCCATGGACCAGCGTGGTGGGGTTGCCCACGCCCATGAGGTAGCGGGGCTTGTCCTTGGGCATGTGCTCGCTCGCCAGGGGGGCCAGGGTCCGGAACATGACCTCGTGGCTCTCGCCCACCGAGTACCCGCCGATGCCGTAGCCCGGGAAGTCGCCGACGGACTCGAGCTGCCCGAGCGAGCGCAGGCGCAGGTCCATGTGCATGCCGCCCTGGACGATGCCGAAGAGCGCCTGGTCCTCGCGCCGGTGGGCCTTCCAGCAGCGCTCCGCCCACATGCTCGAGAGCTCCACGGCCCGCTCGACGAAGCCGCGCGTGGCGGGATACCCCGGGCACTGGTCGAGCTGCATCACGATGTCTGCGCCCAGCTCCTCGGCCATGCGCATGTTGGACTCCGGCGTCCAGTGCACGTAGGAGCCATCGTAGTCGACGGTGCGGAAGGTCACGCCCTCGTCGCTCAGACTGACGTTGGAGCCGTGGCTGAACACCTGGAAGCCGCCCGAGTCGGTGAGGATGGGGCCGTGCCACTGCATGAAGTCGTGGAGACCGCCCATCTCGGCCACGAGCTCGGTGCCCGGGCGCTGCGAGAGGTGGTAGGTGTTGGCGAGGAGGATCTTGGTGCCCAGCTGCTCGAGGTTCTGGGGGAGAAGCCCCTTCACCGTGGCCTTGGTGCCCACGGGCATGAAGATGGGCGTGGGGATGTCGCCGTGGGGGGTGTGCAGCACGCCCGCGCGGGCATGCGTCTGGGGGTCCTCGGCCACGACGTCGTAGCTGAACCACTTCTCATGGGGCACTGCTGCCTCGCTCATCTGCGTTCCTCTCGCCTTGCTCGTCGGGAGCCGCGCGGCACGTGGCCGGCGCGACGGGATGGCCGCACGCCGTCCGCAACCCCGGCTTGCCCGAAAAAACGAGCCCGGCGGGATGCCGAGCTCGCAGCGGTCCGATTCCTTGGAAGCGAGTCTACTCGCCGAAGAGGGACTCGTCGCCGTCCTTGATGCCGAGGAGGCCGTTGAGGGCGTCCTGCTCGTCGGGGCCGTCGCAGCTAATCTCGACCTTGGTGCCGGTGCCCAGGCCCGCAGCCAGGATCATCATGATGGACTTGGCGTTGACGGGAGCGGTGCCCTTGTCGACGTCCTTGATGGTGACGGCGCTCTGGTACTGCTTGGCGACCTGGACGAACTGGGAGGCCGGACGCGCGTGAAGGCCAGTTGCGCTGACGATCGTCACTTGCTTGGAAACCATAGTGCTCTCCTTTGGCGTCATGCAGGGTTGCCCCGGCGGGACCTGCGTATGGGTCCATACTAGCAAAACATTCAGCCTCGTGGATAAGCCCGGCCCCTAATTTGGGGTGGTTCGCGGGCGCCTGCGGACGTTCGCGGGCACCCGGTCGCGGCGGTTGCCCCCGCGACCGCAAAGCCCCCATGACCCCGCAGCTCCCATGACCCGCCGCTGCTCCCGTAAAGCGCTGATTGTGGGCAGATGGGAGGATGCGCCCACCACGTCGGTGCCCATGGGGCAGAATGAGAGGATACGGAGAAGCATTCGGGGGCCAGGTGCCCTCTGACGCGAAAGGAGCTCGCCATGGCAGACGAGCCCAAGGACGTGGAGCGCGGCAAGGCCCCGGACGTCCCGGGTGCCACCGACGCCCAGGAGCCCACCGGTGCCGCCCCTGCCGACGGCGGCCCTGAGGGCGCAGGCGAGAATGCCGCAGGCCTCTCGGCGGCGGCGAGCACCGCACGCGAGGCGAGCAGGTCGCTGCGGGAGGGCCTCGAGGCGATCCGCAACGTCCTGTCTCTTATACACATCTGACGCTGCCGACGATACTCCTTGTGTAGA
>CAMXZR010000066.1 GCA_947253595.1 uncultured Olsenella sp. | reverse complement strand
CCTCTCCCCGGCGTGCCCCCTCCACCAGCCCCGCCACTCCTCGCGCATGACGCGGCGGAACTCGGAGTGCAGGCCCGCCCGCATCTCGAAGCTCAGCGACGTGGACGTGTCCAGCTGGTCGAGCGGGTACGCAACGGGCATCGACGTGCCGCCGCGCGCGAGGTGGAAGGACTCGGACGGCCTCTCGGAGCTGGTCGAGTAGCCCGCGTTCAGGCCGACGATGAGCACCCGCGACGCGTCCTGCCCGAAGTTGAGCGCCATGCCGCCGGACCGGACGGTGGCCCCGACCACCGCCTGCGAGGACGTGCCCGCCTCGGAGCGCCCTGTGACGAGGTAGCGGAAGGGCGCGTTGAGCGGCGGCAGGCGGTCGATGGCCTCCTGCCCGTCGAGGAGGCCCGCCGCGATGACCGCCACCTCGCCGTCGCACTCCCTCTCGACCGTGTAGGACGAGCACCTCGCCGCGTCTCCCACGACGAGCGCTCCACCGTCGGCCCGCATGGTGCCGTAGAGGAGCACCTCGGAGCCCATGACCATGGGGCCGGTCAGCGCCGTCCCATCGACGGAGTAGGCGCTGTCGCCGCCGACCACGCGGACGTGGCACGCGAGGGAGGCGTCCTGGGTCACGTCGGCGGACGGCATGGCGGGCAGGTCCCAGCCGGTCACGAAGGAGCGCGTGGAGGTCGCGGAGAGCCCGGAGCCGCCGCGCACGGAGAGCACGAGGGAGTAGGGCGTGTCGTTGGCGAGGGTGGCGTAGCCGCCCACCGTGGCCCGGTCGCGCCCCGTCACGTCCTCGGTCGAGATGGTGACGCCCGAGGCGTCCAAGAGCGAGAGCGTCGCGGAGGCCACGCCCGTGGCGTCGGTCACCGAGACCTCGACGGGTACGGGGGCGGAGCCCACCACCTCGCCGTCCGTCGCGGGCGAGGAGACGAAGCACTGGGGCGGCACGGCGACGACAACGACCGCGCGCCCCGACCACGCGCCCCAGCCGGCATGCAGGCCCTTGGTCCTCACGCGGACGCGGTGCGTTCCGAGCGGCAGGCCGAGCGCCAGCGAGGGCGCCGTCCCGGCCTCGCGCACCGAGACGGAGCCGCCGGTCTCCACCTCGACCTGCGCCGCCGTCTGGGCGGTGCCGTCCGGGTGGCTGCGCTCCCACGAGACCACCACGGGCTCGCCAGCCGGGTAGGCGCCGCGCATGCCCACGAGCGTGGGGGCCAGCGGGGCGCAGATGGTCACGAGCGGCGCGGACTCGGCCCAGGCGGACGAGAGCCCGCCACCCGAAGCGCGCACGCGGACGACCACGGTGCCGGCAGCCGCCGGGACCTCGCGCGGCAGCGACGGGAAGCTCCCGGCTGGCTCCCAGGGGCCGCCGTTCGAGCGCGCCTCGACCTCGTAGGCCGTCGCGACCCTGGACGCGCCCGAGATGGAGACCGTGACGGAGCCCGCCGACGACTTGGAGAGCGTCACGGACGCCGGGGCCGCGGGCGTCGTGCGGACGGTGCCCGCCGCGACGTGGTCGCTCTCGAGGTAGCCGGAGGAGTCCGTGCGCGACCACGCGCAGAGTCGGTACTCGTAGAGGTGGTCGGCGGAGGTGCCGTTGTCGGCGTAGTTCGTCGCGCTCCATGGCAGCTTGGCGATGTTGACCCACGGCCCGCCGTCGGTCCTGCGGTCCACGTAGATGCCGGTCCAGGGACGCTCCCCGTCGAGGCCGGTGTAGTCGGCCTCCCACGAGAGCGCCTGCGACGTGTCGGAGACGCGCCTGACGGACGGGCTGGCGGGCGGCCTGGGCGCGGAGTAGCCGCGCTGCGGGATGGTCACGGAGAGGGCCGCCGTGGCCCCTCCCGTGTAGCTCAGGTACCCCCAGGCGGACACCGAGACGTCGTAGGAGCTCGCGCCCCTCCGCATGTCGCGGTAGCCCGAGCAGACGGTGGCCGTGGACCACTCGCCCAGCTGCACCCCGTCGGCGCTGGCGAGCTGCTGCCCGCCCACGGAGACGCTGCCCTGGGCGTTGGTGCTGCGGGCGTACTGCGACTGGATGCGGCAGGTCGCATGTATGCGCGTGACGGTCTGCGACAGGTCCTCGGTCCACACCTCGAGGACCGTGCGCCAGTCGTCGGTCGCGAGCCAGTCCGAGTAGGCGGTTGCCATGCCTTACCTCCTTGGCGCAGCCGCCTCGACGGCGCTGGCGAGGGCCTCTATGGCCGCCCTGACGCGCCCGTCTATCGCGGCGGTTGATGTGCCGTCGATGCTCAGGTAGTAGGTGTTGCCGGCTGCCACGGCCGCCGGGGCGGCGACGGCGGGCGCCGCCGTTAGGCCGGAGCCGAGCATGCCCTGCGCCGTGGAGAGCGCCGAGCCGATGGCGCCGGCCACCTCGCCCTCGCCTGACGCGATGCCGCGCGCCCAGTCGCGCATGAGCGCCTTGCCCGAGTAGGTCGTGTAGCCGTGGCCGCTGAACGGCCCCTCCTTCGCGGGCGAGAACGGGAAGTACGCGCGTATCTTCTCCACGGCGCCAGAGACCGCCGACGTGACGGAGCCGATGGCGCCCATGATGCCGTCCTTCAGGCCGTTCAGGATGGCCCGGCCCGAGTCGTAAAGCCACGAGCCCGCTCCGGAGAAGAAGCCCACGATGCTGTCCTTGACCCCGGTGACGGTGGACACGACGGAGTCAACCCCGGACCTGGCCGCAGACTTGATGCCCTCCCAGACGCTGGAGAAGCGGTCCGAGACCATGCCCCACAGGGCGTCCCACGTGCCGCTTATGGCGTCGAGTACCGAGCCGATGATGCCCTGCACCGCCCCGATGTAGGTGGAGACTATCTGCTGCATCCCCTCCCAGACGGACGAGAGCAGCGACTTGATGCCCTCCCAGACGCCGCCCCAGTCGCCGCTCACGGCGGCGAGGACGATGCTGATGACCGACTGGATGACGCCCATGGCGGCGGTGATGACCGCCTGGACGAAGGGGAAGACCGCGTCGATGACGCCCTTGATGGCGGCCCCCCAGACCTCGAAGAGCCGCCGGACGAACGGCAGCACCGCCTGGACGATTGCGCTGATGCCGTCTATCGCGGGGGCGAGGCCCTGCATGAGCTGCGTGGCGAGCTGCACGACGTGGCCCACGACGGCGCCCAAGGCGGGGGCGATGGCCTCGAGCGCGCTGCCGGCCACCGGCAGGACCGCAGCCGCGAGCCCGCCCACGGCGTCCGCCACCGACGAGAGCGCTGGCATAAGCTCGCCGGCGACCTTGCCCACGACGGGGGCCAGCGCGTCGCCGAGCGCGGACATGGCGGGGCCGAGCGCGCCGGAGATTGCCGAGGCCGCCCCGCGCACGCGCTCCATGACGCCGTCGATGGCGGACATCACCTGGGAGGAGTCCACCTGCGGAAGCGGGATGCCCATCCCCGCGACGGCGCCCGCCGCGACGTTCCACGCGGCAGCCAGCGCCTCGGAGACGAGGGGCGCGAGGACGCCCCCGAGGCCCGCCAGGACCTTCGGGAAGGCGTCGATGATGCCCTTGCCTATCTGCGCCACGCGCGGGGCCACGTTCTTGGCCACCGCGCCGATGGACGTGAGAAGGTCGTCGGTGAGCTTGGAGAAGTCGGCGTCGTCGCGCGCGAGGCCCGTGACGAAGTTCTGCCACGCCGCCTTGGCCATGCCTATCGAGCCGGAAATCGTGGAAGCCGCCTCCTTGGCGGTCGTCCCGGCGATGCCCTGGGCCTTCTGAACTCGGGCGATGGCCTCGATCACGTCGGCGTAGGAGTCGATCGTCAGGTCGTTGCCGTCCTTCATGACCCCGGGGAGCTTGTTGGCGTCGGAGAGGAGCCTCTGCATCTCCTCCTTCGTGCCGCCGTAGCCCAGCTTCAGGTTGTCGAGCATCGTGTAGTTCTGCTTGGCGAATCCCTGGAACGCGTTCTGCACGTCCTGCATGTTGCTGCCGAAGACGTTCACGTTGTCGGCCATGGAGGTCATGGCGAGGTCCGTGTACCTCGCGGCCTGGACCGTGTCGCCGCCCAGCGAGCTTATGAGCGACGCGGAGGAGCTCGTCGCTTGCTCCATGTACGTGTTGGCGTCCATTCCCGCCGTCTTGAAGGCCTCGGAGGCGTTCGCCATCATCAGGCGCTGGGCCTCCTCGAGCTGGGAGTACTTGCCGCTCGCCTCACCGACCGACTTCCCGACGCTCGCCGCGTACTCCTGAAGCGTCATGCCAGCCGTGCCGAACAGCTTGCTCACGCCGCCGGCGAGCTGCTCGTAGTCGGCATAGCTGTTCAGCACCGCACCCGTTACAACTGTTACCGCCGTGACCACCGCCACCGCGCCCACGCCTGCGGCCTTCGCTGCCGTCCCTAGGGCGCTCGTCACGTGGCCCGCCGCCTTGGACATGCCGTCCTTGAGCCTGGACGCCGCCTCGCTGCCAGCCGAGCCTAGGGCCGAGGCCATGGGCGCGAGCGCGGCCTTGGCGGTGGAGGCGATGGGGCCGAGGATGGTTCCCACGGTGGAGCCGAGGGACTTCAAGGGCGTCAGGATGTGCGTGGCCGCCGCGCCCATGATGGACTTGCCCGCGCTCGCCGCCGTGGAGAGGCCGGTCTTCACCGCGCCCGAGACGGTGGAGAGCAAAGACCCGGCCCTGCCCGCCACGCTCTCCAGGGGCTGCGGTATCAGGTTCGCCGCAGCCGCCATGATTGACCTGCCCACGGAGGCGACCGTGGAAAGCCCCGCCCTCACGGCGGAGGCCGCGCCGGAGAGCCTGGAGGCCATGCCCTCCTTTATCCCCGCGAACGCGCCCTTGATGCTGTTCGATGCGGACGTGGCGTAGCCCGTCAGGGTCTGCCACGCGCCGCTCTGCGTCATCGCGGCCCTGAGCCTCGCCCCCGACTCCTCGAAGGCGAGGGCCATGTAGCCCGCTTGGTCCTTGGCCGTGGCCGCGAGGTTGGAGATGGCGCCCCTCGACTTGGAGGCCCCCCTCTCGGTGCCGCCGGACAGGCCGTCGCCGAAGGTCTTCCCGGCGGACGTGCCGGCGCTGCCGAAGTCGCTGCAAATCTTCTTGGCGAACCCGTCCATGGATGGCATTATCGCCACGTATGCGGTTCCCACGTTAGCCATCTACGCGCCCCTCCAATCCCAGAAGCCTCGTTATCTCCTCCTTGTCGCGCAGGGCGCTGTCCCTGCGCTCCCTCGCCTCCGCCAGCTCCCCTGGCATCTTCACCGGCTCGGGCGGCCTCGGAGGCCTCCTCTTGGGGTCGGACATGCCCCACGTAAGCCCCGCAAGCTCGTTCTCGATGAGCCGGAGCAGGTACGCCTCCACGCCCCACTCAAGCTCGGGGCACTGCCTGCGTGCCGCCCTGGACTCCGCCGGGAGGTGCTTCCAGAGCAGCGCCATCCGCCCACAGTCCTGCGGCCCGCCCTCCAACGGGAGGGCGATGCCGTAGAACTGCTGGAAGTCCGCTACTACTTCGCCCCGGTGGCGTTCGAGGTCTGAGGCGAAGCCGAGGAGTTTTTTGCGTCCTCTCCCACCGCGTTCATCGCCGCCGTGACCAGGGTGTCGATTTGCGACACGTTGCCGCCGAGCCTGCGCATGTACTCGCTGTCGCGGCCCATGAAGATTCGCTCCATGACCTCGAACGGCGCGCCCATGTCCCCGTCGGCATTGAACATGAGCTTTGCCGTGTCGTAGTCCGTGAGCTGGTCGGCGTCGCAGGAGAACTCCCCCTCCACGCCCTCGACCGTGAAAACGACTTCCTTCATGTCCCCTCCTATGCGGCGTTCGTCTCGGTGGACTGGATGTAGTCGTAGCAGGTGTTGCCGCTCTCGTCGGTCAGGTACTTGGCCGTAAGCTCGCGGGCCGCGAGCTCGCCGACCGCGAGCGTCATGTCCCCAAGCTCCGAGCACTGGAACAGGGGCACGACCTTGCGCCACTTGCGGTCGTTCTTCAGGAGCAGGTCGAGGACGATGGCCCACGTTCCGCCCGAGTTGCCGTTGTGCTGTACCGTGATGACGCCCGCCTTGTCGGTCACGTTCTCGTCGCCGTACATGAGCTTGAGCGTCGTGGCCTTGATCTCGGCGAGCGTCAGCGTCGCGGTCTCCACGCGCGAGGTCTGCGGGCTGTCCATGAGGTCGCCGTTCATGTCCACCATGTCCTCGGAGTCGCTCTCGACGCTCTCGGCGTAGCCGTCGGCGCTGATGAAGCCAAGGACCTTGAACTCGGGGCCGAGGGCGGTCTTGAAGTCGGTTGGGAGCTTCGTGCCCACAGGGGCGACGAAGATGTAGCCCCCGCGCACGCCCTTGGTGCTGGAAACGTTGTCGGTGGAGTTCGCCGTGTACTCCTTGTTGGTTCCGGCCATTTCATCTCTCCTTTACTCGCAGATTGTCAGCTCTGCGTTCGTCTGGTATCTCTCCTGCCTCGAATCCGGGTCGGGCCAGCGGTAGGTGCCGTCCGGGTAGGCCTTAAAGACGTTCGGCTCGTCGGCAAGCCCGTAGACCGCCTGCTCCACAAGCCCCGCGATTTCCGCCGCCCGCCTGCGGGTCTCCGCCCACGACTGCACGGCCAGCGAGCATGTCTTTGGGTAGAGGCCGGGGCCTGAGCCGGTGAGCTCCACGGATATGAACTCCCTCGGCCTGTCCTCCGGCACCTCAAGCACCGCCTTGACGCCCGTGGCGTCCATGAGCCGCCTGGCGACCACGCGCTCAACGTCCATCATGACTTCCTCGAATCAAGCGCCTGCTTCAGGCGGTTGTGCTTGTGCTCGCTGTTGTTCGCGTGGGGCGTGCCGGTGGCGACGCCGCAGTAGTTGGACATCTTGCCCCGCGACCTGAAGACGCGGTACCCGGTGCCCAGCTCCTTCGCGCCCTTGGTGTAGGTGGAGTTGCACTCGGCAGCGATTGACCGCGCAGGGGCCTCGCACAGCGCCTGCACGGGCGCGGAGTCCAAGACCTCGACGTAGCCCGTCCGCTTCCACTTGTAGTCCTTGAGCTTGACGCCGCACCTAGCCATCCGTCCGGGTCACCTCCACGGTCAGGTTCCACGGGGTCGGGGTGTTGGCGTCGGTGTAGCGCTGCGGGTCTCCCACGACCTGAAGCGCCTCCCCGCGAACCTCCACCGAGCGGCCTTTCAGCTCTCCGGTGAAGGTCTTGGGGAAGCAGAGGGTGTAGGCCACGGTGACGCCCTCGGGGCGGGACGCGTCCAAGTCTGCGGTCGCGCCGGGGGCGACGACCACGTTTGAGACCTCCTCGCGGGTCGCCTCCCCGTAGGTCGGCTCGCCCAGCTCGTCGTAGGTAACGCCATCGGTCACGACCGTGACCGTCTCGCCCTTGATGAGGCTAAGCATCGTCCGTCACCTCGTCCCGCTCCTCGGGGGTCAGCACCCTGCGGCGCTGTCCCGTGAGGCCCAAGTCCGCGAGGTCGGTCTTGCCCAGCCACATGTCGCCCACCGCCCCGCCGAAGGTGACGGAGGCCGTGTAGCCCCCGGCACCTTGGCTGAACTGGGTGGCCCCCTCGTAGCCCTCGGGAGCCGTCAGGGCGTTGTGGACGAGCTTGCAGCACACCGCAGCCGCCGCGCGGTCGAACGCCGTGTGGGCGCCCTTCACGTAGGCCTCTCCCCAATGCTCCTCGTATGCCGAGAGCATCAGGTTCGAGGCGTCCTCAAGGAGCACCTTCACACGGGCCTCGTCGGTGACGGTGCCGTAGCGCTTGGTGTAGTCCCCTATCGCGGCGAGCGCTGCCATGTGCTACTTGACCTCCTCGTAGGCGAGTCCGGCCTTCACCAGCGCGTCAACGAGGGCGTTGTGCGCCTCCCGCGTCTGCGCAGCCGTGGCCTTGTCGCCCAGCTTCGGGAGCGCCCCCAAGAGCGCCCCGCCGTCCTCGGCCAAGAGAGCGACCTTGCCCGGGCAGATGGGCGACGCCTCCTCCGGCTTGTGGACGAAGAGCTTCTGCACGAGCTGGCTTGCCATCATCCCCTCCTAGGCGCTCTTGAGGACGGCGAAGGCCTTGGGGTCGAGGACCGCGTAGGCCAGAACGGCCTCGGTGCGGTACGCGACCTGGTTGTAGCCCTTGAGGTCGTGCCCGGTGTTGTCGGGGTCGCCGAACTCGATGACCTCGGAGGTGATGTCGCGCACCATGCCCCACCTGATGGCGCCGAAGTCGCCCATGATGGCCTTGACTTTGGTCGCGGCGGAGGCCTTGCGGCCGTTGACGGTCCCGGAGGTGGCGGCAGGGATGCCGTCGAGGTTGCCCACGTTGAGGCTCAGCGGGATCTCGGGGTAGAGGCGCATCCCGGTGGAGGGGACGCGCAGCTTACGCAGCTCGGAGGCGAAGAGGCGGGAGAGCGCGATTCCGCTGATGTCGTAGTCGATGAGCTTCTCCGCGAGGGAGTCTATGTCGGCGGAGCCGGACTCGGTGGCGTTGACCACGGACGCCTGGGAGACCAGGGACGTGTAATCGGGCAGAGCCTGCCCGGTCTTGGGGTTAATCGCGTGGTAGGCGACGTAGTCGAGGGCGCGTCCAATCGCGGCGGTCTGGTCGGAGAGGATGTTCTCCACGATCTCGAGCTGGTTGTCCTCGTCCGCCCACTTCAGCTCGTCGCTGACGCGCGTGGTGGTGACCACCTTGACGCGCTTGGCAACGACGGGCGTGATGTCGATGTCGGAGCCGCTCTTCTTCGCGCCCTCGGCCACGACCTCGGCCTCCGTGCTGGGGTTGAACACGAGGTAGGTCTTGTCGCTGAACTTCTGTGGAGCGCTCGGCGAGAGCGCGGCGATGGTGGAGGTGTCCTTCACCTTGTTCAGGAGGACGGTGACCGCCTCGCCGGGGAGCTTGATCTTTCTGGTGTCGTTTGCCATCTTGGTTCCTCTCTTCTATCCGAGAAGCGCACGCGCGTAGTCGCGCATCGCGCCTTCCTTGCCGTCGCCTGCGGCGAAGCTCCCTGGCTTCCGCACGCTCGGCGCGGCTGGCTTCTTGAAGGCCGCGAGCAGCTTGTCCGCCCACGCCTCCATCTCCTCCTGCGTCTCGCCGACCAGAAGGCTGGCGTCGACGCCCTTTCGGGACGCGACATCGGCGGCGATCCGGGCGCGCTCCTCGGCGCGCTCCTTCTCGTCCAGGCGCCTCGTGAGGTCGGCGATGCGCTCCTCCGCGCTCCGGCCAGCCTCGTTGGCGCGCTCGAGCTCCTCGGCGGCCGACTTGTTGGCCTTGGCGCGCTCCTCCCACTTGCGGGAGTTCGCCTTGGCCTTCTCGTACAGCTCCTTGTAGTCGAGCTCCTCCTCGGCGCCCTGCGGCCCATTGGGTGCGAGCCCCTGCTCCTCTGCCAT
>CAMXZR010000065.1 GCA_947253595.1 uncultured Olsenella sp. | reverse complement strand
GCTGGGTGGCGTGGCGCGGGCCGTGGGCTGGCGGGCGCGAGCGGCCACGCGGGCCACGCAGGCGCGGCGGCAGGACGCCCCCGACTGCTGGGCCAGGGGCGCGGGCTTTGGGCGGGCCAGGGAGGCCAGGGCGCTAGGCGGTGCCCTCCTCGGCGCTGGCGGCGGGCGCGTCGCTGGCGCGGTCGGGCTGGGCACGGGCCTCGCGCCAGGCGCGGGCGCGGTCCTGCGGCCTGCCCCACGCGTCGGCCCCCGCGTCGGTGAGGTCGAGCGCGGTGCCGTCCGAGAGCGTCAGCGTGATGCGTGCGCCCGTGGCGCGGGCAACGGCGGCGAGGACGTCAAGGCCCACGACGCCGCCCCTTGAGATGGTGGCAGAGACATAGGCTGGCGAGCGCCCGATAGAGTCGGCAATGGCGCGGTGAGAGAGCGGCGACACGTCAACCATAACGCGCAGGGCGTCGCATGAGTCCATGTGTGATACCTCCAAACAGTCAGTCTACCTGCGCAAACATCATACCACAACGCCTAACATGATGTAATCGCTTAACTGTAGTTATGTAGAAGTTGTGAAGAGCTAGACACACGGCATGGCAAGCGCTTAACTGTAGCCAAGCAACGCACCTTCACAACCGAATAGCACCAACGCCCCACGGAGCGGGGCGGGCGGGCCGTCACCAAAGAAACGAGGTCACGGCATGGTCACATGGACTGAACTTCTCCAGCTCATCATGGTCATCATCGCGGTAATCCGGCTGGTAAGAGACCTAAAGGAATAGCCGCCCCCACCTAAGCAAGGACGGCCATCCTACACGCTGAAAACGTGGAAAGAGGACGGCCAAGCCCTTAGAGGGAGGGTGCCGCCCGTCCCGCCCCGTGGAGCGGAACGAACCAATCATATCACGAAAAGCAATAGACGGAACCAACGAGAAAGGAACCATCATGAGCGCAGTCAAGAACGAGTTCTTCGGAACATGCGAGGACATTGCTAACGAGCTGAAGGCGAGCATCGGGCCCGCCACCGGATACGGGATTGGGAAGCCACACGACCAGGTGACGGAGCACGTCTTCGGCATGCGCGTCCTTGAGGAGAGCAGGAGATTCGGCGACGCGGCTAAGGTGGCTGCCGCCGTCATCATCGACTTCGCCACCGGGTACTCCCAGCAGGACATGCTGGACGTCATCGAGGAGTCGATGGCCGACGGCGTGAACTTCGACGAGGCCGTCATCGACACCGCCGCCATCGCCTGGGAGAGGGACTTCTAGAAAAGGAAGGACGAGACCATGACCGCAATCGAATACATCAAGAACCACTACACGAGCGACGCCATCGACACCAGCGCCCTTGACGCTGAGACCTTGGCGGGCATCATCGAGGCCATCGCCGAGAACGGGGACCTCGACGCGGGGGGCCATGAGTTCGGGTGGCCCGAGCTGTTCGCAAGCGCCACCTACTCTGAGTTCGGGGCGTTCAACGTCGCCCTCCTGTTTTCAACAGACGGCGAAGCGCTCGTGGTGCTCACGTTCGCCGCCATCTGCTCTGACGGCGAGCGCGACGTGCCGCTCAGCTCAGCCGCTTGCAGCGAGATTGAGCGCTTCGCCGAGTCCTTCGAGGACGAGGACTAGCCGCCCGCCAGGGGGCGGGCGAAAGTGTCAGCCCCCTGGCATATGATTCCAGAAACCAGCAAGAACGAAGAAGGGGCGCGGTTTCCGCGCCACCAACAACCAAAGAGGGAGAGAGCCATGAGCAAGCATTTCAGCATCACCACCAGCGACGGCACGACCATTTCCGCGACCTCCTGCGGCGAGTACCGCGCGGAGTTCGGCGCGCCCTACCGCTGCGACATATCGCTGGAGGCCGGTGACTTCTACGCGGACCTCGAGGAGGTCGGCGACACCGACGAAATCGTTGACCAGCTCGAGGAGTGGGGCGTTGCGATCTCGCAGGACGAGGACGACGCGCTGCGCGCCGGAATCTGCGAGAGCCTCGGGCTGGAGCTCTGATGGCCACCGTCCTTGCGACCTACGCCGCGCTCTGGGCGGTGGGCGGCGTCCCCCTCCTGGTCATGCTCGCCCTCTTCCTGGGCGTGCGCTGGCTGGTCTCGCGCTGGAAGGACCGGACGATTGACGAGTTCCTGCGCCACGACCGGTGAGGCCCCTTCGGGGGCCTTTTTTCATGACGGTTTTTCCGTGCCGTCATATTCATGCGATTTCATTTCACAAGTACCGAAGCATTTCAACAGGTGCCTGTGTAATACTTTTCGACAATCATATGGTCACACCTATTTTGTTGAAAACTCTATAGGTACCTAGCGAACACGTCTCCCCAGATAACGGCGATTCCGCCGCCAGTCGCACAGGTACCTGAGCTATTTTTCACAAGGTGGTTTTTTTATTCATTTCTGAAAAAACGTGCGTCTGCCTGCGCGTTCGCGTTTCAGCGGCCAACGCGCGACGGAAGCCGGAGAAGCGCCGGTGGACAACCGCCGTGGTAACCGATATGAAAACCCAGCGGAAACCAAGGCGGAAACCCAGTCGGAAACCCAGTGGGTTTTCGGTCGTTTCCGCAGGTGGCAAGCGGTAAATTCGCGACTTTCCGAGACCGGGAGACCAGAGCGCGCCCGATTTCCGCCGGGCCATGGGAAAGGGGGCCTCCCCTGACGACGAGGAGCCCCCCCTGGCGCGCACGGTCTCGCGGGCCGTTCCTACGGGACGATTCTAAGCCTGTTTTTAGGCTCCGCACCGTCGTTTCTGACTACTTGCCCACAGTCTGACTTATCGCGCCTAATTTCGGCATTGCAGAGCCTCACAGAGGCATCCCCATTCGATTCAGAGTGTTCCGATTGGGCCGTGGCGTTCCTGGCGACCTCGAACCCCGCCCACGAGAGCACGAGCCTGCCGACCTCGGCGCACTCCGCGAGGTTGAGGCCGCGACGCTCCATCACGTCGGCGACCTCAGACACGCAAGCTGCGACTTTCTGGCCGTCGATGATTTCCCTGGCGTCGACTCCCGGCAGGATGCCGAGCCCCGCGAGCGCGGCGCCGCTGGCCGTCGATTTCCTGGGCGATTTCGTCCCTGAGCTGCTGACTCCCATTTCCTACACCCCGATTTCCAGAAGGACGGGCCTGCCGTCCTTGCCCTCGGCGAACTCCCAGCGCAGGTCCACCCACCCGAACGCCGCCTGGGCCATCCTGCACGCCTTGTCGCGGCTCCCGTAGCCCATCTCGAGGGCCGTCTTCTCCCAGGTGAGGCCGTCCATCCAGTGCTTCTTGACCACCAGCATGCACTCGACCGACTGGTCCCTGCCGATTTCCTCGAGCAGCCACCAGGCGAGGTCTACCTTCGCGTCGATGACGGCGAGGACGCCCCTCCTGAGCTGGTCCTCCCTGTCGAGCTTCGCGTCAACCGCGTCCATCGGGGAGCGGTTTCCCGAGCGGCTCACCAGCGGCGCGTCGAACCTCTGCGGCCTGGGCATCCCCGCCGCGCTGCCTGCGATTTCCTGCTCGATCCTCTCCCTGTCGGCGAGCGCCGCCCTTGCCGCGTCGAACAGCCGCTGAGCGTCCAACCATACCTCCGACCTGCCGATTTCCTGACGTGTGTCGATTCTCCCACGCCTCGGGCGGTCGCGCCAAGACACGGCGTGACGCAGGGTGCCGCGTCATGTCGCGCGCTGTGCCGACCAGGGAGGACTCCCAGGTTGACTCTCACAGGTTAGGTTGACGAGAAAGAAAGGAAAACCCTTGGGAGGGTTTCCTTTCTTTCCTTTAATTTTATTTTATTTAGGGAAACCGACCACGAAACCAAGTCGGAAACCCAGTGGGTTTTTGGGTTGGGTTTTCGGTTGGGTTTTTTTGAATAACCGACTGGGTGATTTCTCACATGGAAAAGCCCCCACCGCCGATGTGGCAGCGGGGGCTTGGCTTTTGGTCGGGTTGCGCAGTCGTCGCTACATCGCGATTGCCTCTTGCCCCACCGATATGGTGAACGGGTCGTCCGAGTCAACCGGTATCAGCCCGGGTATCGAGAAGCGCCCGGAGAAGTCGCACACCTCGACCCCCGACACGCGACCCTCGGCGTCCCTCATCACCGTCATGCCGGACGGGGTGTCCTCGACGCTGTGGCAGAGCGAGAGGCTGGACTCCGGCGAGCATGTGACGTAGAGCACGTCGGCGGCCTCAGCGTATGCCGCCCGCGTGGCCTTGCACATTCCCTCCATCGTCACCCCTCCTTCGACCACCTCACGCTCCTCGCTCATTCCCCATCCTCCTCGGCGTCACTGGCGCTTCCGACCGATGGCGAGGGCGTCAACTGTGCCACGCGGCTCTCGAACGCCTGGCGTGCGACGAGCACGTAGCCGCGCCAATCCTCGCCAAGAGAGTATGTGAACGAATCCTGTCCGTTGATGTAGCCGGTGTATGCGCCGCTCTGCACTATCGCCCCTGCCGCAAGCAGGCCGCACACGTCCCCCTGGTCGCGCATGAGCTCCTTGGCACCATGGTCGAACAGGGCTAGCACGAGCGCCGCCTCGGAAGGCGTCCGCGCCGCAGCGGCCATTTCGGCACGTGACGTCCTCCCCCTCTCCGCCTCCTCGGCCAGGCGCCTGGCGTCCTCAAGCTCGTACTCACGCTCAAGCTGGCGCATTCTAACCTCGTGCTCGGTCTTGATTCTCGCAAGAATCGCCTCACGTCTGGCCGAGGAGTCACCTACGCAGAGGCCAACGCCGAACGCGAGGGCGCACAGCGACGCGATCGTCTGCGGGTGGTCTGCCCATGCCGCGCCGAGGTCAGTCATGGCCGTCGTGATGCGCACCAAGGCACCAGCGCTCGTCAGCCCGCCAAGTATGGTCAGGGCGTTCGCGCGCGCCCACTCCGAAAGCCTCACCTAGGCCACCCCTTCGGCCACATGGACACGACGTTCCGGTACCTCCCCGCTCATGCCCGCTGCGTCGCGGGCCGTCTCCACCAGGCGCACCCTGCGCGGTCCGTCGCAGGCGTCGTACGCCCGCACCAGCTCGTCGCGCAGGGGGTCGCGCGTCTCGGGCGGGACCTGGCCGCGCGCGGGGAACGCGCAGAGGTCGTTGGGGGTGCAGCCGAGGACATGAGCGCAGTTGTAGGCGTCTGCAAGAGTGAGTTCGGTTTCACCGCGTTCCCACGAACTTACAATCCTTGCTGTCACGCCGACCATAGAGGCAAGCTCAGACTGGGTGAGTTTTTGACTCTTACGAATATCGCGAAGCACGAGCTTATAGGCCATTTTTACCGCCTCCTTGCCATTGAATCTTACGGGATTAGTAGAAATTAATCAACGAAATCCGTAAATTTCTATTGACACTAACGTAATAGGTCAGTACTCTGTAGGAGAACGAACGGAATCCGTTAGTTCTTAGGAGGGCACAAAATGTTCGAGGCACTGATGACCCTCCTCCTGCTGGCCGCGTGCTTCCTGGCTGGAGTCGCGTGCGGCGTCAGCGGCGGGAAGAGGGCGAGGAGGGGGTGAGGAAGACGAGCGGATTCAGCACCGACGTGATGGCGCGGCAGCTGCGCATGTGGCGAGCCGGGGCCGACCTCTCGCAGGAGCAGCTCGCGAAGATGAGCGGGGTCTCCGTCGCCAGCATCCGGAAGTACGAGGACGGACTGACCGTCCCGTCCTTCGAGCGGGCCTACGCGCTGGCGATGGCGCTCGGCTGCACGGTCAACGACCTCTGCGGCATCGGGGTGTAGGCACAAACCAACCCACAAACAACCAACCGCACCACCGACCCCTGCGGGGGCTGGGCGGAGCCTTGCTCCGCATGCACCACCGGTTCGACGTGACCCCGCTAATGCGGCTCGGAACGGCGCCACGGACTCCCTGGACGTAACCAGTCCCCAGGGGCAAGAGGACAGAGGGCCCGAGAGGGCGAACGAATTCCACGGCATCGCGACCGTGTCACGCCGTCGGTTCTCACACAGAAGGACCGTCGTCGAACCGCTTCCGTGGGTACGCCCACGGTCGCTCGGCCGAGGAGAAACGGCCACAGCAACACACGACAAGGCAAGCGCAAGGCGCAAGAAGAGAGGAGCGACGCATGGACACCATCACCATCAACGGCGAGGAGTGGGTCAAGAAGGCCGACCTGCCCGCCGCATACAAGGATTCCGAGCACGTCTGCGTCATCTGCACCAACGGCTGGATATTCGAGGGCCGCAAGACCGGCACCGAGGACGGAGACCTGCTGCTCGCAGACGCCCACGTGGTGCGCAAGTGGACGAACGGCCTGGGCATCGGCGGCATCGCCGACCCCGAGCACTTCGCCGACTACACGCTCGACGCCATCGGGGGCCTCCGCATCCACGCCCGCGCCGTCATCTCCGTCATCGCCATCCGCGACTAGGGAGCTGGTGACGATGGGCATCGGCTGCGGCATCGGCTACGGCGACGGCAGCGGCTGCGGCGACGGCTGCGGCGACGGCTACGGCTACGGCTACGGCGACGGCTGCGGCAACGGCGACGGATGCGGCTACGGCTACGGCGACGGCAACGGCTGCGGCAACGGCTACGGCAACGGCGACCGCTACGGCTACGGCTACGGCGACGGCAACGGCTGCGGCGACGGCGACGGCTGCGGCGACGGCGGAGGTCACCGACCACATGAGGTGGCGGAGTAGGTGCGGGAGCTGGCAGAGGCCGCCAGGGAGGGCTAGTAAGCAAAGCGCCCGCCACCTGCGGCGACAGGGGCGGGCAATGACATGGACTAAGGAGGTCAACATGCCAGAGACAAGCATAGCGCAAGTCTTCGACAGCGACGAGTTCGGCGAGATTCGCGTCATGGAGGACGGCGAGCCGTGGTTCGTGGCGAGCGACATCGCAAAGGCCCTCGGGTATCGCGACGCTGAGAAGATGACCCGCAGGCTCGATGATGACGAGAAGGGTACCCGCTCAGTGGGGACCCCTGGCGGAGCTCAGCAAATGACGGTAATCACCGAGGCGGGCATGTACTCCGCGATTCTCGGTTCGCAGGTTCCCAACGCCAAGCGCTTCAAGCGCTGGGTCACCCACGAGGTCCTCCCCGCCATCCGACGCGACGGCGGCTACATGGTGGCCCGCGACGAGACGCCCGAGGAGACCATGGCCCGCGCCGTGCTGCTGGCGCAGAGGACCATCGAGCGCAAGGACGCGGCCATCGCCCGCCTCGCCGAGGACAACGCCCGCATGCTGCCCAAGGCCGAGGTCTACGACGTCGCCATCAAGGCGGACGGCACCATGAGCCTGACCGAGGCCGCGCGCTACATCGGGCAGATTGACCGCTCCATGACGCGCAGGCGCCTGATAGGGCTCCTCAGGGCAGACGGGATGCTCTGCGAGCGCGACAACTCGCCAACCAGGCGGGCTCTCGACACCGGGCGCATGGTGCAGATGCTCACCACCCGCGCGGACGGCAGGGCGAACAGGCCCTACGCGCACCTGACCCGCAAGGGCCTCGACTGGTGCGTGCGGGCGTACTGCCACCAGGCCGCGATTTCCTAGACACGACGACACATGAGCGCCCGGCGCACGGGGGACGCGCCCGCAACGGGTGGCCTCCTTTCAACGCCCGAAGCCGGAACAGCGCGTGCGGGACCGGCACGCAGCCGTTCGCGCCGAGACCAGCTCGGGCGCGCCTCCCAGGCGCAGGGCGCTCGAAGGAAGGGCGAATGAGGAAATACGAGCAGCTCGTGAGGCTCGATGAGGTCATAGGGCTTCTGGACATCTCCAAGTCGACGGCATACCGCAAGTGCCGCGAGGGCGAGATTCCCGCCTACAAGGTGGGGGTCCAGTGGCGCGTGAACACGGCCCAGCTTGCCGAGAAGTACGGGCTTGAACTGCGGATATCAGGCATCGGGAGGACCAAATGACTGGATACGAGATACGCGACGGCATCGAGGAGGCCGTCTTCGACGGGGCGGAGCGGCTCGCCGACTGGGAGTCGCGCCACCCATACCTGGCGATGCTGCTGCTCTGCGCGTGGGTGGCGTGGGGGCTGTCGCTGTGAGCGCCGGGAGGCGCGGGCCCATCCGCGACATCAACCAGTGCCCCGGCTCGGCGGGCGTCATCGGGGACATGCCGGAGAGGCCGAGGGACGCGGTGCGCCCGTTGCGCCCGACGAGCGAGTTCCTGGGGCGCAGAGGCCGGTGGACGCTCTGGCGCAACAACGTCACCGGCGATATGTACGCCAAGCACCCCACGCGCGGCACGTGGCTGGTGCGCGACGCGGACGAATGGGACCGGATAACGGGGAGTGCCGATGGCACGCGACTTTAGGGCCGAGCTGGAGGAGTACATGCGCGAGCACGAGGGCGAGCCGCCCAAGGGCCCGAGGCCGCTGACCGCCGATGACGTGGCCGAGCTCTCCGGCAGGCCGGTGGCGTCCATGGTCCGCTGGCACTTCACGGCGGACGCGGGCGGCTGCGAGGTGACGGTCTCGGCAGAGGTCGATTCCGAGCACTCTGCGAGGGCGGAGGCGTGGGTCCGCAGGCAGCGCGAGGCGTTCGCGCGCCACGGGGCGTCGGTATCCGAGGCCGAGTCGGAGGAGAGGGTGAGGATAGGTGGCTGACCCAAGGCTCTACAGCAGGTGCGTCATCAACGGCCAGGTGCGCGGGAAGCCGCGCCCGAGGTTCAGCGTCGTGGCGGGGCGCGCCCGCGCGTACACGCCAAGGGCGCAGAGCGACTACGAGGCGACGATCGCCGCCGAGTACGTCTCGCAGGGCGGCAGGTTCCACGAGGGCGAGGTAGGCGTTCGCATCACGGTTCGCAGGGCGCTTCCCAAGAGCGCGCCGAGGTCGCTGGTGAGGCAGCCCGACACGCTCAAGCCTGACGCCGACAACGTCTGCAAGAGCGTCCTGGACGCCCTCAACGGCGTCGCGTGGGCCGATGACGCGCAGGTGACCCACCTGTCGGTGGAGAAGATGCCGCGAGAGCGGCGCGACGCCGACGAGATGGTGATAGAGGTCGCGAGCATAGGCGACCTCAGATAGGAGGAGAAGTGACCGAGGACAAGGAAGAGATGCTGGTCAGGCTGCTGGTGAGCTGCCTGGACGTGGACTACGACGGCGAGCCGACCATCGACATGTGCAGGAGGGGCGAGGTCGCCCGCGTAATCTGCTTCGCTTGGCCGCTGGAGGCCGGGCAGCGGCTGGGGTGGCTCCTGGGGCAGAGCGAGGCCGACAGGCAGGATGTCTTTGCCGACATGCTGAGGGGCGAGCCAAAGGGGGCCGATGGCGATGAGTGACGAGACCATCGAGGCCGAAGCCACGCCCATCGACCCGCCCGAGGTTATCTCCGGCGCCGCACGCTGGGTGTCGG
>CAMXZR010000064.1 GCA_947253595.1 uncultured Olsenella sp. | reverse complement strand
AGATGGCCGTCGAGCAGGTTGACACCCAGCGCCAGGGCTTCAAGCGCCTGGGCGTCCTGGCGGAGTGGGACGACCCCTACCTGACCTACGTCAGCGACTACGATGCCACCGACGTCGAGATCTTCAAGGCCATCTTCGACAAGGGTGCCATCTACCGCGGCCGCAAGCCCGTGCACTGGTGCACCCACTGCCACACGGCCCTCGCCGAGGCCGAGATCGAGTACTCCGACGAGGTCTCGCCCGCCATCTTCGTGCGCTTCCAGATGACCACGGCGCCTGTGGGCCTCGAGGCCTACGCCGGCTCACTCTTCGTCGACATCTGGACCACCACCCCCTGGACGCTTCCCGCCGACGACGCGGTCATCCTGCATCCCGAGGCGAGCTACGTTGCCGTTCACGTCGACGGTCGCGTCGAACTCATGGCCGAGGCCCTCCAGGAGCGCTGCTGCGACAAGTTCGGCTACGAGGGCGTCGAGCTCGTGCGCGACGAGGACGGCGAAGTTTGGCGCGCCACGGGCGTCGAACTCCAGGGCAACCGCTACAGGCAGCCCATCTTCGGAGACCAGGGCGAGACGGGCGTGTTCATCTACGCCGACTACGTCACCCTGGACGACGGCACGGGCATCGTCCACAGCGCCCCCGGCCACGGCGTGGACGACTACAACGCCGGCATGCGCTTCGGCGTGCCCGTGGTCATGCCCGTCGACGACGACGGCCGATTCTACGTGGGCGATGGCATGGGCACTGGCGGCCCGTGGGGCGGCATGGAGGTCAACGAGGCCAACCCCAAAATTATCGAGTGGCTCGACGAGCGCGGTACACTGATTCTCCACGAGGACATCAGTCACAGCTACCCGCACTGCTGGCGCTGCAAGAACCCGGTCATCTTCCGCGCCACGAGCCAGTGGTTCGTCTCCATGGACAAGACGGGCCTCAGGAAGCAGGCGCTCGAGGAGCTTTCGCGCGTCGACTTCTATCCTGCCCACTCGGTCAAGCGCATCGGCTCCATGGTCGAGGGACGGCCTGACTGGTGCATCAGCCGCCAGCGCAACTGGGGCGTGCCCATCCCTGCCTTCACCTGCCAGGACTGCGGCGAGACCGTGATGAACGACCAGACCCTCGACGCCGTGATCAAGCTCTTCCGCGAGAAGGGCTCCGACTGCTGGTTCACCGACGACCCGGCCAGCTACCTGGGAGATGCCTGCGTCTGCCCCAAGTGCGGAGGCCATCACCTCAAGGCCAACAGGGACATCCTGGACGTCTGGTGGGACTCCGGCGTGAGCCACACTGCCGTCTGCCGCCACCGCGACAACCTGCAGTTCCCCGCCGACATGTACCTCGAGGGCTCCGATCAGCACCGCGGCTGGTTCATGAGCTCGCTCATGACCTCCGTGGGCGCCTACGGCGTCGCCCCCTACAAGTCCGTGGTGAGCCAGGGCTTCACCCTGGACGGCAAGGGCCGCAAGATGTCCAAGTCCCTGGGCAACGTCATCGATCCCAATGCCGAGTGCGACACCCGCGGTGCCGACATCCTGCGCCTCTGGGTCTCGTCCGTCGACACCTCGACCGACGTCCCCTGTGACGACAGCATCCTAGAGCACGTGGGTGACGCGTACCGCAAGATCCGCAACACCTTCCGCTTCCTGCTGGGCGAGCTCGAGGGACAGTTCGACCTGGCCACGGACGGTCTCGCCGTGGACGAGCTCCTTCCCTACGACCGTCTCGCGCTCGCGCGCATGTGCCAGGTCCACGACGAGGTGGCGCGCGCCTACGAGGGCTACCGCTTCAACGTGGTCTACCGCACGCTGTACGACTACATCATCACCGAGCTCTCCAACGACTACCTCAACGCAACCAAAGATCGCTGCTACTGCGGCGCGCCCGGCAGCGTCGAGCGCCGGAGCGCCCAGACCGTCTGGTCGTACGTCCTCAGCATGCTGGTGCACGACTTCCAGCCCATCCTCGTCTACACCACCGACGAGGCCATGGCCTTCCTGCCCGAGTCCCTGCGCGACGGTCAGAGGTACGCCGCCCTCCTAGACTGGTTCCATGCGCCCATGGGAGCGGGGGAGTACGAGCCGCTCCTAGCCACCTACCAGGCCATGGTCGACGCCCGCGGAGCCTTCACCAAGGCCTACGACGAGGCGCTCGCCTCCGGCGTGGTGAGCGAGAAGACCACTCAGGCCACGCGCGCCGAGCTCACCCTGGCACCGGACGCCTTCGCGCTCCTCTCCGGGGAGGCCGCGCCCGATCTGGCGGAGGCCTTCGTGTGCTCCGAGGTCTGCGTGCGCGAGGGAGAGGCCCTCTCCTGCGAGGTCCTTCCCGCCCATGGCGAGAAGTGCCCCCGCTGCTGGAACTGGCGCGAGCTCGGCGAGGACGGCCTCTGCGAGCGCTGCTCCTCCGTCGTCAGCGCGGCAGAGTAGGGAAGGGCTGATTTGGACGCCACGAGGCCCCTGTCGCGCCGCGGAATGCGCTCCGTGGTCTTCCTCCTCGCCGTGTGCCTCGTCGTGGTGCTCGACCAGGCGGTGAAGGCTGCGGTGCGCGAGCTCTTCCCCGTGGGCGAGGGCGAGGTGCTGGTGCCCGGCGTGCTCGACCTCCTGCACGTGGAGAACACGGGCGCCGCCTTCAGCATGGCGAGCGGCATGGGTCCCCTGCTGGTGGCCGTTGCCGTGGCCGTGCTTGTGGGCTGCGTGGCTCTGGTATGGAGGGAGGACATCCCCCTTCCCCTGGCGGTCGCCGTGGGCTGCGTCGCCGGCGGTGGCGTGGGCAACATGATCGACCGCCTCTTCCAGGGCTCCGTGACCGACTTCCTCGCCACGAGCTTCGTCGGCTTCCCCGTCTTCAACGTCGCGGACGTCTTCGTCACCTGCGGCGTGGTCGTCTCCGTCGTGGGCTACTACCTCTGGGACGCCAGGAGGGAGAAGGCCCGCGAGGCAGGGGAGCGTCCGGGCAGGGGCTAGGCCCCCTAGATCGAGGCGGAGCGAGTCGACGTCGGCTTCACGATGCCCTTCTCGGCGGCGCGACGCCGGGCGAAGATGCCCAGGCGAGAGAGGGCGAACGCCGCGCCGTTGGTCCGCCAGCTGTAGAAGAACTCGCCTACGAGGCCCCTGAGGTAGGGGAGGTCGCTGAACGGCACCGGCTCGTAGCCAGAGAGCCTGAAGTAGGTGCGCTTGAAGGACCCGGAGAGCGTGGCGATCGACGCCACGATCTTGGGGTCCATGCGCCTGAACATCTGGCAGATCCATTCCCTGACCTCGGGAGTCTCGAGCCCGAACTCGTCGATCGCGCCACCGGCGTAGCGGAAGCCGATGACATAGAAGGACCTGAGTATGCCCTTGTCGGTCACCTCGCAGGCGTCCATGACGTTTGCCATGTTGTTCCAGCGCTCGAACGAGAGTCCCGCCTTCTTGAGCACGGAGGAGGAGCCCGGCAGGTCCTCGCGGTAGCAGTAGAAGGGCTCGTCGACGTAGACGATGGACTTTGCCATCACGCAGGTCTGGATGAGGAAGGGGTTGTCCACCCATCCGGCACCGGGGACCTCCATGAAGCGGATGCCGTTCTGCACCAGGAAGTCGCGGCGGTAGATGGCAGACCAGATCGAGGGGTGGTGCTGGATGAGCCGGGGGCAGTCCGCCAGCGTGAAGGGCTCGTCTACGGGCTCGATGCGCCCGTAGTAGGAGCACATGTAGAGGTGCTCCTGCGGTGTGGTGGGCATCCAGACGCGCACGTAGGGGGTCTTGACCATGTCGGGCAGGTCGTGCCTGCTCGCGCATTCGAACATGACGTCGAACATGTGGGGGCGCAGGTAGTCGTCGGGTTCCAGGATGCCTATGTAGGTCCCGCGTGCCTCGTCGATCCCGCGGTTCATGTTGGCGCCGTAGCCCGAGTTCTCCTTGTCGATGACGCGCACGCGGGGGTCGCGCGCCTCGTGCGCGCGCATGATAGCCAGCGAGCCGTCGGTGGAGCCGTCGTTCACGACGATGATCTCGAGCCTGCAGCGGTCGTTGGCCTCGAGTGAGCTCAGGGCCTGGTCCAGGAAGGTCTCGGTGTTGTAGCAGGGAACGATGACGCTGACGTCAATCGCGCTCTCGTCTGTGCTGGTCTTGGTCTGCATGACATTCCGTCCTCGGGCGGGGCCCGGTCGAGTGCTTGCGTTGCCACCGAGCTAGCCGGCGAGCCTCTTGTAGGCGTCACAGACCTCGTCCGTAGGCCCCACCATCCGCATCCTGCCCTTCTCGATCCAGCAGACGCGGTCGCAGATTCGCTCCACCAGGTCGATGGAGTGGCTCACGAGCAGGACGGTGACCCCGTCTGACTGCACGAGCTCCTTGATGCGGCGCTCGCACTTCTTCTGGAAGAGGAAGTCCCCCACGGAGAGGGTCTCGTCCACGATGAGGATGTCGGGCTCGGTGATGGTGGCGATGGAGAAGGCGATGCGCGCCACCATGCCGCTGGAGTAGTTCTTGAGCGGCATGTCCATGAAGTCCTGCAGCTCGGCGAAGTCGACTATCTCCTGGAAGTGGGCGTCGACGAAGTCCTTCCGGTAGCCCAGCAGCGCGCCGTTGAGGTAGATGTTCTCCTTGGCGGTGAGGTCCATGTCGAAGCCCGCCCCCAGCTCGATGAGAGGGGCGATGGTGCCGCGGACCGTGCAGCTGCCCTCGCTCGCGTCCAACACGCCGGCGATGATCTTGAGCATGGTGGACTTTCCGGAGCCGTTGGTGCCCACCAGGCCAAAGGCCTCGCCGCGCTTGACCTCGAAGTCGATGTGGTCGAGGGCGCGGAACTCCTTGAACTTGAGCTCGTGGCGGGCGAGGGCGAGGAAGTACTCCTTGAGGGAGTTGAACTGCTCGGACGCGATGTTGAAGATCATCGATACGTCCTTGACCTCGACCACGCTCGGGGCGTCGGCGGCGGGAAGGGGAGGGCGCCTGAAGCTCTCGTCCTCCCGGACGCTGACCCAGCGCGCGGACTCTAGGACCACGCCCGTGCGCTTGTGGCGCACGCTGGCGCAGATCCAGTACGAGCCGGTCTGCGGCGGTATGAATCCCCACTGGGGCTGATCGTTGTACGCGCCAGAGCAGCCGTGGAGAGGTCCGTCCCTCTCCACGTCGAGGGACCAGAGGAAGCGGTACTCGAGGTCCTCCCCCTCGACGGAGCCCTCCACGTGGGCGATGGTGAAGATGGGGGTCCCGTCCTCGACCTCGTCGGCCGAGAGCTTGAGGGTCACATCCCAGCCGGGTCCCGCCTGGGCGTCCGTGGGCGTCGCGCCCGATATGTTGCTGCTGGTCTCGGCCACGAACTTCTCCTAGATGTAGAGGATGAACTTGCGTTCGTTCCTGCGGAACACAAGCCACCCGACCGCGAGCGAGATGATGGCGCAGCCCGCGCAGGCCAGGTTGAGCCTGAGGGAGGGCATGCGCCCGTAGAGCACGAGCTCCCTGATGTAGCGCACATAGTGGTACATGGGGTTGAAGACCTCGAGGGAGCGCAGCCAGCCGGGGAGGATCTCCTCCGCGTAGAAGAGGGGCGTGGCGTAGGTCCAGGCGGTGAGCACGACGCCCCAGAGGTGCATGACGTCGCGGAAGAAGACCGATGCCGCGGAGAGGAGCAGCGAGAGGCCGGCGCAGAACGTCCCCAGGTAGAGGACGAGGAGTGGGAGCATGAGGATGTAGACGGTGGGGGAGATCCCCACGAACCCCATGACCAGCGCCACGGCGATGAGCGAGAAGGCGAAGTTGACCGCGGCGAAGAGGACCTTCTCGATGGGGAACACCCAGCGGTCGATCTTGACCTTCTTGAGGAGCGAAGCCGCGCCGATAATCGACGACATCCCCTGGCTCGTTGACTCGCTCATGAGCGAGAAGGTGACGTTGCCCAGGATGATGTAGAGGGGAAAGCTCGGGATCCCCTCGGCGGAGCGGCCTGCCAGGGCGGAGAAGACCACGGCCATGACCGCCATCATCATGAGGGGATTGAGGACGCTCCAGGCCACGCCGAGGGCGCTGCGACGGTACTTGAGCTTGAAGTCCTTCGAGACGAGCTGCCGCAGGATCGAGGCATCGCGCTCTTTGGCGGGATACCACGCGTCCTCGCGCACGGCCTCCTGGGCCTTGTGCGTGCTGGTGCTCGGCTCTTCTTCCAAGGTTCCTCCTGGGTATACAAATCTACCTACACGCAGGTAGACGCCATGTTCGCAATAATCTTATTGATGCTATCACACCACGGACGCACTCATGCAAATGCCAGACGCCAGCGGGGGGATTGACATGACATGAAAAAAGACCTGCGGGACGACTCCCGCAGGTCCGGACTTCCTGGCTCCCCGGGCAGGATTCGAACCTGCGACACGCTGATTAACAGTCAGCTGCGCTACCACTGCGCCACCGGGGAATGCGTCGTGCGCCATGCACGGATTGCTAGTATAGCCAAGAAGGAACGCCTTGCAAGCGCGATTCTCTGTATTTTTTTCGTCGGGGAGACGACGGTGGGCTGACGGCGAAATCGCCCTTGCCACGGGGTCAAATTCGTGTATCGTTCTTGCTGACCTTTAAGCGCGGTACGAGATACCGGTAAGGTGCGGGACCAGTTGCGTCCCTACATGGCCTCATCCCAGGTGCCTTGTGCCGTCGCCAGACGGTCAGGGCATCTTTTTTCTAGTTCTGGGAGGAGAGCAATGGAACAGTCCAGACCCAAGGCGACCATCATGGATGGCCAGGCTATGGAGCGGGCGGTGACCCGCATAGCCCACGAGATCATCGAGCGCAACGAGGGCGCTCGGCAGATCGCGCTGGTCGGCATCATCCGCCGCGGAGAGACGCTGGCGAACAGGCTCGCCACGGCCATCGAGAAGATCGAGGGGTCCCGTCCCCAGATCGGCTCCCTGGACATCAGCTTCTACCGCGACGACGTCATGCGCAACATCGCCCCGGTGCTGCACGGCACCAACATTCCCTTCTCGGTGGACGGCAAGGACATAGTCCTCGTGGACGACGTCCTCTACACTGGCCGGACGGTGCGCTCCGCCCTCAACGCCCTCATGGACTATGGACGTCCCAGGACGGTCCAACTGGCGGTCATGGTCGATCGCGGCCATCGCGAGCTGCCCATCCGCGCCGACTACGTGGGCAAGAACGTGCCCTCCTCCCACGAGGAGGACGTGCGCGTCTGCGTCGAGGGCCTCGACGGCCGCGACGGCGTGGAGATCTGGGACGTCAAAGACGAGAAGAACCCCGGAGGTGCCAGGTAAATGCTCTCGGTAAAGCATCTCATCGACACGTACAGCCTCACTGCCGATGACATAACGCAGATCCTCGACACCGCAGCCTCGTTCGAGTCGGTCAACAACCGCGCCATCAAGAAGGTCCCGGCGCTGCGCGGCCGCACCATCGTCAACCTCTTCCTGGAGCCCTCCACGCGCACCAAGAGCTCCTTCGAGCTGGCGGAGAAGCGCCTCTCGGCCGACAGCCTGAGCATGGGCGGCTCCACCTCCTCGGTGGTCAAGGGCGAGAGCCTGGCCGACACCATCCAGACCATCGACGCCATGAACGTCGACATGTTCATCTGCCGCGCCAAGCTGGCGGGTACCCCGCAGAAGATCACGGAGAACACCGATGCCGTGGTGATCAACGCCGGCGACGGAAAGCACCAGCACCCCACCCAGGCCATGCTCGACCTCTACACCATCCGCAAGAACTTCGGCCACCTCGACGGCCTGAAGGTCGCCATCGTGGGCGACCTGGCGCACAGCCGCGTCTGCGGCTCGCTGGCACCCGCGCTCAAGACCATGGGCGCGGACGTCACGCTGGTGGGCCCCCCGACCTTCCAGGTGGACGACCCCGACTGGTTCGGCTGCCCCCAGACCTCCAGCCTCGACGAGGTCATCGAGGACATGGACGTCGTGTACATGCTCCGCGTCCAGCTCGAGCGCATGGAGGGCGCTGCCATCCCGTCCCGCCGCGAGTACAACCGCCTCTACGGCCTGGACATGAGGCGCGTCGGCCGCATGAGGCCCGAGGCCATCATCTGCCACCCGGGTCCCATGAACCGCGGCATGGAGATCAACGCGGACGTGGCCGACTGCGCACGATCGAGGATCCTTGACCAGGTCAACGCCGGTGTCCTCACCCGCATGGCCGAGATGTACCTGCTCCTGGGAGGAGAGAACAATGGCGTTTCTGCTTAAGGCTGCCCACGTCGTCGACCCTCAGCTCGGCCTGGACGACGTCCGCGACGTGCTGGTGGACGGCAAGGAGGTCGCAGCGGTCGAGGAGTCCATCGAGGCCCCCGACGGCTGCGAGGTCATAGACTGCTCCGGCAGGTACCTCGTGCCCGGCCTCGTGGACATGCACGTGCACTTCCGCGACCCCGGCTTCGAGTACAAGGAGACCATCGAGACCGGTGCCCGCGCCGCCACCCACGGAGGCTTCACCGACGTCGCGACCATGCCCAACACGGACCCGGTGACCGACACCGGAACCGGCGTGCGCTACCAGGTCGACCGCGCCCGCGCCGCCGGGCTCTGCCACGTGCGCCCCATCGGCGCGCTCACCCGCGGCCAGAAGGGCGAGGCCCTGGCCGAGATCGGCGACATGGTCATGGAGGGTGCCTGCGCCTTCTCGGACGACGGGCACGGCGTCCAGAGCGCCGGCATGATGCGCACGTGCATGGATTACGTCTCGCAGTTCGACCGCGTCGCCATCGCCCACTGCGAGGACGAGTCCCTCTCGGCGCACGGCGTCATCAACGAGGGCAAGGCCTCCACGAGGCTCGGCATGTTCGGCTGGCCCGCGCTGGGCGAGGAGATGGAGATCTACCGCGACATCGAGCTCTGCCGCCTCACCGGCTGCCCGCTGCACATCGCGCACATCTCCACCAGGAAGGGCCTCGAGCTGGTCAAGTCGGCCAAGGCCGAGGGCCTGCCCGTGACCTGCGAGGTGACGCCCCACCACCTCTTCCTCAACGAGGACGACATCACGGACGCGTACGACACCAACCTCAAGATGAACCCGCCCCTGCGCCTTCCCTCCGACATGGAGGCGCTGGTCGAGGGCATCCTGGACGGCTCGATAGACTGCGTGGTGACCGACCACGCGCCCCATGCCCAGCACGAGAAGGACTGCGAGTGGGAGATTGCCTTCTTCGGCACCGTCGGGCTCGAGACCTCCCTGCCCCTCATGCTCACGCATCTCGTGCGCACGGGCAGGATGAGCTGGGGTCGCCTCGTCGAGGTCATGGCCGTCAACCCCCGCAGCCTGCTCAGGCTGCGTCCCGTGCGCATCGAGGCGGGCTCTCGCGCCGACCTCACGCTGGTGGACCCCGAACTCGAGGTCAAGGTCGATGAGGGCTACTTCCAGGGCCTCTCCAAGAACTCCGCCTTCCTGGGCCAGACCCTGGTCGGCGCCGCCACGGACGTCTTCGTCGACGGACGCCGCACCATGTCGAACGGCGTCGTGGCCTAGCCTGGGGACCAGTAGGACGGGAGGCGTCCCCGAGGGACGCCTCCCCGCGCAGCGGGGGAGTTGCAAGTTGATGCCTAGCTCGAAAGTCGGGCTGCACGAGTTCGAGGTGGTCTCGAACGAGGAGGTGGCCGCCGCAATCTGGCGGCTCGTCCTGCGCGCGCCCGTCCTGGCCCTGTCTCTTATACACATCTGACGCTGCCGACGATACTC
>CAMXZR010000063.1 GCA_947253595.1 uncultured Olsenella sp. | reverse complement strand
CCACATACATGGCTCCCTCGGAGCCGTAGCCGCCGTACTCGATGAGCGAGGCGACGACGTACTTGGGGTCGTCTGCCGGAGCATAGGCGACGAACCAGCCGGTGGGATTGGAGCGCGACGTCTCGGCCGTCCCCGTCTTTCCAGCGACCTTGTGCGAGAGGTTGGTGAAGTGCGAGGCCTGGGCCTCGGACTCCTCGTAGATCACGCCCACGAGGCCCGCGTGCACCAGGTCCATGTACGAGGCGTCCTCGTCCACCTGGCGCAGCACGCTGGGCTTGTAGTCGACCACCGACCCGCTGCCCACGGAGGACTTGACCGCCTTGAGGACGTGGGGCTGCCAGACCTTGCCCCTCGTTGACACGCCGGCATAGGCACAGAGCATCTGGAGCGGGGTCACCAGGAGGTCGCCCTGCCCGATGACGAGGTTGGTGTTGTCCCCGCCCTGCCATGAACGGGCGTCGTCGTCAGCGTAGCTGTAGTTCTCCCACTTCCAGTCCGCGTCGGGAACGCGCCCGGCAGCCTCGCCGGGAAGGTCGATGCCCTCGTTCGAGCCCAGGCCCCACTTCTTGAAGGTCTCCTGGAGGCCGTTCTTGCTGTCGGAGTAGAAGAAGCCCTTGCCTATCTCGTAGAAGACGACGTCGCAGGAGTAGGTGATGCCCGTCTGGAGCGTCATGTCGCCATGGCCGTTGTGATTCCAGCAGTACTGGCCGTAGTCCTTGCCAAAGCCCGTCCAATAGCCCTCGCAGTTGAAGTGCGAGCTCGCCGTGGCGATGCCGTAGTCGAGCGCTGCGAAGGTCGAGAGAGGCTTGATGGTCGACGCCGAGGGATACTGGCCCGCGATGGCCCTGTTGACGAGAGGGTTGTAGGAGGCCTCGGACGAGAGCTTGTCCCAGTCGTCGGTCGAGATGCCTCCCACGAACACGTTGGGCGAGAAGGTCGGCTCACTGGCCAGGGCTATGATCTCTCCGTTGGTGACGTCCATGGCGATGGCGCAGCCGCCGTAGCACTCGGCGCAGCCCGCATCGCGCCTCGCCTTGATGTTGCGCGCGAGGGACTCCTCAGCGACCTGCTGGACGCCCGCGTCGATGGTGAGGATGACGTCCGATCCGCTCCTGGCCTCGACGACGCTGGAGTACGAGAGCACCTTGCCGTCGGCGTTAACGTACACCTTCTGCTCGCCCTTGACCCCCTGGAGCACGGACTCGTACTGGTACTCCACGCCCGCCTGCCCCACCGTGTCCCCCAGCTCGTAGTCGATGGAGCCCTCGGTGGCGTTGGAGTCGAGCTGCTCGGCCTGCTCGGCCGTGATTGAGCCCGTGTAGCCCAGGACGTGCGCGGCGAGACTCCCCTTGGGGTACAGCCGCTGGGTGCGCTGCTCCACGCTCACGCCCTCGAAGAGGTAGGGGTGCTCGTCGATGTATGCGACCACCCGACGCGAGACGTCCACCGCGACCGTCCTCAGGCTCTGCGCGCCGGCGGAGCTGTTCTGGACCTTGCGCCTGACGGCCATGGGTGGCATGCCGATGAGGTTGGCCAGCAGGCGGACCTCCACGTCGTTCTCGGCAACGTCGCCCTTGGCCACCACGGTGAGGCTCGCGCGGTTGGTGACGAGCTCCTCCCCGTTGCGGTCCAGGATTCGTCCGCGCGGGGCGACCACCGAGATGGTGCGCGTGCGGTTCGACTCCGCCTGCGAGGCGTAGTCGTCGCTCGAGAGGAGCTGCATGGACCAGAGCCGGGCGAGAAGCACCGCGATGACCGAACCCGAGAAGACCCCGAGCCCAAAGAAGCGGGTCTTGAAGCCCGTCTCGGGGGAGGTGTCCGAGCCCCCCGATGCCTTGGGGGAGGCTCCGCCTATGTCGAAGGTGAAGCGCGCCTCTCCCCTGCCCACCAGGAAGAAGCTGACGAGCAGGACCGCGAGAACCAACGCGAGGACTGCTATGACGACGAGGATGGGGCTCAAGGCGGTGCCCCTATAGGCTTCCGAGGTCGAAGCGGCCGCCGCCCTTGCGGCCATGCAGGCCGTGCGAGCTCCCTCCAAGGGAGAGGGACGAGCCGCCAGAGCGCGACCCCACATATGCGAGGGGAAGGAAGGCGACGGCGCTCAGGAGGAGCGTGGGGAGCGTCCTCAGCAGCAGCACGTCGAAAAGCGAGCTGGCCTGGCCCACGAGGAGCATGGCGAGGTGGTACGCGAGGGTGGTGACGGCAGCCGCGGCGAGGAAGAGCACGACCGACCCAGAGAAATCCTCGGCAAGGCGGTTGCGCTCCTCCATGCCCATCGCGAACGAGGCGACGGTGAGCAGGAGGGACATGAGGCCGACGGGCCCGGTGGTGCAGAGGTCGAAGGCGAAGCCGGCCAGAAAGCCGCAAGCCACGCCGGTCCGGCCGCCGATCGTCAGGGCCATGTAGGAGGCGAATACGAGCGCGAAGTTGATGCGCCCGTTGCCGAGAGCGATGTTTGGCGCCAGCGCGAGCTGGAGGACGAGACAGCCAAGGGCGAGCCAGGCAATGCTCCTGCGGTTCCTGTTACTGTCATTTACCTGCATGTCCGCCCCCTATTCCGTGCCGTCGGCGCTGTCGTCGGAGCCGTCGGACGCGGAGGTGCCTGCGGCGTCCTTGGACGAGTTGGCCCTTTCTGCCGCCGCTGCCGTGGTGGAGCTGTCCTGTGCGTCGGCGGCCGCTATGTCCTCGGCCGACGCCTCCTGATCCTCGGTGAGCGAGGTGACGACGAGAACCTCCTCGAATCCCTCCGCAGCCCCAGTTCCCTCCACCGCGATCTCGTAGTAGAGGGCCCCCTCCGTCTTGTTGACGCTTATGACCTTCCCCAGGGGCAGCCCCTTGGGAAACACGCCGCCGAGGCCGCTCGTGACGACGGTGTCGCCCACGGCGACGGTCTGGTCGGTGGCGATGAGGGTGAGGCGGAGGGAGCCGTCGGGAGAGCCCGTGAGTATGCCCTGGGCCCTGCTCGACTGCACCATGGCGGAGACGGACGAGTTCTCGTCGCTCACGAGGCGGACGGTCGAGGAGGTCGCCCCGCACTCGATTATCTGTCCTATGGCACCGGCGGAATTGGCCACGGGCATGCCCACGGCGAGGCCGGACGCGCTGCCCTTGTCGATGGTCACCGTGCGGCTCCAGGAATCGGTGGACCCAGCGATGATGCGCGCGGCCGTCGACTGGAGCTTGTAGCTGCTCTTGAGGGCAAGGAGGTCCTGGAGGCGCGTCGCGGTCTTCTCTGCCTCCTCGAGCTCGGCGTTGCGGGTGGTGAGCCGCTCGTTCTGCTCGCGGAGCTCCTGAAGGGTCGCCTGGTCGGCGGTGAGGTTGGCGAACACGTTGCCCAGGCCCTGGAAGGGCACGGTGACGGCAGAGCCTAGGTAGCGGATGGGCATGGCGATGGTGGAGAAGCCGCCGCGCAGGGTGGTGAAGAAGCCGCCACCCGACTCGCGCGCGCTCACCGTGAACATGACCAGCGAGAGGGCGACAAGCACCACCATGAGGCGCATGCCGGACTCGGGCTCGTTTCGCCGTATACCGGGCGTCCCCTTCAGGCCGCCCCCCTTGAGCTGCACGGTCGCCTACAGACCCGCGCTCTGGACGAAGCCGCCCGAGAGCGCATTGGCCTCGAGGACCTTAGCGCAGCCGTTTACGACGTTCTCGAGCGCGGTCGGGCTCACGTTGACGGGCACGCCCGTCTCGTCACGCAGGCGCTGGTCAAGGCCACGCAGCAGGCCACCACCACCAGTCAGGAGGACGCCGTAGTACATGAGGTCGCTGGCAAGATCGGGCGGGGTGACGTCGAGGGCGTCCTTGACGGCCTTGGTCACCTCGTCGAGGGGCTTGTCCAGGGCACGGCGGATCTCCTCGGACTCGATGCGCACGGTCTTGGGCAGGCCGCTCATGACGTCACGACCGTTGACCTCGACGTCGAGCTCCTCCGCCAGGGGAGCTGCGGAGCCGACCTTGATCTTGATGTCCTCCGCGGTGCGCTCTCCGATGGAGAGGTTGTAGGCGTCGCGGACGTGCTCCAGAATCGTCTGGTCGAACTCGTCGCCTGCGGTGCGGATCGACTGCGAGACGACGATGCCGCCCATGGCGATCACGGCGACCTCGGTGGTTCCGCCGCCGATGTCGACGACCATGGAGCCCGTCGGGTCCTCGATGGGAAGGTCCGCGCCGATCGCGGCCGCCATGGGCTCCTCGATGAGGTAGGCCTGGCGGGCACCTGCGGAGATGGTGGCCTCGAAGACGGCGCGCTTCTCCACCGACGTGACCCCCGAGGGAACGCAGACGACCACGCGGGGGCGGGGCGACCAGGGATAGCGTCGCGTGCCGCGCGCCTTCTCGATGAAGTAGCGCAGCATGACCTCCGTGACGTCGAAGTCGGCGATGACGCCGTCTTTGAGGGGGCGCTCGGCGATGATCGAGCCGGGGGTGCGACCGATCATGCGCTTGGCGTCGGCGCCCACGGCCAGGACGCGGTCGGCGCTCTGGTCGATGGCGACGACGGAGGGCTCGTTCAGGACGATGCCCTGGCCACGGGCCGCGACGAGGGTGTTTGCCGTACCGAGGTCGATGGCGAGGTCGCCATCGTATTCGCCGAAGAGTGAGTCGAGAATCGGCATTGTCTTCCTGTTCCTATCGAGTGGTTACCGTGGCGGTCCCGAAGGTTGCGCTAGTTGGTCGCGATGGTTCCGGTGGAGGTGCCTGCCGAGCCAGCACCGGCAGAGGAGTCGCTCGTGGAACCCTCCGCCGTGGCCGCGGCGTCGCTCGAGCTGCTGGACGTTGAGGCCGTGCCCTGCTGCGAGGCGTAGGCGGCGCTCACGCCGCTCACCTTCCAGCCGATGCCGTCGCGCACGAGGTCGATGGTGTAACTCTGCTGGCCACCGGCGGGAAGCGTGGCGGTGGCGAGGACCTTGGAGGTCGCCATGGACTGGTCCACGCCGTCGATGCTGAGCGAGCTGACGGAGGTCGGCAGCACAGCCTTGATCTGGGTGCGCGCATCGTCGGAGACCGAGGAGGAGAGGTACGAGGCCAGGTCTCCGCCCGTCACGCCCGTGGAGAAGAGCTCCTTCACCACGGACTCCTGGGTGGGCCAGCCGTAGCCCCGCCAGTAGGCGTAGCCGCCGCCGGCGCAGACGAGAAGGGCGATGACGAAGAGGACGAGAAGGAAGCGAAGGAAGGGATGCCTGCGCTTGCGACGCACCTTGCGCTCCTTGCGCTCCTGCTGGACCAGGTCCTCCTCGCTGACCGAGAAGAAGCCGGTGTCCTCGGGCGATGGCATGAACTCGCCGGTGGAGCCCGTCGGGTCGAGGGGGTCGTACCCGGCGCTGCCATAGCCTGCGGCGGCGAGGAAGGCGTCGGTCTCGGAGGGGCCGCTGCCGGCGATGGCCGCGACGGCACGCTTGGCAGCCTCGTAGGCGGCGTTGGCCTCGGGGCTCAGGCTGTGGGTGCCATCGGCGGTGGCGTGACCGAACGCGTCGACCGCCTCGGCCATGCGGTTGGCGGCGACGTAGGCGAGGCCCAGGTCGCCGTAGATGGCGTTCTGGCTCGCAAGGGGGGTCGAGAAGTCGAGCGCCGTGCGATATGCCTCGACGGCGTCGACGGCGCGGCCCATCTGCATGAAGCATCCGCCCAGATCGCGCAGGCTCGACGAGGGGTCGGGGTTGGTCTCGTCGATGGCGGCGCTGCGGTAGGCCACCCCCGCCTCGCGGACGTTGCCCAGGCGCTTGTAGGCATTGCCCAGCGCCACGTAGGCCTTGTAGGGCGTGGAGTACTGCCCGTCCTGGGTCGCCAGGGTGAGGGAGGCCACCGCCTCCTGGGGGCGATTCGCGGCGAGAAGCGCACGTCCCCTGTTGCAGGCGAGGGCACCGGCATGGCCGTAGGAGGCGTCTCCCAGGGCGTCGGCGTAGGCCTGTGCGGCCTCGGCGTAGCGTCCGAGGCGCATGAGGCAGTTGCCCCTGAGGTGGTCGATGGTGCCGGACACCTCGCCCGGTCCCTTGGCCGAAGAGAGTTGGGCGAGGGCGCCCATGAGGTCTCCCTGCTTGTAGGCGCTCTTCCCTGCCTCGAAAGCCTGCTGGTTCACGTTTCGCTCCTTACCGACCGCGCGCCAGGCGCCCTAGTTGTCCTTGACCTCGATGCGCACCGACTCGATCACGTCGCCCGCGCGGAGGGCGGCGATGGCGTCCATGCCCTCCAGGGTGGTACCGAACACAGTGTATCCCGAGTCGAGCATGTGCTGCGCGCCCAGGCAGAAGTAGAACTGCGAGCCTGCGGAGTCGGGGTTCTGGGAGCGGGCCATGGCAAGGGCCCCGTCGACGTGGCTGTTGCGGGGGTTGGTGCTGTACTCCTGGCGGATGCGGTAGCCGGGACCACCGGTGCCGGGCATGCCGGAGGGACCGGGCATGCCCGACGCGGCCTGCTCGGGGGTCATGTCGCGGGGGTTGGGGCGGCCTCCCTGGATCACGAAGCCGGGAACGTAGCGGTGGAACTTGAGGTCGTCGTAGAAGCCGGAGCTCGCGAGCTCGCAGAAGTTGGCGACGTGGATGGGGGCGCCCTCGCCGTCGAGGGCGACGCGGATGGTCCCCTTGCTGGTAGCAATGACGGCGACCTCGCCGCCCTTGAGCTCGTAGCTGGGAGTGTAGAGCGGATCGGAGAAGAATCCCATGGCTTCAACCTCCTGGGACGCAGATGATTCGGACTCGGGTCGGACTCGTTGGATCATCCGGACCATCTGATGATTCTACCAGCAGGGGGTACCTTTCACACATTCGGCAGAGAAGGGCGCTCAGGACTGGGGGGCGCGCTCCTTGGGCTCCCACTGCCCGTAGCTCTGGTCGAAGAGGTACTTGAAGGACTCCGCCTGCGACCCCCCGTCGGCGCTCACCGTCGAGAGGATCTCGTCCGCATGCTGGGAGGGGTCCTGGAACGCCACCGCCTTCGCCCAGCCCGCAGAGACCGCGTCCATGCGGTTGCGCAGCCAGTTGCCAAGCGTGCCCAGGTTCTGCGCGTCCTCGGCGTAGGTCCCCGAGGTCACGTCTATCTCCGCTATGGACGAGATGAGGTTGCTGATGTCGATGGAGAGCTGGTCGGCGCGGGCCTTCCCCGCCGCGAGCTGGTCGGCCGAGGAGCTGGCATAACCCGAGACAAGCTCGTCCTGACTCTGGTCGAGCCGTCCGGCAAGCTCGCCCATCTGGCCCCAGGCCTCGCCGAGCAGCCGCAGCGTCCGCTCGTCCCCGCTCTCTATCGACCCGCTGCCGGACCCCGCCCGCGCGTCCTGGCCCTGCAGCTGCCTGACCGACCCGGGGAAGCCAGCCATCGAGGTGTCTGCGTCCTGCTTGGCGCGGATGTCGTTGGCGGAGGGGTCCCAGGGATGCGTGATCAGGACCACTCCCCCACCCACCACGACCACTGCGCAGACGACGGCAAGGACGAGCACGCGCAGCCGGGGCAGGCGGTCCATCTGCGCAGAGGGCTGCGAGAGCTCCCCCTCCGAGGGGATGGCGCTCTCGATGCGGGGAATGGAGTGGGTCTCGTCCATGGGCGCGCCGTCCCGACCGTCCCCCTCCTCGTCGTCGTGGGCGTCGCCCGCGCTCCTTGCGACGGGGCGGGGTTCCTCCTGCGGCATGCCGCAGGAGGGGCAGACGCCGCTCTCCTCGGGAACGAGCGCCCCGCAGTTGGGACACCAGCGGCCCTCAGGCCGGGGAATCGAGACGGTCATGCCAAGGTCAGCCCTGCAGGCGGGACAGACCGCCGAGCCGTCGGGCACGTTGGACCCGCAGTTGGGACAGATCATGGCGACGCTCCTTGGCTTTGGCCGGGCCGTGCGGCCTACGAGAGGCTGTCTAGGACGTAGGGCAGTATGCCGCCAGCGGACATGAAGCGGGCCTCAAGCGGCGTGTCGACCCTCACGATACAGGAGAAGCGGAGCTCGCTGCCGTCCGCGCGACGCGCCACGACCTCGCAGTCCCTGCGCTCGGGAAGCCCTTGGGAGAAGTCCACGTCCTCGACGTCGAAGAGCTCGCTGCCGTCCAGGCCGAGCTCCGCCGCGCCCTCCCCCTCAAGGAACTGCAGGGGGAGCACGCCCATCTGGACCAGGTTGGAGCGGTGGATGCGCTCGAAGCTCTGCGCCAGCACCGCGCGGACCCCCAGGAGCGCCGGGCCCTTGCCCGCCCAGTCGCGACTCGAGCCGGAGCCATAGAGCTTGCCCGCGATGACGACCAGGGGGACGCCCTCGTCGCGGTAGTGGCAGGACGCGTCATAGATGCTCTTGACCTCGCCGTCGAGGAGGTCGCGGGTCCAGCCGCCGCTCCTGCCCCCTGCAAGGGCGTTCCTCAGCCTGACGTTGGCGAAGGTGCCGCGCATCATGACCTCGTGGTTACCGCGGCGGCTGCCGTAGCTGTTGAAGTCCTCGGGCGCGACGCCCCTCTCGACCAGGTACCGGGCGGCGGGCGAGCCGGGCGCGATCGAGCCGGCGGGAGAGATGTGGTCCGTGGTCACGAAGTCGCCGAGGAGGGCCAGGCAGCGGGCACCCCTCACGCCGGACCCACCGGCGCGCCGTCCGGCGTCGAAGTAGGGTGCCCTACGGACATAGGTGGACCCGGCATCCCAGGGGAAGGTCTTGGACGCGCCGGAGTCGATGCGCTCCCAGGACGCGTCACCCGAGAAGAGGCTTCGGCCGCCCTCCTCGAAGAGGTCCTGGTCGAGGGCGGACGCAAGGGCGACGTCGATCTCGGCCTGCGTGGGAAGGAGCTCGTCGAGCATGACGGGGCCGTCGGGGCCCACGCCCACGGGCTCCGACGAGAGGTCCACGTCCACGCTGCCCGCGAGGGCGTAGGCGACGACGAGGGCGGGTTGGCAGAGGTAGTTCTGGGCGACGTCGGGAGAGATGCGCCCCTCGAAGTTGCGGTTGCCCGAGAGCACGCTCGCGAGCTCCAGGTCGCCGGCGAGCGCGTGGAGCTCGGGAAGGATGTCCCCCGAGTTCCCGATGCAGCTCATGCAGCCGTAGCCGCAGGTGGCAAAGCCCAGCTCGGCCAGGGGGGCAAGGAGGTGCGCCCGCTCGAGCAGGAGCGTCGTGGCGTGGCTTCCCGGCGCCAGGATGCGCTTGACCCAAGGCTTGGCGGAGAGGCCCCTCTCCCTCGCCTTGCGCGCGAGGATGCCTGCGGCGAGCATCATGGCCGGATCGGTCGCGGTGGTGCAGCTCGTGATGGCCGCGATGGCCATGGTCCCGTGGCCGAGCTCGAGGTCCTGGCCGCCGACGCTCACCCTCCTGGTGCCGCCCGGCTCGCGACCGTGCTCCGCCAGCGCGGCGCGGAAGCGCTCCCGGAGCCCCGACGGGTTCAGGCGGTCGTGCGGCCGGGAGGGACCGGCGAGGCTCAGCTCCACCTCGGAGAGGTCGAGCTCGACGCAGCGGGAGTAGCGCCTGCCCTCCGCAGACCCGAAGACCCCCTCGCGCTCGAGGAAGGCGCGGGCAAAGGCGAGCTCCCCGGCGTCGCGCCCGGTGAGGGCGAGGTAGTCCATGGTGGCCTCGTCCACGGGGAAGAGGGTCGTGGTCGCACCGTACTCGGGGGTCATGTTGGCCACGCAGGCGCGCTGCGTGGCGCTGAGGGTCGCGACGCCCTCGCCCGTGACCTCGACGAGGCAGCCCACGACCCCCTCGGCGCGCAGGCGCTGGGCCACGGTGAGGGCGAGGTCCATCCCGCTCCCGCCGTCCGCGAGCCGCCCGACGAGCCTGAGCTCGACCACGGGCGGGACCAGCATCGAGATGGGCTGTCCGAGGGCGGCCGCCT
>CAMXZR010000062.1 GCA_947253595.1 uncultured Olsenella sp. | reverse complement strand
CCCATCAGACCTGCCACGACGGCCGGACAACGTCCCTCTCGAAACATGCGAATGCACCTCCCGTGCGGGTTCCGGCGCCCGTGGGCGAGACACGCTTGGCGGAGCAGAAAAGGCAGGCTAGGGCCAGCCACCAGGGCTGCTGGCTTGGACAACGGCTTGCTTCGTCTGATCTTCGTGTACCGTCGCAATATGGACGCCTGGGACCCAAAGCTCCCAGACTGCTTAGATAATACCTATATTCGTAAGTGGTTCAAGCTCAGACGGCATTTTGGAGGTGCAGGGGATGGGCAACGTCGCCGTGGTGACCGGTGCGAGCTCCGGCGTGGGGCGCGAGTTCGTCAGGCAGCTGGACCAGGGGGCCGGAGGTCCCCTGGACGGCATCTGGCTCGTCGCCCGTCGCGAGGACCGCCTGGAAGAGGCCGCGGCCGGCTGCTCCACGCCCACCCGCGTGCTCCCGCTGGACCTCACGCGGCGCGAGGACCTGGACACGCTCGCAGCAGCCTTCGACGGCGAGGAGGGCCTCAGGCTGCGGTGGCTCGTGAACTGCGCGGGGTTCGGGAAGTTTGGCGACCTCGCGTCACGGCCCGTCGGAGAGGCTCGCGACATGCTGCTCCTCAACTGCCTGGCTCCCCTTGAGTGCAGCTACCACGCCCTGCCCCACATGGCGGCCGGCTCGCGCATCGTGAACCTCTCGTCCATCGCGGGAGTCATCCCGCAGCCCGGGCTCAGCGTCTACTCCGCCACCAAGGCCTTCGTGCTCGAGCTCTCGCGCACCCTCGACCACGAGCTCCGCGGGACGGGCATCCACGTCACGGCCGTCTGCCCCAAGTTCATGCGCACCGGCTTCCTGGACGAGCCGGGAGACGCAGTCGTGGCACGCGGCATGACGCGCGTCGGCTTCGAGGAGGTGGAGAGGGTCGTCCGCCGCGCCATCGCGGGTGCGGTCGCAGGCCGCCAGGTCGTCATTCCCTCCTGGGACGTGCGCGCGGCGGCCCTCGCGGCCCGGCTCCTCCCCGCCCGGATGATCATGCGGCGCGAGGACCTGCTCCTGCGAGAGGGTTAGTCACCCTCGCCCGCTGACGCCGATGACCAAACGGCCCCGCAATGCCGACGGCTCCGCAACATTTAAAAAATGTGCGGAGCCGTTTTCTGTGAGCTGCGCGTCTGCGAGGGCACTCAGCAAGATTTAAATTTTTTGCCGAGCGGTGCACCCTGTGTCCCAGCGACACGCCCCCCAGCTCGAGCTGCGCGTCCTGTGTCCCAATGACACGCCCCGAGCCCGAGCGGCGCTCCCCTCGCCCCAGCCCCTACAGGTAGTCGCTCTGCTGCGCCTTCTTGGCGGAGCGAATGAGGAACTCCTCGTTGTCGTTGGTTGCCTTGAGGCCCTTGACCAGGGCCGATGCGGCGCGCTCGGTGTTGTTCATGTTCGCCAGGATGCGCCTGATGCCCCACACGAAGGGCTGGAGCTCCGCGTCGATGAGCAGGTCCTCGTTTCGCGTGCCAGACGAGACCGGGTCGATGGCCGGGAAGATGCGCTTGTCGGCCAGGTCGCGGTCGAGCTTGAGCTCCATGTTGCCGGTGCCCTTGAACTCCTCGAAAATAACCTCGTCCATCTTGGAGCCCGTGTCTACGAGGGCGGAGGCGAGGATGGTCAGGGAGCCGCCGTTCTCGATGTTGCGGGCGGCGCCCAGGAACTTCTTGGGCGGGTACAGGGCCGCGGAGTCCACGCCGCCCGAGAGGATGCGGCCACTGGCGGGCTGGGCAAGGTTGTAGGCGCGGGCCAGGCGGGTGATGGAGTCGAGTACCACCACGACGTCTTCGCCCAGCTCCACGAGGCGCTTGGCGTGCTCAATCACGAGCTCCGCGACGGCCGTGTGGTTGTCTGCAGGCATGTCGAAGGTCGACGCCACGACGGTGCCCCTGATGGAGCGCTCCATGTCGGTGACCTCCTCCGGGCGCTCGTCCACCAGCAGGCAGAAGAGGTGCACCTCGGGGTTGTTGGCGGCGATGGACTGGCAGACGCGCTTGAGGACGGTGGTCTTGCCCGCCTTGGGGGGAGAGACGATGAGACCGCGCTGGCCCTTGCCGATGGGTGCGACGAGGTCTATGGCACGACCCGTGATGGATTCCCTCCCGTGCTCCATGACCAGGCGCTGGTTGGGGTAGATGGGCGTGAGGTCGCGGAAGCGGGGGCGACTGCGCATCTCCTCGGGGGGACGGCCGTTGACGCTCTGGACCCTGTGCAGTGGCGGGTACTTGCTGTTGCTGTTGCGGGCGGGAGCCACCGAGCCAACCACGTAGTCGCCGGGACGCAGGCCATGCTGGCGGATGAGCTGCTGGTAGACGAAGGCGTCGTCGTCCCCAGACATGTAGTTGCCCGTGCGGATGAAGCCATAGCCCTCATTCTGGATCTCGAGCACGCCCTCGACGGGACGGAAGCCCTCCTGGCGCGCCGCGGCGAGGTAGACGGCCTCGGCGAGGTCCTTCTTGCGGACCCCCACGTACCCGACGCCGAGCTCGGCCGCCTTGGAGCGCAGCTCCGCCACCTTCATCTCGGCCACGTCGTCGCGCGAGAGGCTGGGTTCGACCGACTGCTCCTGGCGACGATTGCGCCGCTTCTGGCCGTTCCGGCCGTTGCGCCCGGAGCCGCTGCCCCAGCTCTGCTGCTGGTTGCGGTCATGCTGGCCCGGCTGCTGCTGAGAGTCGCCCAAGTCCCTCTTGTTGCGACGGCGGCGCCGGGGCTCGCGCTCCGCCTCCTCGTTCCGGTCGCTGGCGTCCTGGCGCACGAGGTCGCGCTGCCTGCCGCCGGCCGACTCGGCCTGCACGGCGTCCGCCTGGGCGGCGTCGGCCTGCTCGATAGTAACCGTGGGAGCCGGAAGGAGCTCGCCGGTGGCCACGGTCGCCTCCTGGGTGACGCGGGTCATGGCGCTCACGTCCAGGGAGCCCCGCTCCCCCGCAGGCCGCGCGGCCACCGGGGCGGCGGCGCCGGTGGACTTGCCTGGGTCCGTAGCCTGCGCGTCGTCGCGCTTCTTGCGCGGACGGCCGGGGCGGCGGCGGGGCTTCTCCACCGGCTCGCCCGCCTCCTCCGGAGCCGCCTGGGCAACGGGGGCATCGGCGGCCTCCGTATCGACCTTCTTCGGCCTCCTACCGCGACGTGGCTTGGGTGTGGCGGCCTCCTCGCCAGGAATCGCCGCTCCTGCCTGCGGTACGACGTCCGCAGGAGCGGTGTCCTGGGCTGATGCGACCTGGGCCTGCGCCCCTGCCTTCGCGCTGCGACGGCGGCGGCGGGGCTTGGGTGCCTCCTCCGCCTGCCCCTCGCGGCTCTCGCTGGTCTGTTCCTGAGTCTCTTCCGCCATCAAGGCTGCCTTTCTGTCTGGGACCGCCCACCGGCCCACGGGCACGAGCGACCACCCCTGGGCAGCCGACCACGTGCAGACATCGTGTATGCGATTGCATGTGCTTGGTTTTGAGTGGAATTGTTTGCCTGCGGCGAGGCTCGCGCCATCACCGGACAACTGCACTATAGCATGACTGCGCCGAATGGCGGGCGATATCAATAAAATGCATGGTCACCGAACCCGCGAGCGACCCCGAACGGCCACTCTCGCCAAAGCGGGACGGCCGGCGAGCCTTTGCCGCCAGCCGCTCGAACCCACTTGCGCGCAGAGGCGCTACTTGGACTTGCGAGGGCGGCGATGCACGATCAGCCGCTCGATCTGCCCGTTCAGCGCAGTCGCGCGGTTGCGGCCCTCGTCGGTGAGGAGCACGGGAGAGGTACGTCCCGTTTCGCCCTCCTCATCCTCCTCGCGCCTCACGAGCCCCTCCTCGACCAGCGCGGCCACGGACATCGACACGGTGGGCTGGAGAAGGCCCAGAATCTCCACCAGCCGAGAGATGCTCACCGGCTGGCCCTTGGCGGAATAGAGGCCCAGGAGCGTAAGGTCGCCCGCCATGCAGGTCAGGGACCCCATGGCGTCGACATAGCGACAGACACGCGCTCCGGAGGTGCGCGAGAGGGACTGGCCGTTGGGAATGGCCTCGCGGCAGGCGTCGCAGAGGTCGTCCACGTACTTGCGCCCCTCGTCGGTGATGGAGCAGATCACGTTGCGGCGATCGACCCCGCCCTTCTCGCGCGCGAGGAGGCCCAGAGCGCCGAGGTGCTTTGTTCGGTGCGTCATGGTGGGCCTCAGGGAGCCCTGATACTCGGCTATGTCCGAGGTCCTCAGGCTCTGCCCCATGACGGAGAGCCGGCAGAGGATGGCAAACTCCGCGAATGAGAGCCTCCGCGCGGACTCGACGTCCTGACGAACCAGATTGTAGGCACGTCGAATTGACAGGTACTCACGTAGGACCACAGCGCGCCCGCACCTCCCCCTTGCGAAGGTGCCCCGTCACAGAGCCGCGACGGGGCACCGCTAGCACCAACGTCCTTGGACAGTCTAAACCAATCGCAAGGGACGAGGCCTCATATACGATAAATTGTTTATGATGCTGAAATCAAAGTTGCCTTCGGGCCCTACATCACGTCCGGAGCGGACACGCCGATGAGCCTGAGGGCGACCTCGAGGTTCACGCGCACGGCGTCGCAGGCCACGAGTCGCGCGCGAGAGAGCTCCGCGTCCACCGGACGCCCCTCGCTGGGAAGCACCTGGCAGTTGGCGTAGAAGCCGTGATAGCTGCTGGCGAGCTCCTCGCAGAAGTGCGTGAGGCGGAAGGGCGCGCGGTCGCGGGCGCAGCTGGCGATGAGTTCCGGGAACTCGGAGACCTTGCGCGCGAGAGCGGCCTCGGTCGGGTCGGTCAGGAGCGAGAGGTCGTAGCCCTCGCCGATGGCGCGGCGGGCGACCTCGTCCATGCCCAGCTCCTTGGCCTCCTCCTCGCTGACGCCGGCGGCCTTGCGCAGGATGGAGCAGATGCGCGCATGGGCGTACTGCACGTAGAACACGGGGTTGGCGTTGGTCTTCTGCTTGACCGCCTCGATGTCGAAGTCGATGGTCTGGTTGGAGGACTTGGAGACCAGGGTGTAGCGGGTCGCGTCTACGCCGACCTCGTCGATGAGCTCCTGGAAGGTGACCATGGTGCCGCGGCGCTTGGACATGCGGACGGGCTCGCCGTTGCGTAGGAGGTTGACGAACTGGCCGAGGTCGACCTCGAACTGTCCGGGATAGCCCAGGGCGTCGCAGACGTTGGTGACGCGGGCGATGTAGCCGTGGTGGTCGGCACCCCAGAGGTCGATGGAGTAGTCGTCACGCTGGAACTTGTTCCAGTGGTAGGCGACGTCAGAGGCGAAGTAGGTGTACTCGCCGTTGCTCTTGATGAGGACGCGGTCCTTGTCGTCGCCGAAGGTGGTGGAACGGAACCACAGGGCGCCGTCGTCGGTCTTGTAGAGATGGCCCATGGCCTCGAGCTTGGCGAAGGCGCGGTCGACCTGGGAGGTACCGCTCTCGTCCTTCACGTAGAGGGAGCGCTCGGAGAACCAGACGTCGAAGGGGCAGCGGACCTCGTCGCAGGTGCTCTTGATCCTGCCGAGCATGGCCTGGTAGGCGCGCTCGCGGAACTCGTCGGCGCGGACCTGCTCGTCCGCCTCGACCCACTTGTCGCCATCGGTGTCGAAGAACTCGCGTGCGATCTCGATGATGTAGTCGCCGCCGTAGGAGTTGCCGCCCAGGGCCTCGTTGAAGGCGTCCATGAAGGGGTGCTGGTCGGGATGCTCGTCGGTCTCGTCGTCGACGTAGCGCTCGCGGTCTGCGAGGAGGGCTTCCATGGCCTCTTGGCTACCCACGCCCTGCTCGCGCATGACCTGGCAGAGCTGGAGGTAGCGCATGACGACCGAGCCGCCGAAGACGTCCATCTGGGAGCCGTGGTCGTTGATGTAGTACTCGCGGTCGACCTTGAAGTTGGCGTGCTCGAAGACGTTGCACATGGAGTCGCCGAGGGCCGCCCAGCGGCCATGGCCCACGTGCAGGGGCCCGGTGGGGTTGGCCGAGATGAACTCGTAGTTCATCTTGAGGCCGTCGCCCACGTTGCACTTGCCCCAGTCCGCACCCGCCCTGCGGACGCTGTCGAAGACCTCGTTGCTAGTGGCGGCACTGAGGTAGAAGTTGATGAAGCCGGGGCCCGCGACCTCGACCTTTGCGATGGCGGGGTCCTGGGGCATGGCGTCCACGATGGCCTGTGCGATCTTTGCGGGGGCCATGCGGGCGAGACGGGCGGAACGCATCGCGACGGTGGACGTCCAATCACCGTTCGAGGAGTCAGCAGGTCGCTCCATGCCGCAGTCCTCCACCTCGAACTCCGGCAGGTTGCCAGCCGACTGGGCGGCTGCGATTGCTTGCTTGACAAGCTCCTCGATTGTCTCGGGCATGCGTTACTCCTTCTTCGGTCTCGTCCCATGGCTGATGTGCGGGCACAGTTATCTGGTGAGTCTAGCAGAGCGGGGCCCCATGGGACCCCGCTCCATAAAATGGTGCAAATGACGCGTTGGTCCGCCGGGACCGGCTACCGGACCCGGCGAGACGCGGGCGAGAGGGACATGCGGCAGTTCTCGCCTGGCCCCCTCCGTAGCGCCGGCTACTTGCGGCCCGAACCCATGAGCTCGCGGCTCGCCAGCTCGCGTCGGAGCCTCGCCAGGCCCAGCTCAAGGCCCACGGGATATCCCTGCGGGTTGAGGAAGCGCCTCACCGCCGGGTCCAAGCGCATGAGAGCCTCGCGGCAGCGCGCCTTGGCGACCTCGATGCCCTCGTCGGCAGGGAGCGGGTCGCCGTCTGCCACGAGCTGCACGAGGAGCTCGCGCGACTCGAAGCCCGTGAGGTCGTAGGAGGCGAGGTCGTCCAGGACGTCCACCATCTGGCTACCCAGCTCGCCATTCGAGGACTCGTCGCAGATCATGTCCCCCACGGGGCAGCCAGAGGCGTCGAAGAAGCGTCGAACCGACTGCACGCCCGGGATGGTGCGCTTGTAGGCCATCTCGGACAGCTTGATGACGGGCTCCCAGGGGTCGCCTGCGCCAGGGCGCGTGGCCGAGAGCTTGTAGACGCCGCCGAGCGATGGCTGTGGGTCGCAGGTGGCGAGCTTCGTGCCAACGCCGAAGGAGTCAATGGGTGCCCCCTGGGCGAACAGGGACTGGATGGTGTACTCGTCGAGGTCGTTCGAGACCGATATCTTGACGTAGTCCAGCCCCTCGGCGTCAAAGGACGCGCGGGCCTCCTTGCTGAGCTTGGCGAGGTCACCGGAGTCGATGCGCACCGCCGCGAGCCTCTCGCCCGTCGCTTCCATCTCCTGGGCGACGGCAATGGCGTTCCTGATGCCCTGGTGCACGTCATAGGTGTCGAGCAAGAGGACACAGTTCTTGGGGCTCGACCTTGCAAAGGCACGGAAGGCATCGAGCTCGTTGGGGAAGGCCATGACCCAGGAGTGGGCGTGCGTGCCGAAGACGGGGATGCCGTAGACCTTGCCCGCCAGCACGTTGGAGGTGGACCCCGCGCCGCCGATGTAGGACGCGCGCGCCACCGCCAGACCGCCGTCGGGCCCCTGGGCGCGCCTCAGGCCGAAATCCGAGACGGGGTGCCCCTCGGCCGCGTGGACCACGCGTGCGGCCTTGGTGGCAACGAGGGTCTGGAAGTTGACCAGGTTGAGCAGGGCGGTCTCGAGCAGCTGGCAGTCGATGATGGGGCCCTGGACACGGACCATGGGCTCACGCGGGAAGACCAGTTCGCCCTCGGGCACGGCCCAGACCGAGGCGCGCATGCTGAAGTCACGCAGGTAGCCGAGGAAGCCTCGCTTGAACATGGGGCCGCCGCCCGGCGCCTGGACGCCGGCGAGGTACTCCACCGCGTCGTCATCGAAGCGGAAGTTGCGCACGAGGTCCGGAATCTGGCCCATCCCGCAGGCCACGGCAAACCCGCCGTCGAAGGGGTTCTCGCGGAAGAACACGTTGAAGCACCCCTCCGCGTCCATGAGGCCGGACTCCCAGAACCCCTGGGCCATGGTCAGCTCGTAGAGGTCGATGTTCAGCGAGACGTCGGTGGGCTTTGTGCCGTCGGTCAGGGCCATGGGTGGAATCCCCTCTGCTCGCACGCGACGCGGCCCCGCGACGGAACCGCGTTCCTATGACTGCCCCAGCGTAGCACGAGCGACGGCACCAGATGCGGCCACGCAAGGCCGGGCGTCGCGTGGCGCGGGGCCGCTGGCCCCCTACCCTACCTCCCTGCGCCCAGGGCCATCACGAGGACGATGGCCAGCACCAGGAGGCCCAGGACGGCGAGCACGTACCTCTGGGCCCTGGGCATGCTCAGGTCCTCGCCCGGCTCCATGGCGCGAGCGTTGCGCTCGCGCAGCTCGCGGGCGTGCTCGTCCTTCGCCGCCTCGCGCTCGGCACGCTCGCGCTGGGCCTTGAGGCGCTCCAGCTCCTCGCGCTCCTGGCGCGCCCGCTCCCCCGCCTGCCTGCGGTCGCGCTCGGCGCGCAGCGCCTCGAGCTCGGCCCGCTCCTCGGCAGAGAGCCCCTCGTCCCGTCCTGGCATGTCTCCCCCGTCCTGCGACACTCGCCGCACTCGTCGCCTTCGTCGACCGCGCCGTGCCTGCCGCGCTCGCCCTCGCGTGACATTATCCGTAAAGCGCGGCATGAGCCGCGCCGGGAACCGCCCGACGAGCGGACGCGTCCATCTCCCCTAGCCAAGCTCCGGGCCCCGGACCCCCGTCGCGTCGAAGCCGGGCACGAAGCTTTCCGACACCGTTCCGCCCTGCTGCCACCACAGGCGCTCGAAGCCCAGGTCGTCGGCATGGTCCAGCACCGCCTCGTACTCGTCGTCACCGAGGGAGCGGGCCAGGTCGCCGCCCAGGCGACGGCAGCGCTCGTTGGGCGTGTATTGGTTCATCACGCTGAGGTCCGCCTCGTTTCCGCAGATTCGCCACACGCGGCCGAGCACAGAGAGCGAGTCGTCCACATGCCCGGGCATGACCAGGTGACGCACCACGATGCCGCGGAGCATGCGTCCGTCTGGACCCACGGCGCGGCCTCCGTGGGAGCGCAGTGAACTCAGCATGGCCCCAAGCGCGGCGGAGGCAACCTCGGGGTAGTCCGGCGCGCCCGAGAGGTCGCGGGCGAGCTCTGCCGAGGCGTACTTGAAGTCGGTGAGCCACACGTCCACGACGTCGGACATCTGCTCGACGACCGAGGCTAGCTCGTAGCCGCTCGTGTTGCACACGATGGGGAGCGTCATGCCGGAGTCTCGGGCAAGTCCGACGGCCTCCCTGACGTGAGGCGCAAAGTGCAGGGGCGTCACCAGGTTGACGTTGAGGGCGCCCTGCGCCTGCAGCTCGAGCATCATCTGGGCGAGACGCGACGTCGAGACCTCGGGGCCGAAGCCCTCCTGCGAGATCTGGTGGTTCTGGCAGAAGACGCAGCGCAGAGGGCATCCCGTGAAGAAGATGGCACCAGAGCCCGCCTCCCCCGAGATGGGCGGCTCCTCCCAGTAGTGGAGGGCGGCGCGGGCGATGCGCAGGACGGAGGTCGCGCCGCAGAACCCCGGCCTGCCACCCGCGCGGGCGGCATGGCAGCTGCGAGGGCAGAGCTCGCAGCTCTCGTATGCTTCGGGCGAGAGTTCCATGGGCGTCCTTCCTGGCACCGCCGGCGGCGGTCGGCTGGTGGCGGTCGCTGCGCGGCGACCCCAGTGACTCTATCACTGCGGGGGACGCGCCACGCGCGGTCGCGACGGAACGTGACGTGGTCGCACGGCGTGCGGACGCATGCGATACAAAAAGCCCGGACCTCGATGGCCCGGGCGACTGCGATCATGGTGGAGATGAAGGGATTCGAACCCTCGGCCTCTGCCTTGCGAAGGCAGCGC
>CAMXZR010000061.1 GCA_947253595.1 uncultured Olsenella sp. | reverse complement strand
GGGGAGCGCCAGCGCATCTCCATCGCGCGCGCCCTCCTGAAGGATGCGCCCATCGTCATCCTGGACGAGGCCACGGCCAGCATAGACCCCGAGAACGAGCGCCTGGTGCAGCTTGCCCTCTCGGAGCTGACGCGCGGCAAGACCGTGGTGGTTATCGCCCATCGCCTGGCCACCGTGGAGGGGGCCGACCAGATCCTGGTGGTGGACGGCGGCCGCTTGGTGCAGCGGGGCACACATGCGGAGCTGCTGGGTCAGGAGGGCGTCTATCGCAGCTTCGTCAGGGCGCGCGCCCAGGCCGAGGGCTGGCACCTGGGATAACCCCGTGCGGGCCGGTGCCGTACGGGCGGGCACTCTGGCGGGCCGACCTGCGGAGGTGCAACGAGCCGCGCATCCCGTTTCCAGGATGCGCGCTCGCCCAGCCGCGCTCTGGCTCACGTCCCAGCCCCTGTTCCGCGCAGTTTTGGTGTTCTCAAAAATGCTATATACCTAATAACATATATGTTGTTATACTGGGTTAACCCCTTTCAAGGGAGCTGCGGCAAGGGACACGCATCACGCTAGGTCCCGCAAGCACACAAGGAGGAAACCATGTCTCTCATCGGCAGGCAGATCGACGACTTCAGCGTAAAGGCGTTTCACGAGGACCAGGTCAAGACCATCACCAGGGCGGACGTCCTGGGCAAGTGGTCGCTGTTCTTCTTCTATCCCGCGGACTTCACCTTCGTCTGTCCCACCGAGCTCGAGGAGCTGGCCGAGAACTACGCCGCCTTCCAGCAGGAGGGCTGCGAGGTCTACTCCGTCTCCTGCGACAGCGAGTTCGTGCACAAGGCCTGGCACGAGGAGTCCGAGCGCATCGGGAAGGTGACCTACCCCATGCTCGCCGATCCCGCGCACGTGCTCGCGCGCAGCTTCGACGTGCTCATCGAGGATGCCGGGCAGGCGGAGCGCGGTGCCTTCATCGTCGACCCCGAGGGCCGCATCCAGGTGTACGAGGTGACGGCGGGCGGCATCGGCCGCAATGCCGTCGAGCTCCTGCGCCTGCTCCAGGCCGCGAAGTTCGTCGCCGCCCACGGCGACCAGGTGTGCCCCGCCAAGTGGCACCCCGGCAGCGCCACCCTCACCCCGGGCCTCGATCTGGTTGGCAGGCTCTAGGTCTACCGACGTCGTCGCCCGCAGCCTTCGGATTCGTCCGCAGCCTGGGCGTCGCCTACAGCCCAGGCCTGCCCGCAGATCAGACCCACCCGTAGATCAGGACTGCCCGTTGCCGCGCATTTCAGAAATGGAATGCGCGGCATTCTCGTCCAAGCTGCATCTTTGTCGCATGCTGCGCACTTTTGCTCCCAAGTGCGCAGGTCCCTCTCGCCTGGCCGCATGGGGATGCCACCGTCTGGGGATATACTGGCCTGTGCACACGAGCGGAAGGGAAAGACCCATGGCACAGAAGATCCAGGGGACCGAGGACCTGTTTGGCGGTTACATGCGCGCCTGGCAGCACATGCAGGACGTCGCGCGCGAGCTCTTTGGCGCCTACGGCTTCGACATGATCGAGACCCCGGCAATCGAGCAGGTAGACACCTTCGTCCACGGCATCGGCGAGTCGACCGACGTCGTGCGCAAGGAGATGTTCCGCGTGGTCCCCGGGGCGCTCATGGAGAACCTGCTCGCCGACGGAAGCGAGAGGGGCCTCAAGGCCAAGCAGCGCATGGCGATGCGGCCCGAGGGAACCGCCGGCGTCGTACGCTCGGTGGTCGAGAACAACCTCGTCCCACAGGGCGCGGCTCCCGCCAAGCTCTGGTATGCCGAGGCGATGTTCCGCGGCGAGCGCCCGCAGAAGGGCCGCCTGCGCCAGTTCCACCAGGTGGGCGTGGAGTGGCTGGGTGCCCCTGACCCTGCGGCCGACGCAGAGTGCATCATCATGCTCATGGAGTTCTACAGGCGCCTGGGCTTCGACCCCGCCTGCCTGCGCCTCTCGATCAACTCGATGGGGGACGCCGCATGTCGTCCCGCCTACCGCCAGATGGTCCGTGACTTCATCCTGGCCCATGCCGACGAGATGTGCGGGGACTGCCTGGAGCGTGCCGAGGTCAATCCGCTACGCAGCTTCGACTGCAAGAACGACCACTGCCGCGAGGTCATGGCCGCAGCCCCGCTTGCCAAGGACAACCTCTGCGATGACTGTCGCACCCACTACGAGCAGGTCAAGCGCTACCTCGACGCTGCGGGCGTCGCGTACGTCGAGGACCCCACGCTGGTGCGCGGCCTCGACTACTACACCCGCACGGTCTTCGAGGTTGAGGCGCTCGGCGCGGGCGTCGGTGCCATCGGCGGCGGCGGCCGCTACGACGGTCTGGTCGAGCTCGAGGGCGGCAAGCCCACGCCCGGCATCGGCTTTGCCGTGGGCTTCGAGCGCATCGCCCTGGCCCTCGCCGCCCAGGGCGGCAGCCTCGAGACCCCGGAGGAGGGCTGCGTCTACGTGGCCTGCGCCTCTCCCGAGCAGCGTGGCGCGGTGTTCGAGGCAACGCTGGCCCTGCGTCAGGCTGGTATTCGCTGCGAGGCGGACTACCAGGGCCGCTCGCTCAAGTCGCAGTTCAAGCAGGCGGACAAGTGCCACGCCCGACTCTGCGTGGTGCTGGGCGAGGAGGAGCTCGCGCGTGGCGTCGCCACGCTGCGCGACATGGAGTCCCACGAGCAGGTCCAGGTGCCCATGCCCGAGCTCGCCGTCCAGGTTGTCCGCAGGCTATCCTAGCCTTGGACGGCCTTGGGCTGAAGCACTCGCACTTGCATGGCTGCCTGCTACGAGGCCTCTGCCACCTTGATGGGGGCCACGCTCTCGAGTAGCCTCGCATCGTCGCGCTCGTCCAGGCCCAGGGCCTTGGCCCCGCGCTGGAGGACGAAGCCCGGGTGCCTCTTCTGCCAGAGCGAGACCACGAGGGTCCAGAGCGGGATGAGCATGCAGAGGAAGGCGTATGCGGCGCTGCCGGTGGGCATGCCGACGAAGGCGCAGAGCCCCACGCAGGAGGTCGTCCAGGGGATGACCGCGGGAATGATGACCGCGCTGCTCGAGAGGTCGAGCGCCAGCGCGCTGCCGTCGCCCTCTATCTCCTCGCAGAGCTGGGCGGTGAGCATGAGCGAGACTACCTGGTCGCAGGCGATGCAGGCGGTAACCACGCTGGTTACGAGGACTCCCGCGAAGGGGGTGGTGCGCCCCGCGAGGCGGCGCACGAAGGCGCGGATGCCCCGGAGGAGGCCCGTCTCCTCGAAGAGGCCGGAGTAGCTGGAGGCCACCGCAACGATCAGCGCGATCTCGGTCATGGAGAGGACTCCACCTCCGTTCACCATGCGTCCGATGGCCAGGTTGGAGGTCCTGAAGCCGAAGAGGAGGATGCCCGGAAGCTCCTCCAGGGGAACGCCCTGGGCGAAGACGCAGAGCACAAGTGCGCTGGCCAGGCTCGCGAGCATGGTGCGCAGGACGCTGAGCTTTGCCAGCGAGAGGACCAGCACGAGCGCGATGGGCGCAAGGACGTACCACGAGAGGTCGAAGGACGTCGCGAAGGAACCCCTGAACGAGGGGGCCATGCCCGTGCCCCCGGCGGCGGGTCCCAGCGCGGCGTAGATCAGGGCGCAGGCGATGACGGGCACGACGGAGATTCTCAGCATGCGCCCGAGGTTCTCGTGCAGGCTGCTGTGGGTGATGGTGGAGACGAGCATGGCCGTGCTCGACATGGGCGAGCAGCGGTCCCCCAGGAAGGATCCGCTGATGATGGCCCCGCCCACGAGGAGGACGTCCGCACGCATGGCCGTCGCGATGGTCATGCACACCACGCCCACGGTTGCCGAGGCGGCGAAGGAGCTGCCGGTCATCGTGGACATGAGGCCGCAGAGCACGAAGGATGCCAGAGGGAGGGTGGAGGGGCTCACGAGCCGGACCGAGAGGCAGGTGACGGCGGGGATGGTCCCGGCCGCGCGCCAGGAGGCGGTGAGCATGCCGATGACCACGAAGAGCACGAGCACCCTGCCTATGGAGAGTGGCCCGCGCGCTGCGATGCGCAGGAGCTCTCCCAGACCATGCCCCCTGTGCATGCCGTAGCCCACGAAGAGCGCGAGGCCGCAGCTCAGGGGCACGAGGAGGGAGAGGCCAAGGGATAAGCCCACGGCAAGCGACAGTGCGAACGCCACCAGGACCAACGTCTCTGCCATCTGTGATCCCGTCCTCCCGCCATGCTTGCCACTCGCATCCTATGGGTCTCTCAGCTATATTTCAAACTGTTAAATTTGATACTTACAACAAAATGTTCTTGTGAGTTGTGAGCGACTCGCGGGTCACGTGGGCACGGTCGCAGAACGGGATGGGGCATGAACTTCCAGACCATGGACTACTTCATCGCGGTGGCGGAAGAGAGAAGCTTCACCCGCGCCGCCGCGCGCCTCTCGGTCACGCAACAGACACTCTCGGCCCACATCGCGGGCGTCGAGCGCGAGCTTGGCGTGAGGCTGCTGGAGCGCAGGGTGCCCCTCTCGCTCACCCACGCCGGGGAGGTGTTCCTGGGGTATGCCCGCCGCTTCCAGGGCGAGCGGCGCACCATGGGGCGCGAGTTCATGGACATCGCGGGTGACCAGCGTGGCCTCCTGGGCGTGGGCGTGGCGAGCACCCGAGGCCACATGCTCATGCCCGAGGCGGTCGCACGCTTCCAGGGGCTCAGGCCCGGCATCGACGTGAGGCTCGTCGAGGCCGAGAACCAGGAGCTCGTCGAGCTACTCCGGCAGGGGGCCGTGGACCTGGTCGTGGCCACGGTGGACGCGGACGAGCCGGGCCTCGTGGTGCGCGAGCTCAAGCGCGAGCGCGTGGTCCTGCTGGTGTCGGAGGGACTGCTCCGGAGGCTTCTGGGTGGGAGTTGGGAGGCCGCCGCCCAGGAGGTCGGGCGCACGGGGAGCCTGGCCGCGCTCGCGGACTGCCCCTTCATGCTCCTGGGCAGGGGAGACGAGCCGGGCGACCTCTCTCGCAAGATCTTGGAGCGCTCGGGCGTGCCGCTCAGGCCGCGGGTGGAGTCCAAGAACTCCGAGACCCTCGTTGAGCTTGCGGCGCGAGGGGTCGGCGCCTGCTTCGTGCCGGACGACCTGGCCCGGGCGGTGCTCGCGGCACATCCGGGCTCCGACCTCATGGCCATCGGGCTGGGGGAGGGGGCGGGCATATCCATCAGCCTGGCCTGGAGGGAGTCGCGCCACGTCTGGGGCGTCATCGAGACCTTCGCCGACCTGCTGGAGGAGCAGGTGCTGGCGGCCGGAGACTAGGGCGGACAAGCAGGCATCTTCATGTCGAGACCCACCGTCGCCCCGGCTGATTCGGCGGCTCGTGGCAATCGGGCTTCTCCCAAGGGGCACCTCCCCGCCCTTCAAGGAAAGATTTATCTTGAGCGTGCTTTTGTGTCGGATTCCGCCCGAGCACACCGCCGCCATACGCGGCAGAAATACTTCGAAAGGAGTTTGGAGATCGGCTCCGTGCAAGCCGCGACGAGGGAGTGGCCATGACCGTTTCGAAGGGCATGCCGGGCATGCCACCCGTCGCTCGGGCGGGATTCGTGACCGAGGGGCCTCGGGATTCTGGCCAGCCCTCGCTCGCCCAGGGGAATGCGTTCCTGGATGCCGTCATGGCGACGGCGCGCACAGCGCCGGGGTCCCCCGCCTATCGCGAGTCGGGCCATGAGGACGTCAGCTACGCGGAGCTCTGGAGGCTCTCGTGCAAGATCGCGTGGCGCCTCCTGGACGTCATCCCGGGGCGGGCCCCCGTGGTCGTCTACGCCTCCAAGTCCTACCTCGCCGTTGCCTCCTTCCTGGGCTGTCTCCTGAGCGGGCATGCCTTCGTCCCCGTGGACAGCGAGCTGCCGGCGTCGCGCGTGCGCGACATCGTGGGCCAGATAGAGGACGCCGCCCTCGCATGCTGCCGGAACGTGCCTACGTCCCTCGTCGGCGTGCTGCCCTCCGACCGCATCGTCGACGTGCGCGAGCTCGCCGCAGAGGACGCGACTGCCGCGAGGCGGGACGAGGTCCTCGCACCCCCTCGCGAGGCCTGGGTCCAGGGGGAGCAGACCAACTACATCATCTTTACCTCGGGCTCGACGGGACGCCCCAAGGGCATCGAGGTCTCCGCCTCCAACGTCGCCAACTTCATGGGCTGGATGAGGGGCTTCCCCGTCGTGTCCGAGGGCGGCCGCGTCTTTCTCGACCAGGCCCATTACTCCTTCGACCTCTCGGAGTACGAGCTCGTGGGGGCGCTCTCGACGGGAGGCTGCCTGCACGCCGTCACGGACGAGGTTGCCGCGAGCTACAAGGACCTCTTCGAAGACCTGGGTGGCTCCGGTGTGGAGGTGTGGGTCTCGACCCCCTCCTTCGCGGACTTCTGCCTTGTGGACAGGCGCTTCGATGCCAGCCTCCTGCCAGAGCTCAGGATGTTCCTCTTCTGCGGTGAGGAGCTCAGGCGCCAGACGGCACAGGAGCTGCGCGCCCGCTTCCCCGACGCGCTCGTGGTGAACACCTACGGTCCCACCGAGTCAACCGTGGCGGTCACCTTCGCCGCGATCGGCGGCGAGGAGCTTGCGGGAAGCGCCCCGCTTCCCGTCGGAACGCCTCGTCCGGGCACCGAGCTCAGGATCGTGGACCGCCAGACGGGCGACCCCTGTCCCACGGGCGCCTCGGGAGAGATCGTGATTGTGGGCAACACGGTGGCCAAGGGCTACTACCGTAATCACCAGAAGACCGCGGAGGCATTCTTCCAGGCCACGATGTCGGACGGCAGCCCCGCTCGCGGCTACCGCACAGGCGACCAGGGTCACCTGGACGAGGCCGGGATGCTGCACTGCGAGGGTCGCTTCGACTCCCTGGTCAAGCTCAACGGCTTCAGGATCGAGCTCGCGGAGGTCGAGGGCGCGCTCCTCGAGGTGCCGGGCGTGAGCCAGGCGGCGGTCCTCCCCGTCGTGCGCGACGGGAGGGTGCGGAGCCTGCGCGCCTTCGTGGTCCTCTCGCGCCGTGCCACCGACGAGTCAGACTTCGACATCGCCCGTGGCCTGAAGGCGGACCTCGCCGCGCGCCTCCCCTCCTACATGGTCCCTCGATCGGTGAGGGTCCTCGAGCGCATGCCGCTCACCCCCAACGGCAAGGTCGACCGTCGCTTCCTCCAGACCTCCTAGCGGGTGAGAGATGGGCTTCTTCGCAGACCCCAGCTTCTTCGCACTCACGGCGGCGGTCGTCGCCGTCGCTGCGGTCCTGGGGCTCAGTGGGCGTCGGCTCGACCGCCTGGGCCTCGTCTCGTCGCTGCTGCTCGTCGGCTGCCTCGTGGCAGGCCAGCCCGCGCAGCTCGCGTCCCTCGTCCTCTTCCTCGCCGTCTCGCTGGGCACGACCCGCTGGCTCATGGCCGACCCCCTCGACGAGCGTCGCTTCGTGGCGTCAGTCGCCCTCTCTGCCCTGCCCCTCGTGACCTACAAGCTCACGGCCTCGTTTGCGCCCACGGCGCTGCTGGGATTCGCGGGCATCTCGTACGCCACCTTCAAGTCCGTGCAGGTCCTCATGGAGGTGCACGACGGGCTCATCGCGCGCGATGACATGGGGCTGGTCGACCAGCTCCACTTCCTGCTCTTCTTCCCGACCTTCGACTCGGGCCCCATCGACCGCAGCAGACGCTTCCTCGAGGATGCGCGTCACGTCCCGTCTCGCGAAGAGTACGCGGGCATGCTGGCCCGCGGCATCCTCCTCGTCCTGGGCGGCATGGCCTACAAGATGGTGCTCGCCACCCTGGTGCATCGCCTCTATGTCCCCGCCGCCTGGGGGAGCGGCCCCTTCCTTCAGGAGCTGTGGAAGCAGGCCGTGACCTGCTACGCGTACGGCCTCTACCTCTTCTTCGACTTCGCGGGCTACTCGATGATGGCCATGGGCGTGGGCTACTGCCTGGGCGTGCGCGTGCCCCGCAACTTCCGCGCCCCCTTCCTGGCCGAGGACCTCCAGGACTTCTGGAACCGCTGGCACATCACGCTCTCGACCTGGCTGCGCGACTTCGTGTTCATGCGCCTCTCGCGCGGGCTCATGCGCCGCCGCCTCGTGAAGGGACGCCTGCGCACCGCCCAGGTGGCCCTCGTGGCAGATATGCTGCTCATGGGGCTCTGGCACGGCGTCACGCCCGACTACGTGGCCTACGGCCTCTACCATGGGGTCCTTATGGCGGCTACCGAGGGCTTCCACAAGACCGCCTTCTTCCGCGCCCACAAGGGCCAGACCTGGTTCAGACTGGTGTCGTGGGCGGTCACCATGCAGCTCGTGTTCTTTGGCTTCGCCCTCTTCTCGGGTCAGGTCTGCCTCGTTCTGAAAGGAGTTTTGAATGTCTGACAGCAAGCGTCGTGACGACGTGGAGGAGCGCATCCTCGACCTCGTGGAGGAGGTCTGCGAGGATTCCGCGGTGCGCGAGCATCGCGACGAGGACCTCTTCGACCTCGGCCTCCTCGACTCGATGGCAGCCGTGGAGCTGCTCGTCGGGATCGAGGAGGAGTTCGGCGTCTCCATCGCGCCCACCGAGCTCCCCCGCGAGGAGATGAACACCGTCAACCTGATTGTCGAGCAGGTCAGGAAGAGGCTCTAGGGTGACGGACGCCAACAGGGACGACGCCACGGACGAGAGGAGCCCCCAACCCGTCTCCAGAAGGCGGGGGCCAGGCTCCGGCCTGCGCCTGCTGCTCGCCGTCGTGGGGGGGCTTCTCGCCTTCGCCCTCGTGGGCATCGCCTACGTGGAGCTCGTCCTGCCGAAGAGCGGGCGCGCGGACGAGTCGCGCATCTACGACTACGTGTATGCCGGCGGCAAGTCGGAGAACAGCTCCTTCGTGACCTCGAACATGTCTGCGGGCTCGCGGCTCTGCCTTGGCTCCTCCGAGTTCTACATCTCGAAGGACCTGGTGCCCATGTGTCCCCAGGCGGTCTTCGGCGAGTCGGGCTCCGGCGTGGACATGACCTTCGTGGGGGAGGGCTACGACCAGAGCCTCTGGCAGGCAATCGCCGCCGGATCCTACGCGCGCAAGGTCACGAACAAGAAGATCATGCTCGTGGTCTCTCCCCAGTGGTTCTTCAAGGGCAACGGGGAGCAGTCCAAGTTCTCGTCCAAGTTCAGCTACTCGCTCTACCAGGAGTTCTGCGACAACCCTGACATCTCGGACCAGACCAGGGCCTACGTGCGCCAGCGCGCCCAGGCCCTGGGCGTCGGAGCGACGGAGCTGCGTGCGGCCAACGGCGACACGCCCCTCGACCGCCTGAACGCGGTCGCATACTACCAGTCCGACCAGCTGCGCCTGCGCTCCAAGCTTCCCAACGTGATCTCGCTTGCCCCGAAGAAGAGCGCGTTACGCGCGTCGGGTGAGCCGACGGGCGAGCCCGACTGGGCCGCCCTGCTCGCCCAGGCGGACGAGGAGGGGGCACGTCGCTGCACCAACAACGACTACGGCGTCTACGACGCCTACTGGGAGAAGAACTCCCGGTACGACCCCGAGTGGTACCAGAACTTCCACGAGGCGGACGACGAGTACGCCGACCTCGCCTGCCTCCTCAGGGTGTGCCGGGAGGCGGGCCTGGAGCCCCTGGTGTGCATCCTTCCCGTGCATGGGCCGTGGTACGACTGCTCCAACGTGAGCCAGGACGAGCGCCAGTACTACTACCAGCGCATCCGCGGCATCTGCGACGAGGCCGGCACCGCGTACGCGGACTTCTCGAGCTGCGAGTACGAGAGGTACTTCCTCTGCGACACGGTGCATCCCGGCTGGCGTGGCTGGGTGCGGATCGAGGAGGCCTTCTACCACTTCGTGCACGGCAGCAAGGACGCCTTCCTGGGCGGCGCGGGCCATGGCAGCGCCGAGGGGCTCACGTCTGCTCGGGCGACGCAGGCAGGGGAGGGGGCATGATGG
>CAMXZR010000060.1 GCA_947253595.1 uncultured Olsenella sp. | reverse complement strand
GCCGCGACGGGTGTGGAAGTCCTTCTTGTGGGACTTCATGTGCTCGGTCAGGCCCTTGATGCGCTCGGTGAGGAGGGCGACCTGGACGGCGGCGGAGCCGGAGTCCTTCTCGTCCTTGCCGTACTGGGCGATGAGCTCGGCCTTGCGATCCTTGGTGACTGCCATGCTGTTCTTCCCTTCTTCATGGATGCGCCCCGAACTGGGATGGCCGTCTGGCATGGACGGGCCTCCAAGTACGGGGTAATGACTGGTGAATGATAGCACGAAGACGAGCGTGCCGTTCGCCCGAGTCGCAAGGCCATGCCCATTACGCCACTTCTACACGCTCGATCCTAACGATATGGAGCGCTATACATGGCGCACGGGGGCGCATGGCACCCCCGTGCGCTCAAGCCACTGGCAGCACCAACGATTTTCGCTCGATGACGATGCGCCCTGCATCACGCAGTCGACACTTCACCCTATAAAAGACCATGAGGAAGCGAGTTTGCCAACGACCGCATGCTGCCGTCGCAGCCGAGCCGACGAGATGTCTTGTCCGTAGGGTCAGTCTGCCGTTCCGCGACGTCCCCCAGCAAACTCGTCGTCCAGTCGGGCGAGCCGCATGCGGCAATCGTCGATGACGTCTTGCAGTCGGTTCTCCCTCTCGCGGCGGCGAACGGCACGGCTGCGCACCTCGTCTTCAGCGGTGTCCTGGAACCGCCTCAGCCGGGCAGTCACGGCGTCGACCTCCACCATGAGGGAGTCTGGGAGCAGCCCGGAGGCGACACGCTCGCTCACGCCAAAGAGCTCCCGGCCCACGATGGACTCGGCCTCTTCCACACGCACGACAAGCCTCTTGTCCTCATTGTGTTTGATGGCGAGCTCACGCTCCAAGGAGCTGTGCTGCGCCGCACCCTGCCGGCTGATAGCCTCTCGCTTACGCTCGTACTCCGCCCTGTCCATCAGTTCCCCTCGAGCACCTGTGCGCGCATGTCATCCGTCACATGGAGTGCACCGTCCGCAGCGACGGTCGCCTTCGCGTCTCTTCTGACGAGCTCGGCAAGCTCGCCCGATGCTGCTTCGGCGGCCTCAGCCAAGCCGTCGTGATCGCTGCTGCCAGGAACCGGAGCAAGAGAGGAGAGTCGCACCGCTTTCGCCTGAGCAAGTCCCCCTCCTGTCTGGGGCAGGTCGTTCGCCGCTGCCTCAGCCGCGGCCTCGCCTGTACGTATGGTTCCCCCTGCCACGATATCCTTCTCCTTGTTCTCTCTCGTATGCCGCTATTTACCGGCGAGCTCCATCTCGAACTCGTCGTGCTCCTCCTTGGTCATGGGGTTGTCGTGCAGGAAGATGCGCACATCGTAACCTAGTGCATCGGAGAATCTTTCCTGGTAGAGAGGGATGACCTCATCCTGGACGTAGAAGCGCCAGTCCAGGTTCCTGCCGTAGATGTTATTCCTCTCCTCCACGCTGCGCGACATGTCACGCAGCGTTTCGTCCTTGAATGTGAGCCACAGGACGAGGCTCTCGGCCGGGGCGGGGTCGTTAAGAGGGCTCGAGGGGTTATGGCTCCCCGTGTCACAGTACAGCACGGTGTGGGTGCCGCCCCCGGGGGGCCAGGAGCCGTGCTCGCCCTCGTAGCGCGTGAGCGCCTGGTAGGTGCGCGCCGCGAGGGCGGCGAGTTCCCGCCTGCCCCCGTCCGTGTCGGGCGACCCGGAGCGCAGCGCGTCTATGTCCTCCTCTGAGAGGCGCTCGATGAGCAGGTTGCTCCGCAGGTAGAGATAGGGCGAGTCGAGGTGCGAGCGGCTGCGGAACCACTCCCACATGGTCTCGGCGGGGCCATCGGGCCGCACGTCGTAGCCCGGGACGCCCCTGGCCTCGAGCTCGGCGTCGAGGCCAGGGGCGTCGAGCGCCTGCCCCAGGAGAGGTCGTCCGAGCGCCAGACCCACTCCTCGGCCTCGACGCCCCACGCCCTCGCGTTCCTCTCGAGGGCGTCCTTGAGACCGACGATGTCAATCCTCACGCCGTGCCACCCCCCGGACGATCCTCGGACGCTGACCGCACATATATAAATTTATCATGTCGACCGGTCAAATGTCGGAGCAGTGGCGGAGGACGAGTGGGAATCCCACCGCCATCCGGACGTGACGCTGCTGGACGAGTGACCGCACCGGAGGGCAAGCCTCTGTGACTGCGGCCCAGCCTTCTACGCACCAGGCAGGTACGCCTCCCCGCGAGAGGCTAGACCAGGGTGATTGGCAGACCCCCGCCGACGTAGGTGTCCCTCAGGACGCTCCTAACCAGGACGCCGGACGTGTTCGAATCGATCATCTTCCCGTCTCCGACGTACACGCCGACATGTCCGGTGTGGTACTTGTCCCTCACAGGCGAAAAGAACACGAGGTCGCCGGGCCGGAGCTCCGTGATGGCCGTCTTCCAGCCCGCGCGCTTCTCCACTCCCCACATCTGGCTGTCGTTGCGGTTGTCCTGCTGGGCGTAGTAGGAGAAGTACCCCTGGTTGTGCGAGAGGTTGATTCCCAGGGTGCTGTAGACCCACCACGTGAAGCCCGAGCAGTTGAAGGAGCGGCGGTCGGGATAGAAGGCACTGTCGTCCTGGGAGTAGCTTCCGCCAACCATGCTGCGCGCGGCGCTGACGATCCTTCTGCCGAACTCCTCGCGCGAGACGAGCACGCCGTCGTTGTCGGCGATGGCGACGGTGTCGTCATGCCAGTCACCGGGGAAGGAGCCGTGAGTCTTCGCGTGGTAGCGTGAGACCACGTAGGTCCCGCGCACCAGGTAGCCCTGGTCCTCCCTGCCGTAGTAGCGCCTGCCGCCGAGGGCGAACAGCCCGAGGCGGGCACCCAGGAGGCCGGCCCCCACGGAGTCATCGACGTAGTAGCGCTGCAGGCAGCCCCCGTCGTACTCTCCCGTCACGACCATGCCGCGCGACCAGAGCAGCGCACCGGTCGTGGGGTTGGCGACGAGCATGCCCCTTCCCTGGCGGAGCTTGCCGCGCAGCACGCTCCCGTCGGAGGCCTGGCCCCAGAAGTGCCTCCCGTCCCGCTCGAAGTGGCCGATCCTGGCCAGGGCATAGCCCCTGCCGCTGACCTCGAGGAAGTAGAGCCTCTCCCTGCCATCCTCGGCCCTCGCCGTGGAGAAGCCCGCCCTCTTCGTCATGAGCAGTCTTCCGTCGCCGTCGGCCACCAGGGCAGTGCCGTTCCCGAGGTCCTTGGCCCCTCTCAGGATGGATCCGTCGGCATTCGCGTAGGCGTGGCAGCCCGCGCCCTCGGAGGGGGTCACGAAGCGGTTTCGGGCGAGGAGCGCATCGCTCCCGACCCAGTAGCGCTGCCTGCTCCCCCAGGCGCTGGTGACCATCCAGAAGCCCTCGATGCGTTGGGTGGGCTGCTGAGATGCGAACCAAGCCCTGCCCTCGTCGTTCCAGCCCGCCTTCACGACCTGGGCGGCCTCGTCGGCGCTGACGGTGAAGTTGTGGGAGCCCGAACGGGCGTTTGGGTTGTACTGCCTCAGCACGGCCAGCCCCGTGTCCGCCTCGGACCTCCAGCCAACGCCCTCGTAGCGCCAGCCGAGCCCGACCAGGCCATCACGCTCCCCGATGCTCGTGGTGTAGTGGTGGTCGCCCCCGTTGGGGTTGTAGAGGCGATAGACCTCGGCACCCGACTCGGGGGCCACCCAGCCAACGCCCTCGTAGCGCCAGCCCGCCTCGCAGACCTGCCTGAGCTCATCCTTGCTGCTGGTATAGAAGTGCTCCCCCGAGTTGGGATTGTAGAGGCGGTACATGTTGAGGTATCTGGCGGCAAGCCTCTCATCCTCCGCCAGCGGCTGGTCGCCGACAGGAGACGCGGGAGCGGCGGTGGCACGGACTGCCGGTGCGGCGGCGATGGCCTCCGCAGGACCTTCCACGGGATCGGGTACCGAGTCCTCCTCCTGGGGTGGCGTTACCTCCGAACCCGTCTTGGAACCCTCGACCTCAGCCTGAGGGAGAGCTTTCTTAACCCTCAGGTCAGCCTCGAGTACCGTGGCTGCTGCCTCGTCGTTCTTTTCAGCGGGCATCACCTGGCCCTGACCGTCCGATACGGCCGGAGCCTCGTCTGCGACTGCCGCAGGTGCGTCCTTCGCAATCGAGCTGACGGAGGGAGGCTCCTCCTCTGCGAGACCCGATTGCCGAGAGGGCATTGTATCGGACACCTGCAGCTCACTGGCCAGCGCCATGGGAGTCCCAAGAAGAAGCGCCGCGGCCACGGCTGCCGACGCCATGGCTCCGAGGCAGACGGGACGGGACGCGCAAGAGAGAGCGTGGACGGAAAGCCGCATGTGCCTCATGGACTTCTCCAAGCGTAATGAGGAGGAACAGAAGATGCATCCAGGCAGATATTTTAGGCCATGGTCGCCGACCGAGCCAAGCTTCGCTGAAATCTTGCGAAGCCCGAAACGATGCGGCAGGGTGACCGGCGCTCCCCTACATGCTGAACATGAACTCCAGTGCCCTCAGCCGTGCGTCGAGGTGGGTCGCCGCCCAGGCGTGCGCGATGGAGAGGAGCTCGGTCGCAGTCTGGTCGCTCGCCTGGGCTGCCATGAGTTCGTCGAAAGTGGAGCCCAGGAGGGCGCGGAGCCACTGGAACTCGGAGCGCGACAGCTCCTGCGCCCCCGCCACGTTGCGGGCGCAGCTCGCGCAGAGCGCCCCACCCGCCACGGGCGAGAAGTGCGTCACGTCCGGGTCGCCGCAGGCTATGCAGGAGTCGAGCTCGGGCATCCAGCCCTCGTGCGCAAGCACCTTGAAGGCGTACGCGGACACCAGGAGGTCGAGGCGGGCCTGGTCGGGTGCCAGCTCGCAGGAGCTCAGCGCAGCGGAGCAGATGCGGAAGAGGTAGGGATCGGCGCTCTCCTCGAAGGAGCTGAGCCGAGCGAGCTCCACGAGCGCGGATGCGGCGCAGAGCCTGGCGTAGTCCCCCCTGATTCCGGCATGCGCGTTGACGGTGACGGCCTCGCTCACCACGTCGAGGCTTCGTCCCCTCGCCAGGAGGAAGTCCGTCTCGCAGAAGAGCTCGGAGCGCGAGGCAAGCCTCCCTCCGGGCTTGCGCGCGCCCTTCGCCACGACCCTCAGCTGCTCGCCGGACTCCCCCAGGACGGTGAGGATGAGGTCCTGCTCCGAGAGCTTGGTGCGGGCGAGCACGATGCCCTTGCTCCTGTAGGTCCTGCGCCCTCCCGCCACGGCCTACTCGTCCGCCTCGTAGCCCAAGCGGCGGATCTCGTTCCGGTCCCTACGCCACTGGGGCTGGACCCTCACCTGCAGGTCGAGAAAGCACCGGGCACCTAGGAGCCGCTCTATGTCATGGCGGGCCTGGGAGCCGATGCGCTTGATCATCTGACCGCCCTTGCCGACGACCATGCCCTTCTGGCCCTCGCGCTCGACGATGATGGTCGCCGCCACCGAGGCGTGCCCCTTCCTGGGCCACGCGATGTCCTCGCAGATGACGCCCACGGAGTGCGGCACCTCCTGCCTCATGTTGAGGAGGACCTTCTCGCGCACGAACTCGGCCACCAGCTCCTCGTCCGTCATGTCCACGTCCATGTCGTCCGGAAACCATCGCGGGCCCACGGGAAGCCGGGACGAGACGAGCCTCACGAAGGAGTCGACGTTGAAGCCCTCCCTGGCGCTCACCACGAGGGAGTCGTCGAAGTGGGCGAGGGCACGGGCCGCCTCGAGCTGGACCTCCACCTGCGCCGGCTTGGCGAGGTCAACCTTCGTGACGACGAGGAGCTTGAAGCTCGCACGCGATGCGTCCACGTGCTTCGCCACCCACCCGTCGCCGCGCCCTACGGGCTTGGTCGCGTCCACCAGGAAGGCAACGACGTCCACGTCGGCGAGCTCTGCCAGGGCCACCTTGTTGAGCTCCTTCCCCAGGGCGTCCTTTGGCTTGTGCAGACCCGGGGTGTCCACGATCACGAGCTGGGACGAGAGCGTGTTGACCACGGCGCGCATGCGGCGGCGCGTGGTCTGGGCCACGGGACTCGTGATGGCGATCTTGCCGCCGTAGCAGGCGTTGAGCAGGGTGGACTTGCCCACGCTGGGACGCCCCACCAGGGCGACGAAGCCACTGCGAAACTCCTCGTCCCGCAGCTTCGCGTCAGCGCTCTTCTCGTTTTGCATGTCTTCTCTCCTTGGGAGGTGTCTTGGCTAGGCCAGGAGGGACCGCACGAACACGATGGCACCCACCAGCGCGACCACCACGCAGAGCAGCCACACGGCGGCGGCGGCGATGTCCTTCGCCCGGCCGGCAAGGGGGTGGAACTCGGGCGACACCAGGTCCACGACGGTCTCTATGGCGGTGTTGAAGAGCTCTGCCATGATGACCACGGCGCAGCACAGGAGCACCACGGCCCAGCTGAGTGCGTCGATGCGCAGCAGGGCACCCATCGCGAGCGCGAAGGCCGCGCCGGTAAGCATCACCTTGATGTTGCGCTCCTGGCGCACGGCGGTGCGGAAGCCCTGCACGGCGAAGAGGAAGCTCCGCCTGAAGGTGGGGTGGCTCGGCCGCTTGCCGGGTATCATGCTCCCTCACCTTCCCGATGCCGGGTGAGGGTCACGTGCTCGACGGGACGGTCGGTCCCGACCTTGAGGAGGATCTGGTCCTCGCGGGCCTCCATGACCTCGGCCTCTCCGTCCTCCAGGTGGTCGTAGCCCAGGAGGTGGAGCATACCGTGGACCAGAAGCAGGCAGAACTCGTCGCGCTCCGTGGTGCCGAAGCCATGCGCCTGTCGTGCGATGTAGGAGGGTGCGAGGACGATGTCGCCCAGCTCGCAGGGTTCGCCGGGGGCGAGGCCGGGGTCGTCCGGCCGCTCGCACTCCAGGCTCAGCACGTCTGTGACGCAGTCCTGGCCCCGCCACTCGCGGTTGAGCTCGCGCATCCGCCCGTCCGAGACGACCGAGACGGAGACCATGCAGGACCTCCGGACGCCCTCCTCGGCGAGCACCAGGTCGCAGATGGCCTCGAGCTCCCCCTCGCCGACCGGCGCGGTGACGCCATCCCCGAAGTCGAGGTCGTAGCTATTCTCCATGCTTCCTCCCGCCTCCCCGCGCCTCCGCGCGGTCGTAGGCGTCCACGATGCGCGCCACCAGGGAGTGGCGGACTATGTCGTTGCGGTCGAGGTCGACGAACTCGATGCCGTCGACCCCCTCGAGCACCTCGCGGGCCGACTCGAGGCCGTTGTGCCCCAGGAGGTCGCGCTGGGTGAGGTCGCCCGTCACGACGAACTTGGAAGAGAAGCCCAGCCTCGTGAGGAACATCTTCATCTGGTCTGGCGTGGTGTTCTGCGCCTCGTCGAGGATGACAAATGAGTCATTGAGGGTGCGCCCGCGCATGAAGGCGAGGGGCGCGATCTCTATGATCCCCTGCTCGATGAGGGAGCTGCCGCGCTCCATGTCGGTCATGTCGAAGAGCGCGTCGTAGAGCGGTCGCACGTAGGGGTCGAGCTTCTCCTGGAGAGTGCCGGGCAGGTAGCCCAGCGACTCCCCCGCCTCCACCACGGGGCGCGCGAGGACGATTCGTGCGACCTCGCGGCGCTTGAGCGCGGCAACGGCCATCGCCATGGCGAGGTAGGTCTTGCCGGTGCCGGCCGGTCCTATGCCGAAGCTGATGGTGTTGCGACGGATGGCGTCGACGTAGCGGAGCTGCCCCGCCGTCTTGGGCCTGATGGCGCGGCCCCGATAGGTGAGCAGCAGGTCGCGCTCCATGTCCGCCGGTTCCTGGGCCCCATGCGAGACCTGTCCCACGAGGAGCTCAACCTCGTCGGTGGTGGGCGTCTCTCCCCTCTCGACCATGTGGATGAGGCGGGAGAACACCGTGACCACGCCGTCCACGACGTCCGCCGCCCCCGTGACCAGGATCTGGTTCCCACGCACCGCGACCATGGCGTCGAAGCCGGCCTCGATACGGCGCAGGAGGGAGTCGGCCGGACCCATGAGCAGGGTCGGGTCGACGGAATCGGGTATGGTGAGTCGGACCTGCGTCGGCTCCATGCTCCTCCAAACGCTTCTGGTCGGCGGTCGCCGACCCAATCATAGCCGCTGGGGCGGCGTTCCTACAGCAGCTCGCCCACGAGCGTGCCGTCGTCCATGACGGACCTGACGCGGGCCCTCACGAGCGCGTCGAGGGGGACGGCCGGATCGACTAGGAGGTCGTGCAGGCGCCCCGTGACGGCGCGTCCGGGGTACTGGACGAGAGCAAGCCCCTCCGCGCCAACGCGCCCGAGCGCGCTCTGACGCCGCATTTGCCGTGCAAGCTCGCGCGTGCGGCGGCCCCGCTCGGCCATGACCTTCGGCGAGACCTGTCCCTCAGCCGTTGCCGCCGGCGTGCCGGGGCGGGCGGAGTAGCGGAAGACATGCATCTTGGCGAAGGCCATCTCCTCGCAGAAGGCGAGGGACCTCTCGAACTCGGCGTCCGTCTCGCCGGGGAACCCCACGATGAGGTCCGTTCCCAGGGCGAGCCCCTCTATCTGCTCTCGGGCGTGCAGCGCCATCCTGCGGTAGGCGGCCGTGTCGTAGACCCTCCCCATGCGACGAAGGGTTGCGTCGCAGCCGGACTGCAGGCAGACGTGGAGGAAGGGGGCGACCCTCTCGCCCCCCCGGTCCATGGCTTCGAGTAGCTCGTCGGTGACGTCGGGGGGTTCGATGGACGAGAGGCGCACGCGGTCGACCTCCGTCTGTCCGAGGACGAGGTCGAGGAGGCCCGGAAGGGCCAGGAGCCGTCCCTCCTTGTCCTCTCCCCTGAAGCGGCCGAGGTTAATACCCGTGAGCACCACCTCGTGCGCGCCACGCGCCACGGCGGAGCGAACCTGCGCCAACACCTCGGCGACGTCCGCGGAGCGCGACGCACCGCGGGCCTTCCAGACGATGCAGTAGCTGCAGCGGTTGTCGCAGCCGTCCTGGATCTTGATGCCCGGCCGCATGCGGCCGGTGGGCGTGGGCGTCGGGACGAGGTCCCCCGCATCTGTCACGCTGCCAGGCTCCATGCCCAGACGCGCCAGGGCGACCTCTGCTATCCGGGACTTGTCGCGCACGACCTCGATGTTGGGGGCAAGGGCAGCGAGCTCTTCTCCCCTGAGGTTGGCGACGCAGCCGCTGGCGAGCACGAAGGGGACCTGTGGCAGGGCGGCCACGCGGCGCAGCTGCTTGCGCGTCTTTGCCTCGGCCTCGCCCGTCACCGCGCAGGTGTTCACCACCACGAGCTCCGCATCAGCGGGAGAGGACAGCTCGAGGCCGGCACCCTCGAGCCTGCTCGCCACGAGGTCGTTCTCGACCCTGTTCACGCGGCAGCCCAGGTTGACGAGGGCGACCTTGCGGCTGGTCACTTCCGGCCTTTCCGGCCGTGGCGGCCTCCCGCCTTCGCGCCCTCGCGCGACTGCCCCCTGCTCGCGTCGTCGGGGCGGGAGGAGCGCTGTCCCACGAGCTCGCGGACCGCTTCCAGCTGCGCCTCGTCGAGGTCCCTGGGAACCTCGATCTGCGCCACGGCAATCAGGCTGCCGCGGGAGCGGGAGTTGAGGCGCGGCATGCCCCTGCCCTCCACGCGAAGCTGCTGGCCGTACTGGCAGCCGGCGGGCACCTCTATGGTCACCCGCTCGTCGGGGAGGATGCCGGCGATGGTCCTTCGGCAACCCACGATGGCCTCGAGCGCGTCCAGCTCGAGACGGCAGTAGAGGTCATCGCCCTGGCGCTCGAAGTCCTCGCTTGGCTCCACCTCGATCCGGACCACGAGGTCGCCCGCCGCGTCCCCGCGAAGGCCCGCCTCGCCCTTCCCCCTGATGCTGATCGACTGGCCGGAGTGCACCCCGGCCGGCACGCTGACCTCGACCGTCTCGCGGGAGGGGGTGCGCCCCTGCCCCTGGCAGGTCTCGCAGGGCCTGTCTATCACCCTTCCGGTGCCGCCGCAGTCCGGGCAGGTTGCCTGGGACTGCATCTGCCCGAAGA
>CAMXZR010000059.1 GCA_947253595.1 uncultured Olsenella sp. | reverse complement strand
TGACCCCAACGCCCATCAGCCCCCAAAGCCCCCTTCCGCGCGCGAGGTGGGACGTCTGCCCAAGGCGTTTGCCACCGCCAACGCCACCGCCGAAACGAGAAGCATGATCATCGCGGTCGACATCGCCGTGCTCGTGTCTCCCGTGGAGATGCTCAGGAAGATGCTTCCAGGCAGTGTCTCGGTCCGCATGCGTGTCACCCCGACTAGCATGAGCGTCGCCCCAAACTCTCCCATCCCCCTCGCCCAGGTAAGGACGAGGGCCGAGACGAGCGGGTTCCGGCACATGGGCAGCGTGATGGTCCTGAACACGTCCCATGACCCGGCACCCAGCGTCCTCGCCACGAACTCCATGCGCGGGTCGACCCCGCACAGGGCAGTCCTCGACATGCGGAGGGCGAAGGGAACGTTGACGGCCATCTGGGCGAGAACGATGCCCGCAGGCTGGAACACCACCGAGATGCCGTGTTCCCGCAGGGCCACTCCGAGAGGGGAGGAGAAGGCCACCAGGAGGGCGAAGCCCAGCACGACATAGGGCAGCGACAACGTGAGCTCCACGAGAATCTCGAGAGCATGGCTGCCAGGAAGGCCTCCCCTCGTCATCGCCCAGGCACACGGGAGGGCGAGCGCCATGCACAGGGCTGTCGAGACGGAAGACGTCATCGCGCTCATGCGCAACGAGAACATGACCTCGTCGGACGCAAGGGCAAGGCCCAGATGGGTGATTCCGTTCGCAGCTATGGTAAGGACGGTGGTCCCCATGAAAAGGGTTAGCGTCGCGCTCGCCGCCACGCACAGGATCGGGAACAGCTCCCTCCTCCGAGCGGCGGTGGCGTGTCGGCGGAGCATGCCCTAGGCCATCTCGTAGCCGTGGGACTCCCAGATGCCTCGGGCCTCGTCGCTTCTCAGGAAGCCGACGAACTCCGAGAGCGCCTCGGCGTCGGACGCGCTCGCCAGCTCCGCGGCGGGGACGGTCTTTGCGAAGGGTGCCATGTCAGACTCCGCCACGATGGAGACTCCCTCCCCGACGTTCTCCTTCCATACGATGCCGGCGTCCCCCTGCCCGTTTGCGAGCGCGGCAGAGATCTGCGGGGCGGTGGTCGTGGTCGAGACCCTGTCCTGCACCTCGTCCCAGATTCCGACCTTCGTCATCGCCGCCCGCGCGACCTTTCCAATGGGGGTCGACTCGGGATCGCCTATGAGTATGGTGTCGGCGTTCGCGAGGTCGACGACGGACTGGATGCCCTTGGGGTTCGAACTCGGAACGGCGAGCACGGGAATGTGCCGCACGAGGTCCGTGTTGGCGGCCAGGGCGTCCCCCAGCCTCTCCGTCTCCTCGACGGAACCGGCTATCCACAGGTCGCCCGTGCCGGACTCGCGTATCTGTGTGGCGATCTGTGCCGCGTTGGCATAGGTGACGTTCATGGCGCAGCCGGTCTCGTCCTGGAACCTCTGGGCTATCTCCTTGAACGGCTCGGCCATGCCTGCGCCGCAGTACACGTTCAGGGACTTGCCGGAGAGAGGGGCGGACGACCCGTTTCCTCCGTCCCCGTTCGTTCCGCTGGCGTCTGCCCCGTCCTTGGAGCAGCCGGGGAGTGCCCAGACGGAGAGCAGCGATGCGGCCGCCCCGAGCCGAAGCAGTCCGCGTCGGGTGATTGCCGGATGGGTAAGTTCGTGCCTGGACATGGGTCTCTCCGTTCCTTGGGTGGCTGTGTACAGCCATCGGGTGGTAGCTGCCCGCGGTCCCCCCAAGGCTCCCGCCGCACCCGACCTTCCCGGTGGCCCTCTCTGTCCGTTATAGCTTATTGTGGATATCGATATCGTTAGATAATCTCATTCCAGAAATATAATAAATACTTATATTTAATTATATACAAAATATATCGAATGGCAGTACATGGTGGCATGGACGGCCAGGATCTTTGAACGCATGGACCCGGATCGTGCCCCCTCGGCTCGCCGTCACCCCATCGAGGCATGTCTCCCGCCTCGTCCCGCACGTGAGCGTAAGTAGCTTCACGTGCGTGGCCTCTGCCTGTGTTCGCTCCTTTCTGGCGTCGGCCAGCGCCCTCCTGGGGTAGAGTCTCTCCCGTCTTGGGAGGGGGCGTCGGCGAGGATGCACATGGAAAAGTTCGGATCGGGGAAGGCCGCGCCGGCGGAGGTGCACGCCAGCAGAGCCTGTGAGCCAATCGAGGGGACGGCGTCGGATCGTCCCCTCGTCCCCGCGGCACCACGCAGCTTTCGCGAGAGACGCGGAGTGCCCGAACTCCTGGCACCCGCAGGCGGTCCCGAGCAGTTCAACGCCGCCCTGGCCGCCGGTGCCGATGCCATCTACTGTGCCCTGGGCAGCGACTTCAACGCCCGCCGTGGCGCCCTCAACTTCAACTACGAGACCTTCGGGCGCGCCTGCCGCGACGCGCACCTGGCTGGCTGCCGCGTGTACGTGACGGTCAACGTAGCAATTCGCGGCGACGAGATGCCCCGCGCGCTCGCACTGGTGAGAAAGGCCTGGCTCCTGGGCGCAGACGCCTTCATCATCCAGGACTGGGGCCTGCTCATGGAGGTTCATCGCCGCTTCCCGCAGATGGAGTGCCACGTTTCGACCCAGGCCAACGTCCATGACGCCCGTGGCGTCGCCTGGTGCCGCGATCTGGGCGCGAGCCGCGTCACCCTCTCGCGGGAGCTCTCGGTCGGCGAGATAGCCACAATTGCCCGCGAGGGCGTGGAGCTCGAAGGCTTCGGACATGGCGCGCTCTGCTTCTGCTACTCGGGCGTCTGCATGATGAGCTCGCTCAAGGGGAACCGCTCGGCGAACCGGGGGCTCTGCGCCCAACCCTGCCGTCTTCCCTATGACCTTTTGGACGAGCGGGGGAGGGTCGTCTCCGCCCAGGGTCGCGGCCGTCCGCTCTGCCCCAGGGACTTCTGCACGGTCGACGACCTCGCACGCCTGAACGACGCTGGACTGGGGTCCCTCAAGGTCGAGGGCCGCATGAAGGCCCCCGACTACGTGCACTCGGTCGTCTCGTCCTACCGCCTCGCCCTCGACGACCTCGCGGCCGGCCTCACGCCGGGCCCGTCCACGAGCGACCTCATCCACGACCGGCTCCGCCGCGCCTTCAACCGCGACTTCACCAACAGCTACCTGGACCATCGTGCGGACGACGACATGATGAGCTACGAGCGCTCGAACAACCGGGGCGAGCTCGTGGGCAGCGTCGTGGGCAGCCGTGACCTGGGGGGTGGCAAGGTGAGGCGCGGTGGGTCCAACGGCGGCCGCGAGCGCCTCCGCAGCAAGACCTTCGCCGAGATTGACGTCCTGCTCGACCGTCCGGTCGGCGAGGGCGACCTTCTGGAGCTCCGCCCCCAGGACGACCCCAGCCAGTTCCTGACCGCGCACGCCCCTGAGGACGCGCTTCCTGGCGACGTCATCAGCTGCCGCGTCACGCGCGTGCTGCCCCGAGGCAGCGCCGTGCGCGTGATTCGCTCGAAGTGCGCCATGGACGACGCCGCGCGTGCCGCCACGGGAGAGCTCAGGCCGCGGCGTGGCGTGGACGTGCGCGTCGTCTCCCATCTGGGCCAGCCCTTCGCCGTCGAGCTCGCCTGCTGCGATGGGAGCGCCTCGGCGCGGGCGGAGGGCTTCGTCGTCGAGGCCGCCCGCACCCGTCCCGTGACGCGCGAGGACCTCGTCGAGCACGTGGGCCGCATGGGCTCGTCCCCCTTCGAGCCCCGCTCGTTCGAGGTGGAGCTGGACGAGGGCTGCGGCATGGGGTTCAGCGCCGTCCATGCGCTGCGCTCCCGGGCGGTGGAGGAGCTCGCACGCCAGATCGAGGCCCCCGTCAGGGCGCGCGCGGAGGACCTCGCCGCCGTGCCCGACCTTCGTGACATAGAGCTCGAGCTGGAAAACCTGCGAGACGCACCGACCTCACGGATTGCGGGGGCGGCCGAGGTCTGCGCCCTGGTGGCCGACCTCGGCTCCGCAGAGGCGGCGGCCAAGGCAGGTGCCACGCGGCTCTACGCCACGCCCGAGGCACTGCGGGACATGGACGTGCTCGTGCTGCCCGGGGGTCGCGTGCTGGTCCCCTGGCTCGACGAGGTCTGCCGCGAATGCGACCACGAGCGCCTCGACGTCCTCGTGAAGCCCGGGGCACCCTGTGCGGTGGGCAACGTGAGCGAGCTCGCCCTCGCCGCCCAGAGGGGCGCCATGGCCGAGGTCCGCGACTGCATCCCCGTGCACAACCCCAGCGCCGCCGTCGCCCTCGAGCGTGCCGGTGCCGCGGGCATCTGGCTCTCGCCCGAGCTCACGCTGGACGAGAGCCGTGCGCTCGCGCGGGCGTCCGCGGTGCCCACGGGCCGCATGGTCCTTGGGCGGACGCGTGCCATGACCAGCGAGCACTGCGTCCTCCAGGTCGCGGACCGCTGCATACACGACTGTCCGCGCTGCGCCCTGAGGAGGCGTCCGCACAGCCTGAGGGCGACCGACGGCAGCCTCATGCCCGTTCGGACCGACGTGCATGGTCGCAGCCGCATCTACGCCGCCACGCCGCTAGACGCCACGCCGGAGCTGCCGGAGCTCCTCGCAGCGGGGATGACGCGCTTCATGGCCGACTGCACGCTCCTCTCGCCCGAGGAGACCGCCTCCGCCGTCGGCCGCGTCGCCTCCGCGCTCAAGGCCGCGCAGGAGGGGGTGCCCTCCCTTCGTCGCCTCGCGAACCACGACTCCGGTCACCTCTTCGAGGCCATCGACTGACGTCGATGGCCACTTCTGCGTTTTTGTGGGGCGTCTCCGGAGTCGGGGGCGGGGTTTGGGTAGACTCAGCACCGTATATGGAATCGACGCGGTGGGAATTGCCGCATGAGGAGAGGAAGAGCATGGCAGACGAGCAGAGGACCCCGGTCAACCGCGAGCTCCTGGACGCTACCCTCAACGTCATCCGCCAGAGCCTCCAGGCGGACGGCGGCGACGTGGTGCTGGTCAACGTCAACGACGAGGGCGTCGTGACCCTCGAGATGCAGGGGGCCTGCGCGGGCTGCCCGCTCTCGAGCTACGACATGAGCGAGGGCATCGAGCGCATCCTCAAGGAGCACGTGCCCGGCGTCACCAAGGTCGAGCCCGCCATGGCGTGGTAGCGCCTGCAGGAACGTTTGACGCTGCGGTCTCGGGAGGGGCCGCAGCAGTTTTTTGCCCCGTGGGCAGGCGAGAGGAGCCTTCATGTGGCTTGATGCCATCTACCAGGGACTGAACCCCATCGCGTTCACGCTGGGACCGCTCTCGGTCCGCTGGTACGGACTGGCCTACTTCGCGGGCTTCGTCTGCGCCGGCATCGCCATCTGGAGGGTGTCCAGGCGCTGGGGCATCGAGCTCAGCCTGGACGACCTGACGGAGGTCATGGTGGGCATCGCCCTTGGGGTCATCCTGGGCGGGCGCCTCGGCTACGTGCTCTTCTACGGAGACGGCTACTACCTGGCAAACCCGCTCAAGATCCTCGTCCTCTCCGAGGGGGGGATGAGCTTCCACGGAGGACTCGTCGGTGCCGTGCTGGGGGGCTCGCTCGCCTGCAGGAGACTGCGCCTCTCCATTCCCACGGTCGCGGACCTCGCGGTCATCGGCACCCCCCTGGGGCTCTTCTTCGGCCGCTGCGCCAACTTCGTGAACGGGGAGCTCTGGGGCAAGGAGACGAGCCTGCCCTGGGGCGTCATGTTCTGGAACAACGGCGGTGGCCATGTGTATCGCCATCCCTCGCAGCTCTACGAGGCCCTACTCGAGGGCGTCGTGATGTTCTGCGTCCTCTGCGCGCTCTCGCGTCGTCGTCCCGCGCGTCCCCAGGGAACCTTCCTGGGAATCTTCCTGGTGCTCTACGGCTGCTTCCGCTTCCTGGTCGAGTTCGTGCGCCTTCCCGACGCCCAGCTGGGCTACCTCCTGGGGACGGGCTGGCTCACCATGGGCCAGTGCCTCTCGCTTCCCCTGGTCGTCCTGGGGGCGGGGGTCCTCGTCTGGTCGCGTAGGGCGGCACGTCCGCAGCGGGGCAGGGAGTAGGCCTGGGCTCCGGGTGAGGCCTGAGGTCCGGCCAGGGCCCTTCGTCCGACATCGGAACGGCATCCCAGCTGCTAGAATGATGTCCAACTGAAAAGAAACCGAGGGCACGGTCCTACAGCTGCAAAGCCTAGGCAAAAGGATTCCGGTTCCACTCCGGACCAGCGGGAACTGTGTTCCAAGGCGAGGCGTGCCGTGCGTGCGCGCCGACTGGCGGGCGCGTGCGGCGCCTCCATCCTGCCTGCCCTCTTCGTGCCCTTGCGGGCGAGAGGAGCGGGAATGCGCTTCCCCATCACGAGCGAGCTGGCAAGAGGCGGTCTCGCCTTCGCACTTTCCGCGTCCATGGCGCTGGGCGGCGTGCCGACCCAGGCCTGGGCAGAGCTGACGTCCGACGGGGGAGAGGCGACCGCCGCGGCGGCGGTCGTGTCCGATTCCGAGTCGGATGGTGCGCCAGCCCCGGAGCCCTCGGGTGAGGGCGACGCCCAGGCCCAGGACCATCTGAACCAGTTCCTGAGGGGCACCAGAATCGTCTCCAACGGGGGCGACTCCGTCAGGAAGTCGGACGACGGGCTGAGCTACGCCATCGGCTACAAGACGAAGAGCGGCAGCGCGATCACCTCCCTCAACCTCCGCCCCCTGGTCAACGACAAGACGTACTCCTACGCGCTGACCGTCGAGCCGAACGCCTACGTCAGCCCGAGCAAGGGCGTCACGAGCGGCAGGTTCAGCATCGACGAGCGCCCCAGCGGCGCTGACGCGAGCATCACGCTCACCATACGCGCCTTCGCGCCCGGCACGAGCGCCTCCGCCATGGGGGACGGGAGCGCCAGGGAGCTGGCGCGCGCCACGGTGGCCCTCGTGCTCGAGCCTGGTCCCACGACCTACAAGGTCGACCTCGCCCCAACCGACGCCAAGACAGGCAAGGGGGTCGACGGCGCAACGGTCAGAGTCAACGAGGGCAGCTCCTGGGGCACCTCGGTCCGCCCCAACGACCAGGGACTCTACGAGCTCGACTCCACCAAGACCTATTACGTGAAGGTGACGGCCGACGGCTACGAGGACTACGAGAGCAACAACTTCAAGCCCACCCACAGCGGCCCCACCTACATTGAGCTGGCCCCCCTCGCCTTCGTGGACCTGTCCTTCAGGGCGGTTGACGCGACGGGCGCGCAGATCGAGGGCGCGAAGATCACCGTGAGGAAGGACGGCCACTCCGGCCAGGTCCTGGCCCCCCAACCTGACGGCAGCTATCGCGTCGCCGTCGGTCAGAGGCTGCGGATCAGCGCATCCGCCGATCACTTCGGCGAGGCCACGCGGACCCTCGTCGTCGCAGAGGGCATGGACGCGCAGCAGGATGTCCGGCTGAGGCTCAGCGAGGTGGTCGTGGGCTTCGTCGGGCTCAACCCCGACGGCAGCGTCGACGCCGGAGCGAAGGTCAGCGTGACTCACGTCGAGGAGGACCCCTACGGCGAGGACGAGGACGAGACGGTGACCGATCGGCCGGGAGCCGACGGCCGCTACGCGCTCTCGCTCTCGGACGGTCCCTACGCCGTCACCGTCACGGGCACCAGCGGCTACAAGGCGAGCACGAGCTACGCGCCGGATGGCAGCAAGGCCGAGGACGTCGTCCGCCTCAAGCTCTACGACGACCCCAACCAGGCCAAGGTGGATGCCGCGGCAAGGGCGCTGGACGAGAGCCTCGGCGCCCTCAGGCCAAGCTACCGCAAGGACGCGAACGTCAACGAGCTCGTTCGCGGCCTGCTCGAGGCCAAGCTGGGCAAGCCCGCCCTCGAGGGCGTCACGGTCTCCGTCGCCTCCAGCGAGGACGCCCGGCGCATCGCCCCGGACGGCACGATCGTCTACAGGAGGGACCCGCTCGACGGTAGCTTCAAGAGTCCCAACACCGGCTGCAGCTTCTCCTTCTCCGCAGCTGACTGCGTGGCGACCTCGAAGTCCAAGAACGTCACCATCGGCTGGGACCAAAGCTACTTCCTCGGACAGATGCGGGCGGAGGCGCAGGAGCTAACGGCGGAGTCCATCCTCGGAGGGAACGACTCCCTCGACTCCGTCGTCTCGGACCTCGTCCTGCCGACGAGCCTGCACGCAGACCAACGCAGGTCCTACTCCTCCATCGGCTGGACGAGTTCGGACGAGGTGACGGTCAGCCAGGCGGGCAAGGTCACCCGCGGCGCCGTGGACAAGAAGGTCACCCTCACGGCGACGCTCGTTCCCGCCGACTCCAACCTCAACTCCTACGTGGAGAGGGCGGCAGACTTCGGCAGCGTGACCAAGACCTTCGAGGTCACGGTCAAGGCCGACCCAGAGAAGGTCGCGGCGGAGTCCGCACGCCTGCAGTCGATACTGGACGACAGGTTCGACTACCCGAGCTTGAGCTACTCGAGGGGCGGGTCCGTCCCGGCAGACGGCGAGGGCATAGACGCCGACCTGCAGCTCCCCACGACGCGCACCCTGGGCGTGGATGGCAAGCTCGACCGCGTGAGCTACTCCAGCTCCACTGACGCGATCAAGGTGAATGGCTATGCCGCCCGGGTCGTACGCCCGCTTCCCGGGGAGCAGCCATCTGAGGCCGAGCTCACCTGTACCATCCAGAGCAGGGAGAATCCCGAGGTGAGGGCCAGCAAAACCCTCCGCATCGGCATAAAGCCCCTGGACACCCAGGAGATCGACGCGGCGCTCGACCTGATGACCAGGGCGAAGGCGGGCTACGCCGGTGCCCTGACGGTCGGTCAGTCGCCGCTCGGCGTCTCGACGAACCTCTCCACCTTCCAAAAGGCGTACCTGGACGACTCGGGCGAGCTGCGCTGGGCACGCAACGTCTCCGAGTCGTCGGAGCACGCGGGCGTCGTTCCCGAGCAGCTCCCCGAGTACGACAGCATGGGCAGCTACGATCAGGCACGCACCTTCCGCTCGAGCGACACCAGGCTCGTGCTCAACGAGACGCTGCGGCTCGCCTGGAACGCCGACAACAGCACCATGCTCAGCCTCTACAGTCCCCAGCCCGCCTACAACCAGGAGGTCACCGTCAGCTCCGTGCTGACGGACGAGCGCTACTCCGAGCTCGCGAGGCTCCGCGGGGACGATCCCGTCTGGGGAGAGAAGCTTCGCTCCCTCGTCTCGCAGCCGGTCTCTGCAAAGCTGAGGGTGCTGGGCACGACCGGCATCGACGCGCCCAGGCCACAGGTCGAGGTCAGGGCCTCCGTCATCGGAATGGACGCCTTCGGCAACCCCGAGGTCTGGGCGTGCGAGGCCAGCTATGTTCTGGACGAGGGCTCGACCGCAGACGTGCTCACCGAGCGGATGCTCCAGAGGACGGGCCTTGCCCATGAGTCCCAGAGCGGCCAGCACGGCTACTACCTCTCGTCCATCAGCTCGCCCGACGGGAAACGCAAGCTCGGCTTTGACCAGGCCTCTGGCAGGTACTGGCAACTCTTCGTGAACGGCGTCGCCGCCGACGCGGGGGCGGGCGAGGTTACGCCGAAGAAGGGTGACTCCATCGTCTGGTGCTACTCCTCCTACGGCGACGGGCTGCCCGAGGACGACAAGAGGACGGTCACGGCCAAGGTAAGGGTCGTGGGGCCAGGCGCGGGAGAAGGCGGCGGCGACGTCAGCTGGGTCTCCTCCCGCGAGCTGAGCGTGCCCGAGGGCACCACGGCGGCGCAGCTCACCAAGCGGGTGCTGAACGACGCCGGCTTCGACGTGGACGACGGCATCTACACCATCGGTGCCCGTCCGGGGCGGACGCTCCCCAACGGGGCATCACAGCTCGGAGCAGTCCAGGGAAAGGACGGCAGCTGGAGCTGGTGGCAGTTCTTTGTCAACGGCGAGCTGTCGAAGGAATACGCGTCGAGTTACGTCCTCGGCCCAGGCGACGAGGTCGTCTGGGCGTATGGCACCGAGAAGAGGGTCTACCCCAAGAACGACGTCGTCGTCGAGCCTGGGCTTAGCCTCCCGGATTGGCCGTCCGAATGGCCGGGCTTCAGGGGCGAGGGTGGAAAGGGGTCCACTTTAGCGGCAACCCCCGTCCTGTCTCTTATACACATCTCCGAGCCCACGAGACTCCTGAGCATCTCG
>CAMXZR010000058.1 GCA_947253595.1 uncultured Olsenella sp. | reverse complement strand
CCAACGTCCGCCCCTAATGAAGGTCCGGCGCCTGAAGCGAAGGAAGGGCAGACGCCCGACCCGAAGGAGGGACCGGCACCCGACGCCAAGGCCACGTCCGCCGCAGGTAAGACATCCCTCTGCGCCAGCGCCACGTCCGAAGGCGACGGGGGCGAAGCGAGAGGGGAGGGGTCTGGCGCCACGGAGGGGCTCGAGGCCCAGGTCGATGGCTCCACGCCCGAGGGGACGGTGCAGGACGAGCTGACGCCCGTCGCCCTCAGCTACCAGCGCCTCGCCGCCGGAATGGAAAGCGTCCGCGAGGTGTACACCCCCATCGACGGCAGCTACGTGTATCCCAGGCTCAGCTTCAGGGGCTACTTCAGCAACCCCGACGAGAGGAAGGGAGGCTGGACCGACTGGTCCTGCGCAAAGACTGACAACTCCCTCACGGACCTGCCCTCAGATGCGGGACGGGTCCTGGGCGGCAGAATCCACCTCGGTGCCCTCAGCGGCCTCCAGATCAGATGGCTCGGAGGCACTGACTCGGCGGGGGCGGTGAGCTACCGCCTGCTCTACTCGGACGGGTCCCACTCGGGCTGGGCAAAGAACGGCGAGACGGCAGGGCAGGACGTCGTGACGGGGCGTAAGGCAATAGGCTTTGCCGTAAGGCTCGAGGGGGAGGCACTGAGGCACTACAGAGTCAGGTACCGCATGCATCCCCTGGGAAGCTCGGAGCAGAGCCGAACCGTGGACGAGGGCGACGTGTCGCATCAGGGCAAGTACGCCGATGGCATCGTGGTCTACCTGCACGTGCAGGAGAACACGGTGACCTTCGTGAACGGCGAGGACGGCAAGATCATCAAGACCCAGAAGGTCATCTACCAGTCCAACGTGAGCGAGCCGACGCCTCCCACGATACGAGGGCGCACCTTCCTTGGCTGGGAGGGCTCGTACAAGCCCGTCACGGAAGACGTGACCGTGACCGCCCGCTACCGGAGGAACCGCTATTCCATAGCCTTTTCCGGAAACGGAGCCAGCTCGGGAGACACCCCCGACGTCCAGGCCACCTACGACGAACCCAGCACGCTGCCCAAGAGCGGCTTCAGGCGCACGGGCCACGCGTTCAGGGGATGGGCGCGAGATCCGAGGGCGACCAAGCCGGACTTCCTGGAGGGGCAGCAGGTCACGAACCTGTCCGAGAGGGACGGGAGCACGGTGCGCCTGCACGCCATCTGGCAGAGGGCGTCGCAGCGCCTGACCGTCGACCCCATGGGCGGGACCTGGCACAAGAGCGACTCCCCCACCACGCTGACGCAGGAGTACGGCAGCAGCACATCCCTGGAGCGACCCCAGAGGGCAGGGTACCTGTTCCGGGGCTGGAAGCTCGAGGGCGACGGCAGTCTCAACGGCAGCAGCTACCGCTTCGGCGAGGGGGACGCGACGGTCAGAGCGCAGTGGGAGGCGATCCGCTATTCCGTGCGCTTCGAGCCCAACGCGGGGGATGCCCAGGGATCCGTCGACGAGCTCCACGCCACCTTCGACGAGGACCTCCAGATTCCAGGAGGGGGATTCGCTCGCGAGACCTTCGACCTCGTGGGCTGGAACAGCGCGCCAGATGGGAACGGCAGACCGTACGACCTGGGTCAGACGGTGCGCAACCTCGCATCCAGGAACGGCGAGAGGGTCACGCTCTATGCCCAATGGAGGCCCAAGCACATTCAGGTGAGGATTCCCGTCGCGATCAATTACAAGGCCAAGCAGGACGGAAGCGTGCACGGCCCCGCAGACGGCGTCGTAGCGATCAGGAACCAGAGCGACATGGGCGTCCACGTGAGCCAGATCTCCGTCCTCTCCGGCAAGGGAATGAGGATCGTCTCGGCCGACCCCGGGGAGGGCGAGGTGGAGCTCGCAATGACTCCCGAGGGTGGGCGCACGCTCAGGCTGGGAGACTACGAGCGACGCCCCGCAGCGCCCCAGCATCCACTTGAATGGAGCATGGGCAAGGGCCAAAGCCTGGCCCTCAACGGACTTCGCGGTCGCGTGAGCGACGCGACCCTCCTCGTGAGGGAGCGGCAGGTGGGAAGCATCAACTGGACCGTCGCCCCCGGCGACCTCAGAGCCAAGGGGGCCGACAGATGACGCGGCGAAAGAGGCGATGCGACAGGAGAGGACGCGCCTGGCTGGCCTCGTTCGCCTTCGCGCTCCTTCTTGTCCTGCCCTCCCTGGGCTCCATCGCACGACTCGCATGGGCGCAGGCAGGAGCCTTCTCGGGAGGAATGACCGGACTCTACGTGACGCGGCAGGAGGACGACCAGCGCCAGCCGTCTGAAGGCCAGCCCCACGCAGGCGGGGCGGGGCGGATGCCCCAGACGGGCGTGGGGGTCGAGAGGCTTGGACTCCTGGGGGGAGGGGCACTCCTGGCCGCAGGCAGCTACCTCCTCCTCAGGAGGAAGGGATGCTGAGCCCGGACCCTGCACAAGAAAGCGGGCCATCAGTTACAGAACTGATGGCCCGCGACTCCTCGTGGTGGGTCGTGAGGGGGTCGAACCCTCGACCTTGGGATTAAGAGTCCCCTGCTCTACCAACTGAGCTAACGACCCATCGGCAACGAAATGGGGTGGGTAGAGGGGCTCGAACCCTCGACCTACGGAGCCACGGTCCGTCGCTCTGCCAACTGAGCTACACCCACCATTTGCCCCACCTCGTAACGCGCTTGATTATCATGCCCAAACTCGCAACGGGATGCAAGGGTCAATTTGAAATACTTTTCTCCGACATGCCAGCGGCCTCGCACGACGAGCACCCGCAGACACCGCCGCCCGACCGGCCGATCCGTCGCCTGGAAGGCCCCCCGCCGCTACGAAGCCCGACGACGCCCACGCGGGCTCGCCGCACTCGCGCTTCTCCTCATGGGTGGTGTCCTGCTCATCGCGTCGATGGCACCCCTGGCCCTTGGACTGCTCGAACACGTCCGGTACATGACGCTCGCACAGAGCTTGCACTCTCCCGACGACCGACAGGCGCCCAAGTGCCCCGCCCCATCCCGGCCGCGGCTCCCGGAGGGAGTGGACGCATGGGTCCGCGTCGAGGGGACGCCCATCGACTACCCCGTGGCCTGGGCGGACGAGGAGGACCCCGCCCTCCACCTCGACCACGACCCCTGGGGAGCCCCCTCCTGGCTGGGCTGCCCCTTCGTCGACGCGCGCTGCCATCCGAACTCGCTGCATCTTCTCGTCTACGGGCACCACTTCGCAGGTACCCCACTCATGTTTTCCTGCCTGCACGACGTCTACGAGGAACGGCGCTTCGAAGAGCTGGGCGGCGGGGAGCTCGTCTGGACGGATGCCGGTGGGGAGTCCCGGCTCCAGGCCCTCTGCGCCCTGCGCGTGACGAGCGACTACCCGAACGTCCAGCGCTTCGACCTCGAGGACCAACCTGCCCTCGCCTCCTTCCTGGCTGGAATGTGCGCCGCCGCCTCCGCCAGGCACCCCGATAGCGCAACCCTCTGCAGCCATGCCAGGAGGGCAATCACGCTTGCCACCTGCAGCTCCCTGAGCTCGGGGCAGCCCTGGCGCACCCTGGTCGTCTTCTGCGAGACGGGATGGGCGCCCTCTCGCCCGGACGGTGGGCCAAGGGGAGAATGAGTACAACAGGTTTCCAGACTTGAACGAAGCTCCCTTGCGGCATAGACTTACTCCACCTTACTAAAGTGCTTAGTCAGTTTGAAGCCTGGCCCCAGAGCCGGCAGGGCGGAGGAAGCATGGAGGCACGCAGCATGGTCATGAATCGTAGGCAGTTCCTCGGGGCGGCGGCCCTCCTGGCCACCCCGGCGGCGCTCTCGCTCGCAGGATGCTCCGGCGCGGGGTCCGACGGCAAGGCCGCCGTGGCCGCGTCCTCCGATGGCGTCGCAGGATTTGACGGTACGTTCGTCGTGGGCTTCGACCAGGAGTTCCCTCCCTACGGCTACGTGGGTGACGATGGTGCCTTCACCGGCTTCGACCTCGACCTCGCCCAGGCCGTCTGCCAGAGGGAGGGTTGGACCTTCAAGCCCAACCCCATCTCCTGGGACGCCAAGGACGGCCTGCTCAGCAGCGGTCAGATCACCTGCATCTGGAACGGCTTCACCATCGAGGGGCGCGAGGGCGACTACTCCTTCACCGACCCCTACATGGAGAACCGGCAGGTCGTCGTGACACGCGCAGACTCCCAGGCCACCACCCTGGCAGACCTCGCTGGGAAGAACGTGGTGACCCAGTCCGACTCCGCCGCCTACGACCTCCTGAGCACCGACGGGGCACAGGCGAAGCTCGCCGCGAGCTTTGCGCAGCTCCAGACCATCGGCGACTACAACACCGCCTTCATGATGCTCGAGAGCGGCGCCGTGGACGCCATCGCGGTCGACTACCCCGTTGCGAGCTTCAACATCGCAGGCAAGAAGGACAGCTTCAAGATTCTGGACGAGGCCCTCAACTCCGAGCACTTCGGCGTGGGCTTCGCCAAGACGGACGCGGGGCAGGCGCTCGCAGACCAGGTGCAGAAGGACCTCCAGGCCCTCGACGCCGAGGGCAAGGTCAAGGAGCTCTGCGAGAAGTACGCCGACCAAGGCGTCTCGTACGACCTCTGGGTCCTCCCCAAGGCCTAGGCAGGCACGGGACCCGATCACGCACGCCAGACGTGAGATAGGACGCAGTTGGACATCTCGACCATGACAAGCATGCTGCTGCAGGGCTACGTGACCTCGCTGCAGATCTTCGCCCTGACGCTCGTCGGGGCCATACCCCTGGGCATCCCCGTGGCCCTTGGCAGGCTCTCGCGCTTCAGGCCCCTCTCGCTTCTCTGCCAGCTCTTCATCTCCGTCATGCGCGGCACGCCGCTCATGCTGCAGATGTTCGCGGTCTTCTTCGCCCCCTACTACGTCTTTGGCCAAAAGACGGGCCCCGGCTACATGTTCGTGGCGGTCATGCTCGCCTTCGTGGTCAACTATGCCGCCTACTTCGCCGAGATATACCGCTCGGGCATCCAGAGCATGCCCCGCGGCCAGTACGAGGCGGCGGAGGTGCTGGGCTACTCTCGCGCGCAGGCCTTCTTGCGCATCATCCTGCCCCAGGTGGTGAAGCGCATCCTGCCCGCCATGGGAAACGAGGTCGTCACGCTGGTGAAGGACACCTCACTCGCCTTCTCCATCGGCGTGGCAGAGATGTTCACCACCGGCCGCGCCCTGGTCGCGTCGCAACGCACCATGCTGCCCTTTGCCATCGCCGCGCTCATCTACTGGCTGACCTGCCTGATCATCGAGTTCGTGCTCCGTCGCGTCGAAAAGAAGCTGGACTTTTACCATGACTAGCCCGAGCCCCCTCAAGGGGATACCCACCCCCGACCAGAGCTTCGCCACCTTCATGGGCCTGCCTGCGGTCTACCTGCGCGGCGGCAGAAAGTCCTTCGGCGAGAAAGAGGTCCTGAGGGGGGTCAGCCTGCTCATCAACAAGGGCGAGGTAGTCTCGATCATCGGGCCATCCGGCGCCGGCAAGTCCACGCTCCTCAGGTGCCTCACCCTGCTGGACAGCTTCGACCAGGGCGAGCTGGCCTACGGCAACGTGCTCGTAGCCAAGGACGACGAGGACGAGGCCGCGCGCTGCTCCTACGACCGCCAGGCGATGCGCCAGGCACGCATGCGCTTTGGGATCGTCTTCCAGAACTTCAACCTCTTCCCTCATCGCACCGTGCTCCAGAACGTCGTAGACGCACCCGTCGTGGTCCAGGGAAGGCCAAAGGAGGAGGTTGAGGCACAGGCACGCAGGCTCCTGGGCAGGCTCGGCATCGCAGGGCAGGCCGACAAGGTGCCCTGCCAGCTCTCGGGCGGCCAGCAGCAGCGCGTGGCCATCGCACGCGCGCTCTGCATGAACCCACAGATTATCTACTTCGACGAGGCCACCTCGGCGCTCGACCCGCGCCTCACCGAGGACATGCATGCACTCATCCGCGAGTTGGCAGGCAACGGCATGGCCGTAGGCATCGTGACCCACGAGATGGGCTTTGCCCGCGAGGTCTCCGACCGCGTGGCCTTCCTCTTCGACGGGCGGGTCGTGGAGGAGGGGACGCCCGAGCAGGTCATGCGCAACCCGCGCGACGAACGGACCCGACACTTCCTCGCCAGCTCGGTCGACTAGCGGCGCATCCACGACCCAGACTGCCGGCGGGCGCGGCGGCTTCCTGCCATCCCGCGGCCGTCCGGGCGCAGACAGGCCCCAGACAAGGAGAGAGGCCCCCGGCCATGAAGGTCGGGGCCCTCTCCTCAGACGCGATCAAGGGTCAAGGACGACCTTAGAGCAGGGACTTGACGCACTCCTCGACGTCCTTCATGTCTGCGGTGGGCTCGAAGCGGGCGACGACGTTACCCGCGCGGTCGACGACGAATTTGGTGAAGTTCCACTTGATGTCGGGGTTGCTCTTGTAGTCCTTGTCGATGGTCTTAAGCAGCGCTGACATGGCCAGCGCCTTGGCGCCGTGGCCGAATCCCTCGAAGCCCCTCTGGCTCTTGAGCCAGGTGTAGAGGGGCAGCTCGTTCTCGCCGTTGACATCGGACTTGTGCATCTGGGGAAACTGCGTGCCGTAGTTGAGGGTGCAGAACTCGTGGATCTCCTCGTCGGAGCCGGGAGTCTGCCCCTTGAACTGGTTGCAGGGGATGTCGAGGACCTCGAAGCCCTGGTCGCGGTAGTCCTCGTACATCTTCTCGATCGGCTCATAGTGGGGGGTGAAGCCGCAACCGGTCGCGGTGTTGACCACCATGACGACCTTGCCCTCGAAGCCGGACATCTTGACCTCGTTGCCTTGGGGGTCGGTGACGCTGTAATCGTAGAAGCCCATGACGGATCCCTTCTGATGCGGTCTTTAATTGAGCACAATTAAATTGTGTGCTATTTAACTGAAAAATGCAAGGGCGAGAGGCGCACGCCTACCCACAAACGCCACGATTGCACCCCGATCGAGGATCCTCTGCCAGGGCTAGGACGCCTGCCCGGCCAGAGGCGCCTACCGTGGTCGGGACGTCTTCCAGTGCCGGGATGCCTACCACGGCCTGGGTGGACGACCGACGGCCCCCGGCCCACCGCCCAGGTTCGCATCGCGGCCTTCTGCGCCGCCCGCACCCGCATCACGGCCTTCTGCGCCGGACGCATCGGTTGCGCCAAGCCCAGGCACCGCGCCAGAGGGCTCCATGACCGGCCCAACGCACGCTCCGTCCGGCACCGGCGGCGGCGCTGGTTGCCCCTCCCTGCGGGCGATCCCGCCGAGCTGGGGGACGTCCAACGCCCGCAGCCAGAACGCCGCCCTCACGACGGACGGCAGGTAGAGGATGGTCAGCACGGCATAGAGGGTCACCGTGGGCCAGGCGTCCGCCCCCGTCGCCACGTAGCTTACCTCGCTCGACTCCCCCATCAGGCCGATGGAGACGAACATGGCCAGAAAGTCGTCGAGCCCGTGGAAGAGCGCGCCAGCGAAGATGCTGTCCGGCTCGTCCGGACGACCCGAGAGCGTGGCAGCCGCGAGCACGAAGCCGTAGGTCCCCGTCTGGGCAACCTTGAGGGCCGCCTGGAGGAGCTGGACGGGGTCCGACGCATCGAGCTCCGACACGTGTGCCAGGCCGAAGAGCAGCGAGGAGGCAACGCAAGCGAGGATGACGCCCCTGCGCGTGCGCCCGCTTCGTGCGAGGATGCCATGCAGGAGCAGGCCGCGGAACATGGCCTCCTCCTCGATGCCTATGAAGAGGCAGAGCAGGGCGACCCCCACCAGCTTGGCGGCCCAGGAGGGGTCCGGCGTCTCGCCCGAGGAGAGGAAGTCGAGCAGGTCCATGGCACCCATGGCCGCCCCGACCAGAAGGAGCCACCAGCCCAGCCTCAGCATGCGCCTGACGCTCGCGGCGTCGGGCCTGAGCAACCCCTTGCCCCCGAGGAGCGCGACGAAGCACACGGCAGCGACGGAGCCCGCGATGACGTAGGCAAGGTCGTAGTCGATGCCCAGCGCGTCGGAGAGCGACTCCCCAAACGCCGCCTCGACGAAGAAGGCCATCACGAACAGGAAGAGCGCGAGGGCCGACCTCCGTCCGCTCGCCACCTTCCGCACCTCTGCCAGCTGCTCCACCGCGCCTCCGATCCCCTTGCCAGACAGGACTAACAATCGGGCAAGGTGGCCCCACGCGCAAGTGATCAGCCAGAAACGTAGGGCCCTGGCGGAACCTCGCCGATGCCTCGCCAGGGTGGGGTCAGGCCGGCAATCCGCGCGCCGGGGCCCCTCTCACCCGATACGACGAGCTATGCCAGGACGAAGCCTTCCGCCCCGTCTATCCTGAGGTCGCAGGAGTAGAAGGCCTCGAGCGCCCGGATGGCATGGGCGGTGTCGCGGGCACCTGCGGTCTCGTAAGCCGAGTGCATGGCCAGCTGGGGCAGGCCCACGTCCACGGCGTGCATGCTTACCTGCATGTTGGAGAGGTTGCCCAGGGTCGACCCTCCCCTGCTGTCACTGCGGTTCGCGAAGGTCTGAACCGGCACCCCGGCGCGACGGCAAATGGCCAGGAACGCCGCGCGCGAGAAGGCGTCCGTGGTGTAGCTCTGGTTCGCAGCCTCCTTCACCACGATGCCCCCGTTGAGCCAGCAGCGGTTGGCATCGTCGAACTTCTCGGGATGGTTGGGGTGCACGGCGTGCGCATTATCGCAGCTCACCATGAAGGAGCGTGCCAGCGCCCGCGCGAGTGCCTCCTCTTCCCTGCCCAGGGCGGCGTTCACCCGCACGAGCACGTCGCACAGGAAGGTGGAGAGCGCACCCTGCTTGGTGTTGGAGCCCACCTCCTCGTTGTCGAGGCAAGCGTAGACGCTCACGTCATGCGGGTTGCGTGCGGCCAGGAAGCCCTTGAGCGAGGCGAAGGCGCACTGGAGGTCGTCGAGGTGCCCGGCCGAGACGAACTCCCCCGCCGCACCCCAGACGCGCCCCTCGACGCGGTTGACGAGGAAGAGGTCGCGCGCGAGGACCTGGTCCGCCCTCACGCCGAGCTCGTCCGCCACCAGCTGGTCGAGCCATCCGGCACCGAGCTCGCCGGCTGACGCCATCGGACAGAGGTCGACCTGGTGATTGAAGGCGTAGCCCTCGTTCACGTCGCGGTTCATGTGGACGGGGACGCTGGGGACGAGGAGCAGATCGCGGTCGGGCGCGAAGAGCTCGTTGCGGACGGCATCGCCCTCCTGCACCATGACGCGCCCGGCAAGCGAGAGGGGGCGGTCGAGCCAGCTGTAGTCGATCATTCCGCCGTAACCTTCCACGTTGAGGCGAAGGTAGCCGCCGGGGCCCTCGAGCTCGGGCACGCCCTTCACCTTGAAGCTGGGAGAGTCCGCGTGCGAGGCGGCGAGCTGGAAGTGGTAGTCGTCGAGCTCCTCTCCCACGCGAAACGCTATGACGCTGGAGTTGTTGCGCGTCGTGTAGTAGCTTCCGCCCGGCTCGAGCTCCCAGGGCGAGCCCTCGGAAAGCCGGACGAAGCCCGCCTTGTCCAGGTACCTGCCGATGGTGCGCGCGCTGTGGAACATGCTCGGGCTGCTCGCTACGAAGTCGACGAGCTCGCGAGAGACCTCGACGTCTGTCATGCGTCCTCCTCCTGCTCTGTGTGGCGACCGTTGTGCGCCTGCCACAGTGTACACTGGGGGGTCAGTCCCAATCGCAAGCGGAGAGGCGGCACATGAACCTCAGCCAGGCCCTAGAGCACGCGAACGCCTTCGTCTTTCCCGGCTTCCTGACCGACGCCGAGGCGCTCAACGCCGAGCGCCAGAAGAACGAGGAGGCGATCCAGCTCCTCGTGGACGCGTGGCAAACGAGCCCGGCCGGCTCCGAGCCCTTCCCCTTCGACCTCGTGAGGAACCTGGCCGACCGCAACCGCACGACCTGCGACAGCTACGGGAGCGAGCTCCTACGCGACCTCCCACCCACATCGCTCTCGCGCAAGCTCGGCGACGCCGACCTGATCCGCTCGGTGGCCGCGCTCCAGCACCGCAGCTTCGACGAGGTCGCGCGCAGCGCCGGGACGGACGCGCACGACCTCGCGACCGCCTACGTGGAGGCTCCCGTCTCGGGAACTATCCTGGGCATAGACATCGAAACCACCGACCGCGACCCGAGCCGCGGCTACATCATCAACGTGGGCCTCGAGTTCATGGAGCTCGCTCCCAAGGCGAAGCCCCAGAGGCCTTTCATGGGCTATTGCGGCCTACCCGAGCTGTACCGCGAGAAGGGCGTACCCCTGAGCTTCGTGCACCACATAGGCTGGGCGGAACTCGAAGGCAAGATGCCCTTCCGCCAGGACCACAAGATGCAGGAGGCGCTGCTCGCCGCGATGGAGGCCTTCCCCTACATGGCGCACAACGCGGCGTTCGAGGACTCCTGGTTCATGATGCAGCTGGACGGCTATGCCGAGGCGCGCAAGGCAGGACGCATCGTGCCCATCGACACGCGCGACATCTGCCGCAGGATCGACCCCGAATACAAGCTGCTCCCCCACGACTCGCGCCCGGCGGCCCTGGAGAGCTGGGCGAGGCGGCGCGGCACGCTCAAGGCGTCCGAGAACGAGCGTCACCTGGGGCTCGAGGACGTCGACCTCATGTTCCGCACCGTCCAGGCAGAGTTCGCCGAAAGGAACATGTTCGCGGAGTAGGGGCACCAGCCCCCTGGCGACAGGCGGCGGTGGGGGTGGGC
>CAMXZR010000057.1 GCA_947253595.1 uncultured Olsenella sp. | reverse complement strand
GCCGCGAGGAGTTCCTCGACCTGCGAGAGCGGGACCTGCCTCAGGGTGCCGATTCTGGTGGAGAGCAGCTGGTAGAAGTACAGGCGGTTGCCTGCGGTCATTTTTGGCATGTTTGGGCTCCTATGTAAGCGCCGGCGGGGCGTTTGCGTTTCGTTCTAGCTTACTACCCGAACCGTCCTCCTCCGGCTCCCGTGCGCTCGCGGGCGCCGGGTGACGTTCGCATGATTTGTCCGATGTGCGCGCAGAGGTGGATAGCAACTGGGCCTATGCCGTTTTCTCTCGCACGAATTCAGTTTTGTGCGAAGGGTCGGCACCCGGCTTTCGTGTGAGAGGGACGGGCACTTCCGCCTTGCCTGACCCCCGGCCCTCGCACGCAAGGGGCCCCGCAGCGGAGTCGTCGCTGCGGGGCCCGGGCCTGCGGGTCGCGTTGTCTTTGCGGGCAGCTCTGCACCGAAGTGCCTGGCTACTCCTCGCCCTCGACGTCGTCCTCCGACTCGGCACCCTTGAGTTCCTCCTCCTCGGCGGCTGCCTCGTCGTAGCGGTCAGAGACGCGCTGGAACAGCTCGTCGGACTCGATGTCCACGAGCTCGTAGGTGCCTTCGTCCTCGTATTCCTTGTAGCCGTACAGATAGACCTCGTCGCTGTCGTCATCGGGCAGGAGCGCGATGTACTCGTCGCCGTCCAGCTCGAAGATGCCCTGGACCTCGCAGCGCACCGTGCTGCCGTCGTCGAAGTCGATTTCGATGAAGTCGACCTCTTCCTCGTCGTGCTCGTGCTCGCTCATGGGTACCTCCCTGGGTGGTGTGCGCGCCCGTGCGCGTACGTAAGTGGGACTGTAGCAGGGTGCGCGGCGGAGGTGTGGCGTCAACGGCAAGCGTCCCCAAACGCACCGCCATTGGGGCGGGATCCGCAGGGGTTCCCGCACGCCCGGCGGTCGTACTGGGTCGACGGGGTCCGACGAGCCGGCGGGGTGCCCGGCCGCCCTGCCGTCGGGCTCCCGATTGGCAAGATTTGAAATAATGCTGACTTTGTCCGCAGAATCGCAGGTAGATTTAAGCTGGTCGACAGAATGAAAAACATTGTTGACTCGCCGCCGCCCGCCTACGGCCCGCACCGACTCGCTGCCGCCCGCCTACGGCCCGCACCGACTCGATGAGCTCGAACAGGAGACGCTTGCAGGCCTGGCGCGTATGCCGTCGAGACACGCGCTCACCGGCTCGAAGCCCACGCAGGAAAGGGGGCAACGGTTCATGACAGGCACGCCCATCGCACCGGAGCCCGGAGCGCCCCTCCCGCCAACCATGGACGGTGCCCGCGCGGCATTGCGCCACTACTTTGGCTACGAGGGCTTCCGTCCCGGCCAGGAAGAGGTCGTCGGGGCCATCCTCCGGAGCCGCGACGCCCTGGCGGTCATGCCCACTGGTGCCGGCAAGTCCGTCTGCTACCAGATTCCCTCCGTGCTGCTGGGCGGCCTCACGCTCGTGGTCTCGCCCCTCATTTCGCTCATGGGAGACCAGGTCCGCTCCCTCAAGGCCGCCGGCATCCGCGGGTCCTACCTCAACTCCAGCCTCACGCCGCGCCAGCAAGAGGTCGTGATGGCGCGCGCCCTGGCGGGTTGGTACGACCTCATGTACGTCGCCCCCGAGCGCCTGCAGGACCCGCGCTTCCTCGACTTCGCGACCCGTGCCCAAGTTCCACTCCTTGCCGTGGACGAGGCCCACTGCGTGAGCCAGTGGGGCCAGGACTTCCGCCCTGCCTACCGGGGCATCGCGGACTTCGTGGCACGGTTGTCCAGGCGTCCCGTAGTGGCTGCGCTCACTGCGACGGCGACCAGTCGCGTGCGCTCCGACGTCGTGGACCTCCTGGGCCTTCGCGACCCGCTCGTGCAGGTCGACGGCTTCGATCGCCCCAACCTCTTCCTGCATAGCTTCGAGCTCACGCCCAAGGAGCGCGAGCGCTGGGTGCTGGGCTACGTTCGCGACCACTCCGAGCAGAGCGGAATCGTCTACGCCACCAGTCGCAAGCGCGTCGACTCGCTGGGCCGGGCCCTGCGTGACGCCGGGGTCCCCGCCGTCGCATACCACGCCGGCTACGACAACGACCTGCGCCGCGAGGCCCAGGCCCGCTTCGTGCGCGACGACGCCCGCGTCATGGTCGCCACCAACGCCTTCAGCATGGGCATCGACAAGTCCGACGTCCGCTTCGTGATCAACTGCGGGTTGCCGCTCTCGCTCGAGGAGTACTACCAGGAGGCGGGCCGCGCCGGCCGCGATGGGGAGCCCGCCGAGTGCTACCTCCTCTGGAGCCGGGGAGACATCCGCTCCTGCCATTACCTCATCGACTCCGGCGACTTCCCGCCCGAGCTGGACGAGGTCGAGCGCAGGGCGCTGATCCAGAACCGTGAGCGCCTCTTGGGACAGATGATCGGCTATGCGATGAGCGACTCCTGCCTGCGTCGGCGCGTCCTGGACTACTTCGGCCAGGCAGGCGGGACGGGCGAGAGTGACGGCGTGGCCTCGGTCCCCGCCGCCTCCCAGGTCGACGGCGGTTGCGGCTCCTGCTCCGTCTGCTGCGACCGCGCACCCGAGCGCTACCTGCGCGCACGTCGCGTTCCCGGGTCCTTCGGCAGCGGCGCGCGCACGCGCGAGCTCCCCGGCGAGCCAGAGGCGACCGACGAGGACGAACGCCTCTTCCAGCGTCTTCGCGCCCTGCGCAAGCAACTCGCCGACGAGGCCGGCGTCCCGCCTTACGTGGTCTTCTCGGATGCTACGCTCAGGGGCATGGTTCGCCTGAGGCCCCAGGGCGAGGAGGAGCTCCTGCGGGTCTCAGGCGTGGGACAGGTCAAGCTCGGGCGCTACGGGACCCAGTTCCTCGACGTAATCTCTGGTCGCTCGGAGTAGCGGCTCCAGCGTGTGGCCCGTTGCGGGGGTCCCGCTCCCGACCCGCGCCCCCGTACCACATGATTACGTGGCGTTCCCGCCCCGCGTTCCCGCCCCGCACGCCTGCCACTCTCGTCCGCTAGCCGCAAGCAGAAGGAGATTCCGATGATCCGCACGGTCACGCTCAACCCCGCCCTAGACAAGACCGCCATGGTACCCGGCCTCACGTTGGACGCCGTCAACCGCATCAGCGAGCTGCGCGTCGACCCCGGCGGGAAGGGCGTCAACGTGTCAAAGGTCGTGCGGGCGCTGGGCGGCGCGAGCGTGGCAACGGTTCTGCTTGCCGGATCGGCGGGCCGTGCGCTCGAGGAGCTCATCCGCGGCCAAGGTGTCGAGGTCGACGCGTTCTGGTCCGAGGGGGGAGAGACTCGCAGCAACCTCAAGCTCATCGACCCCACGAGCGGCACGCACACCGACATCAACGAGCCCGGTCTCATGCCGGGGGAGGGGCTTCTCTCCCGCATGCTCGAGCGCTTTGTGGCCGACGTGTGCCCCGGTGACGTCGTGGTCGTCGCGGGGTCGCTCCCGCGTGCCGCCGCGACGGACACCTATGCGGACTGGGTGCGCGCCTGCAAGGCGACCGGCGCCACGGTCTTCCTGGACGCCGACGGAGAGAGCCTGGCCCGTGGCATCGAGGCAGGACCCGATCTCGTCAAGCCTAACGACGTCGAGCTCGCCGGGCTCGTGGGTCGCGAGCTGCCCGACGAGGCAGCCGTCCTCGAGGCGGCGCGCGAGCTGCGGGGGCGTGGCGTGGCGCGGGTCATGGTGTCCCTCGGTGGTGCCGGCGCCATCTACCTCGACGGCGACGCCGCGTATCGCGCGAGCTCTCCCAAGGTGCCCGTGGGCTCCACCGTCGGCGCGGGAGACTCCGTGGTCGCCGCCCTCGCCCTCGCTGAGGAGCGTGGACTTCCCCTGGGGAAATCGCTCAGGCTAGCCATGGCCACGGGTGCCGCCAACGTCATGCAGTCGGGGACGCAGGCAGCCCCGCGCGAACTCGTGGAGTCGCTTCTGGACGGGGTCGAGGTCAGGAGGGTCTAGTCCCGTCTGGCGCCGCCTGGCCCCGCCTAGACCCACCTAGCCCCGCGGGACCTCCCTGGCCACCAGCTGTCCGATGAGGCGGCGCGCCCTCCTGCCTTCGGGCGTGGGGTACAGCGGCCACACGTGGGCCTGTCCCGTGCCCACCACCAGCTCGTGGCCGATGCCCTGCTCCTCGAGCTTGGCGTCGAAGGCGATGCAGTCGGGATAGAAGATCTCGCGCGTGGCGACGAAGGTGGTCACGTTGCGCAGCGGTCGCACGTCGCCGTTGATGGGGCTCAGGCGGTAGTTGGTGACGTCGTCCCCGTCGGCCCAGAGGTCGCCGAGCTGCGCCAGGCCCCAGGGGGCCAGGGCCGGGTCCACGTCGAAGTAGTCGTGGATCTGGGGATTGCGCATAGTGAGGTCCAGCTGGGGAGACAGCAGCACCAGCTGACCCGGCTGCTCGAGGTCATAGTGAGAGAAGCTCTCGGCCAGGCCCGCCGCGAGTCCGCCGCCCGCGGAGTCGCCCGCCAGGGTGACGTCCTTTGCCTCGTAGCGGCGCAGCATGCCCTCGTAGAGGTCGGTGAGCAGGGAATATGCCTCGTCGTAGTCGTGCGCGGGCGCGAGTGGGTAGATGGGGACGAAGACTTCGGCGCCGGTACGCTGGCAAAGGTCGTCCAGGAAGAGCCAGTGGATCCAGCTGATCTGCTTCACGTACGCGCCGCCATGCAGGTAGAGCACGGCGTGCGAGTTCTTGCCCGTGGTACCTAGGTGGAAGGTCTTCATGCCGTCGCAGGACTCCTCGAAGACCAGCGACCTAAGGTGAAGCCAGCTGGGCATGTGGTACTCGACCTCGTTCTCCTGCCGGCAGCGTTCGACGAAGTCCTCGAAGCGTCCGAGGTCCTTGCCCAGGAGGTCGCCCCTTCCGGCGAAGGCCCTGAGGGCGCCTGCGCAGATCGAGGCCTGGGCGCTGCGTCCGTACCTGATCCTGGAGAAGGCAGAGAAGCCGGCCGCTGCGGCCACCGCTCCCGCGGCGATGCCGGCGGCCATGAGCACGTTCCTGTGCGAGTCCTTCATGGGGAACCTCCTACCTGGGACAACAATTCATCTGCATGAGGCATGCTCTCCAGTTTACCCAGAAGCGTGCATGGGACGTCTCGTCTCGTCTGCGGGCGGAAGGTCTCCACAGCCGCGCCTCCGGGGACGGTTGTCGCCGGGCGTCGCGGCTGGGGTCGCGCTGCAGCATCGGCGCAGCGAGGGTCGTCCCTGCCGGCACGGGGCTGGGCATGCGCGCATGACGGTGCCGGATGCGCGGCCCTCTCGTCCGCCTAGGCCCTTCCGTCTCGCTTCGCGCGCAGGTTACGCAGGTTGGTGACCGTCCCCTGCATGCCGTGGGGCACGTAGCCGAGCGTGGTCAGGTCCTCGGGCAGGTACTCGGCCAGGCTCAGCTCGGCGGTCTGCTCCACCCGCTCCGGCAGGGGCCCCGGCGTGGCCTCCAGGCCGAGGACGGTGGCCCCCTGCCTGCCCAGGCGCTCCTCGTACCAGCTCACGGGGTCGTCGGGACGGTCGGCGCGGGCGTCCTCGCTCCTCCAGGTCAGCTCGAAGCCCGCCAGCTCGAACTGCGTGAGCGAGAACGCGAAGAGGGGCTGGCTGTCGGTCTTGAACACGACGCTGCCGCCCGGGGCCAGGATCTGGCGATACAGCAGCAGCTGGTCGAGGTGGGTGAGGCGCTGCGAGGCCTCCTTCTTCTTGGGAAAGGGCGTGGGGAAGTTGAGGATGATGCGCTCGACCTCGCCCGGGGCGAAGAGCTCTGCGACGTCGCTTCCCAGCGCTGGCACCAGCACCAGGTTCGCGAGGTCGCCCTCGACGGCCCTCTGTGCGGCGTAGGCGATGCAGATGGGCTCGGAGTCGATTCCCACGAAGAGCACGTCGTCCTCGCGTGCGGCGGACTCCGCGGCGAAGCCCCCCTTGCCGCAGCCCAGGTCGAGCCTCAGCTCGCGCAGGCGTGCACCGCCCGCGATGGGGCTGCAGGCCTCGAGCCAGCGTCCGGCCAGGCGGCGCGGCTCGAGCTCGATGGCGTCGGCGTAGCGTTCGAGGCGTTCCTCGAGGACGAAGTTCTTGGGAAGGCGTGCGTGCAGTCCGTGCATGGGCCCTCTTCGATCTGGTGGTCGGGTGGTGCGCTGCCGTGCGGGCGCTGCCTGGTGCGGGAGCGACGCGCGGCTACGTGCTCCTGAGCATCGTGGCCGCGCCGTGGGGCGCTTGGCATTATCCACCATCGCTGCATCGGGTTGTCGCGCGGAGCTCGTCCTCGTCACGTGCCCAAAATACTGCGCACGGAAGCTCCGAATTATGGAGACGCTCGGCGTTTGCCCAGGATTCCCTCCTTGTCCCGGAATTCCGTGCGCACTTTTTTGCGCCGGTCGCCGCCTTCTGTCCCGCTCGTGCCCGGCCCGCATGTCCCGACGTCGCTCAATCCGTCCCCCACCTTGGCTAGGATGTTCTTCGAGGCACTCGGCGAGGGAGGCAGGCATGTCCCAGTTCACGGCGATCCTGGCACGGCTCAAATACATCGAGCGCTGGGCGCTCATGCGCAGCTCACGGCCCGAGAACCTGAGCGAGCACTCGCTCGAGGTGGCCATGATCGCCCACCTGCTCTGCGTGATTGCCAACGTGCGCTACGGACGCGCGCTCGACGAGGGCCGCGCGGCGGTCATGGGCATGTACCACGACGCCTCAGAGATCATCACCGGCGATCTTCCCACGCCGGTGAAGTACTTCAATCCGCAGATTCGCGACGCCTACAAGGGGGTCGAGTCGGCCGCGGAGGAGACGCTCCTCTCAACCCTGCCCGAGGACCTGCGGGGGGAGTTCAGGCGCTCGTTCGGCCTGGTGGGGGAGGATCCTGATGCGGCGTCGCGCGAGGCCGAGGCCTACCTGCGCCGGCTCGTGAAGGCGGCGGACAAGCTTTCGGCCCTGATCAAGTGCCTGGAAGAGAGGTCGGCCGGCAACTCGGAGTTCGTGACCGCCGAGGCCTCGACGCGCGCGGCGCTCGAGTCGATGGCGGCAGACCTGCCCGAGCTCCGCGACTTCATGGACGAGTTCCTGCCATCCTACGGCCACACCCTGGACCAGCTCCTGTAGGTCAGGAACAGGGGAGAAGGACGCTCGGTCGCGCTCTCGACACGACTCACGAAGTCGAGCGGACGCGCCCCGTGGACCTGGCGGGCGCGCCCGCTCGCCCGTGGCTAGTCCTCCTGGGTGTCCTGCAGGGTGGTCATGAGCGCGGGGATGACCTGTTTCTTGCGGCTCACCACGCCCGGCAGGGTGGCGACGCCGTTCACGGGCCTCGCGTCGAAGGCGCGCGCGACGATCTCTTCCGCGCCGGTCCCGTAGTACAGCATCTCGGTGGTCTGACTCTTCACGTCGGTGAACATGTAGAAGACCAGGGGCAGCTCGTCGGCGGCGGCACCCTCCTTGAGGTAGGGACCCACCAGGGCCTCGGCGGCCTTGCGGCTGTTCTCGGTCATGAAGCTGCCCTGGCCCACGCCGAAGCGGGCGTTTCCGCGGGAGAAGACCTTGAAGTCCTGGTGGAAGACCTCCTCTGCCGTGCGACCGGTGAGCTCGGCGCCTGCATCGAACATGGCGTCCGCATACTCGTCGATGTCCTCGCCGCAGATCTTGGCCAGCTGCTCGCCGGCGTACTTGTCGCGCGGGGTGCAGGTGGGCGAGCGGAACGCGAGCGTGTCCGAGAGGATGGCGCTCATCATGAGGCCGGCGATGTTCTTTGGAATCTCGACGCCCTGCTCCTGGAACATGCTGTAGAGGATGGTGCAGGTGCAGCCCACGGGCTCGTTGCGGAAGTGCGCGGGGGCCGAGGTCTCGATGCTGCCGATGCGGTGGTGGTCGATGATTTCCATGATCACGGCCTGCTCGAGGCCGTCGACCGCCTGGGAGCGCTCGTTGTGGTCGACGAGCACCACGTGCTTGCGGGTCACGTTGAGCAGGTTGGGGGTGCTCACCAGGCCACAGTAGTGGCCGTCCTCGTCCAGCACGGGGAAGAAGCGGTGACGGGACTGCGTGATGGTCTTGCGCGCGTCGTCCACGGTGGTGTTGATGCTGAAGCGCAGCACGTCGTCCGCGGGGAGCATCTTGGCGCGCACCGGGATGGACATGCTGATCAGGCGCGCGGCGGCGTAGGTGTCGTAGGGCGTGGTGATCACGGTGCAGCCGTTGGCGCGGGCGGCATCGACGACGACGTTCGAGAGCTGTGCGCCATTGCACACGATGAGCAGTCCCGCACCGGACTCGACGGCGAAACGCTGGGTCTCGTAGCGGTTGGTCACGAGGACGGTGTCGCCCTGCTCGATCTTGCCCTCCATCATCTCGGGCGTGGTGCCCACGACGACACGTCCGCTCTCTACGCTGGCCTCGGGGTCGCCCAGGACCATGGTGCCCTTCAGGGTCTGGATGATGTTGGAGTACTTGGTCTGCGCCTCCGCGATCACGCGCGTGTCGAATATGTCCATGTTGGCGTTGGCGATGTCTTTGACGGCGATGATGCCCTCGAGGTCGCCCTTGTCGTTGGTGATGCAGAGGGTGTCCGCCTTGGAGTCACCCATGAGGTTCCAGGCGGCGAAGAGGCTCATCTCGCGGTCGATGCCGTCGGTGTGCTGGATCATGATGTCCTTGATCTGGGGGCGCACACTGGTGATGAGCTGGGGCTCCTCGAAGCCGAAGTGCTTGAGGACGAAGGCGGTCTCGCGGTTGATGGTGCCGGCGCGTCGCGGTTCGTACTGCACGTCCTCGGTCTGGTTCTTGAGGTAGGCCAAGCTGATCGCCGAGCAGATGCTGTCGGTGTCGGGGTGCAGGTGGCCGATGACGTTGACCTTGCGGATGGTCTCGGGCATGGACTTCTCCTAGGGACTTGGGCGCTTGGCGCAGGTTTTGAGCGTGCTTCAAGCTGAATTTTGCCACGACGCAGATATATAAGTGCGCACGGTTTCACTCAATTGTGGAGACGCACGGAGAAACCCCTGTTGGGCTTCCGCACCGCAAAAAATCGTGCGCGGCTATTCGATGGCGTCCATGCGGAAGACGAACTTCGAGCTGCCCTGCTGACCCTCAGCGATGCCGCCGAAGCTCTCGTACTCGTCGGCGAGGTCGCTGACGGCGTCGAGGCGCGCGGCGAGCTTCCTCATCGAGGAGCCGTCGAGCGCCTCGACCATCTTGGAGACGGCCTTCTCGTCGAAGGCTCTCAGGCCGTCGGACAGCTGTCCGGAGCCCGCCGCCACGGCGGACGAACCAGTCGCGAGTGCCGAGGCACCGTCCCACAGCTGGTCGATGCCGCCCATGAGCTGCCCGGCACCCTGATCGAGCTGGCGAGCCCCCGCCGCCAGCTCGCTCGCGCCGCTGGCTGCCTGCTCCAGCGCCTGGGCCAGCTGCTGCGCCCCGGCACCGCTCGCGGCGGCGCCACCCAGGAGGCTGTCTGCGTTCCCTGCGCTCCCCAGCGCACCGTGGATGCCCACGATGCCCTGGTCGAGCTGGTGCGCAAGCGTGATCGCGCCCGCCAGACCCGTGGCCTGCCCCTCGTTCCCGCGTGCCGTGGCAATGAGGTCGCCGCTCGCGTTGGCTGCCGCGGAGGCCTCTTCGGACCTCGAGGCGAGCGACTGTGCCGCCTTCGCCGCGGAGGAGAGGGACGCGCCCTTCTCCCTGAGCGTCGAGACTTGCGCCGAGATGTCTGCGAGCTGGGGGACCTCGGTGCTTGTGACCGCGTTGAGCTTCTCGAGCGCGGCGGTGACGGCCTGCCTCTGTGCCTCGTTCATGCCAGTCTGGTCGATGCCTGCGAGTGCCTCCCGCGCGTCGGCGACCTGGGCCTGCACTCCCTCCTGCACGCTCGCGTAGGTCTTGAGGGCGTCGGCCGAGCTGTCGAGCTTCCCGGCCGCGTCGCCCGCGGCGGTGGCTGCCGCCCTCGCGTCTTCGGCCGACTGGCCTACCTGGCCCGCCATGTCCGCCGCCTCGGCCGCGGCTTTCTTTGCCGAGGCTGCCTGCTCCTGGGCGCGCAAGAGCAGGTCCCGCTCATCGCCGAGGGAGGCACCCAGTGCGGAGGAGGCGCCCTGCAGGTCGGTGACGCCTCCGCCGAGCCTGCCCAGCCCCTCCGAAAGCGCATGCCCGCCGGCCGCCAGGGACTCCGCGCCGTCGCGCGCCCGTTCCACTCCCTGGGCAAGGCTGCTGGCTCCGTCGGCGAGCCGTCCCGTCGCCTGCGGCAGGAGCCCCGCCTCGGCGCGGAACACATCGACGCCCCTAGAGAGGGCGGTGTTGCCGTCCGAGATCTTCTGTAGGGCGCCAGCAAGCTCGTCCGAGCCGCTCACCAACTGGTTCATGGAGCTCTGCAGCAGGTCGACGGTCTCGCTGTTGTCTCTCGCGTCGATCTTGCTGGTGTCGAGGTCCGAGAGCAGGCTGGGGGTGACGATGGTGGTCACGGATCCCAGCCTAAAGTTCGTCACGTCCGCCTCGAGCTCGAAGTGCTCGGGGAGCTCGATCTGGTCGCGGCTGAGGTCGAGGCTCGTCTGGAGCCCTGGCAGCGCGTAGCCCACCGCCATGGGCGTGTCACCCGAGATCAGCCGCCCGTTGGCGAGCTTCACGTTGTGGAACACGTCCTCATCGAGGTCGACGGTGGTAATGGCAGCGAAGGGCGTGAAGAGCTCGCTCCGGCTGCCCTGCACGGAACGAGTCGCGGACGACTCGTTCCGGTAGTCGAAGCGCATGACGAGGTGGCCGCTCTTGCCGGCAAGCTCGCTGGCCTCGATCGACCTGCCGTCCAACGTGTAGCTCACGCTGATGCTCAGCGGCAGCGGCTTGTCGCTGCGCCCGCTGTACGAGACCGTCTTACCGTTTGCCGTCCAGCTCAGGCTACCGTCCGCGTTGGTGCTGAAGCCCTGCTTATCGTCGGAGGGCTTGATGTCGCTCAGGTCGCTGCGGTCGGGGAGGGTCGTCGCCTTCCCGTCGTTGCTGAGGGTCTCCCGCACCGTGGTTTCCCGCACGTTTCCGCTGCTGTCCACAGAGACGTAGACCGTCTCGTTCTTGTCGATGCTGG
>CAMXZR010000056.1 GCA_947253595.1 uncultured Olsenella sp. | reverse complement strand
GCGTCGGCCTCCCCCAGCTGGACGAGCAGAGCCTTCTCCCCCGTCCCGCCATAGCTGTTGCGCGCCGCCGCGATTCCCTCGGGGTCGAGGGCCTCCGTCACGTCCTCGTCGAAGAGCTCCGACATCCGGCGGAACTCGTCGGACGTCAGATCCTCCAGATCCTTGTGGTGCTTCTCGCAATACAGGACGAGCTCGCCCACGACCTCGTGCGCCCTGCGGAAGGGCATTCCGCGCTTGGCCAGGTAGTCGGCCACGTCCGTCGCCGCGGTGAAGCCAAGGCCCGACTCCTCGCGCATGCGCCCGGCGTTGACCCTCCAGGTCGAGACCATGCCCTCGACGCAGGTCATGCAGTCGAGGAGGGTCCGCGCTGCGTCCAGCGGCCCCTCCTTGCACTCCTGGAGGTCCTTGTTGTAGGCCAGGGGCAGCGACTTCATGGTGGTGAGAAGTGCCACCAGGTCGCCGTAGACGCGGCCGGTCTTGCCACGGGTGAGCTCGGCGAAGTCGGGGTTCTTCTTCTGGGGCATAATCGAGGAGCCGGTCGAGTAGGAGTCCGAGAGCGTGATGAAGCCGAACTCCGTGGAGGACCAGAGCACGATCTCCTCGCAGAGGCGCGAGAGGTGCATCATCGACACAGAGCAGGCGTAGAGCAGGTCAAGGAGGTAGTCTCGGTCGCTCACCGCGTCCATGGAGTTGGGTATGGGGTGGTCGAGGCCCAGGAGCTCCGTGGTCCGGAAGCGGTCAATGGGATAGGTCGTCCCGGCGAGGGCGGCGGCACCCAGGGGGTTGGCGTCCGCCTCGTCGCGAGCGAAGGAGAGTCGGCGGAAGTCGCGGCGGAGCATCCAGAAGTACGCCAGCAGGTGATGCGAGAGGAACACAGGCTGGGCATGTTGTAGGTGGGTGTACCCCGGCATCACCACACCCCTCTGGGACCTCGCCTCCAGGAGCAGGGCCTCCCTGAGCGAGAGGTTCCCCTCCATGAGCTGGACGAGGAGGTCCTTGGTAAGAAGTCTGAGGTCGAGGGCAACCTGGTCGTTGCGCGAGCGCCCCGTATGCAGGCGGGCGCCGGCAGGTCCGATCGTCTGCGTGAGCTTGGACTCGACGGCCATGTGGACGTCCTCGTCGTTCACGTCCCACCCGAACGTTCCGTCATCGATCTGGGCAAGAATGCGGCCGAGCCCGTCCTCGATCTTTTCCTCGTCCTCGGCCGAGATGACCCCCTGCTCGGCAAGCATCCTCGCGTGGGCCACCGAACCGGCTATGTCCTGCCGGCACATGGCCTTGTCCACCTCGAGCGAAGCGCCGAAGCTCTGGGTGAAGCCATCCACTCCCCGTTCGAACCTGCCGGACCAAAGGGCCATCTGGACCCGCCTCCCTCGCCTTGCTCGCTCCGCCATGCGCCCCGGCCGCGGCCGGGGCGCGCAAGGGCGCGCACGCGAGCCGAGTCTTCCCGTGCGCGCGCCGCTCCCGCGCCTACCCCGCGATGCTGCCTAGGCGGACAACGCGGCACGGGACAGCTTTGCCTGCCTCTTGCCCGCAGGAGCGGGGACCGCCTGCTTGTGGGCGGGACCCTGCTTGCCCGACCAGGTCTTGCTGGGCAGGCTGTGCAGGTCGATGAAGCCCTTGGAGGAGCTGCGGTCGAAGCTGTCGCCGTCACCGTAGGTCGCGAGGCTCAGGTCGTAGAGGGAGTAGGCGCTCTTGCGACCGGTCACGGTAAGGCTGCCCTTGTAGAGCTTGGCCTTGACCTCGCCCGTGACGAAGGCCTGGGTGCTGGCGCAGAAGGAGTCGAGGGCGTCTTTGAGCTGGCTGTACCAGAGACCGTCGTAGACGACCTTGGACCACTGCCGGTCGATCATGTGCTTGTACTGGAGGGTGTCGTGGTCGAGGCAGAGGGTCTCGAGGGCATGGTGCATGTTGATGAGGGCGAGGGAGGCCGGACACTCGTAGCACTCATGGCTCTTGATGCCCACGACGCGGTCCTCGATCATGTCGATGCGACCGTAGCCGTGTGCACCGCAAATCTGGTTGAGTTGCGCGATCAGGGCCAGGAGCTCCATCCTCTGTCCGTTGAGGGCGACGGGAACGCCCTTCTCGAAGCCGACGACGATCTCCTCGGGCTGGTCGGGGGCGTCCATGGGGTCGTCCGTCATCGTCCAGATGTCCGCAGGGGGCTCGTTCCAGGGGTTCTCGAGAACGCCGCACTCTATGGCCCGGCCCCAGAGGTTATCGTCGATGGAGTAGGGCTTCGCTGCGGTGGTAGGCACGGGCACGCCATGCTCCTTGGCCCACTCCATCTCCTGCTCGCGGGTCAAGAGGTCCCACTCGCGCACGGGAGCCAGCACCTTGACGCTAGGGTCGAGCGCGTGGATGCAGGTCTCGAATCGCACCTGGTCGTTACCTTTGCCGGTGCATCCGTGGGCGATGTAGGAGGCGCCGGTCTTGTGAGCCATCTCCACGAGATGCTTTACGATGAGGGGACGCGAGAGGGCGGAGAGGAGCGGGTAGGCATCCTCGTAGAGGCCGTTTGCCTTGATCGCCTTGGTGAGAACCTCCTCGGCGTACTCCTCGCGCATGTCCAGTGCCTCAGAGTGGACGGCGCCCATCTGCAGGGCCTTCTTCTCCACCCAGGCCAGATCCTCTGCGTCCTGACCCACGTTGCCGCAGATGGCGACTACGTCGAGGTTCTTCTCTAGCTGGAGCCACTTGACCATGACGGAGGTGTCCAGGCCGCCGGAATAGGCGAGGACGACTTTCTCCTTCGTGGAGGTGTTGGTGGTGACGCTGGGATCCAGGCTCTTCGATGCAGGCATGGTCGCTCTCCCCTGTTTATGAATCGTGGACTTGCTTTGCTAGATATGGCTGTGGATGCGCGATGGGAGGGCGTCCCCTCTCAAAATGATGAATAAGCTGCGTACCAGGAGTTTTTCGTAAAAAAGCCTGGCATTGCCAGGCGGTGTCACAGTCCTATGTTTGTGGGGCCTCTAGTGGGCCTCAGCGGACCGGGAGCAGCTCGCGCTGGCGTCGCAGCGTGATTCGTCGGTCCTGGCGTCGGAGGGAGAGCTTGGTGGCATCGTTGTTTGTCATTCGGCCTCCCCCTTCCTCGTGCTCGAGCCCTTGCTCCGTTTGTTGCCGAGGAATACTACTCTGCTATGCAAATGGGCGTAAGGCGAGAGTGCGCTTTGGTTTCCTGCTCGAAACATTCGAACGGCTCAGTGCAGCTTAGCGGTGCCAGCCAATGTATGCAAAAAAGCCCCCACCCGCGTTTTCGCAGGTGGGAGCCTATTTCTCGTGGTGGGCCGTGTGGGGGTCGAACCCACGACCTTGGGATTAAAAGTCCCCTGCTCTGCCAACTGAGCTAACGGCCCGACGACGTCACTCCAAGGGACGTCCGTGCGATTCTACCACGTGCCCGAAAGGCTATTCCGCCTCCCAGGCCCACTGCCCACCCACAAATATGGGAGTCTCCTTCCCGGCGGCATCGACGCCCCAGACGTCCAGGTCGTCGGCACCGACCATAAAGTCGACGTGAGTGGTCGACTGGTTCACCCCATGCGCCAGAAGCTCGTCCCGGTCCATGTCGAGGCCTCCGACGAGGCACTCAGGAAATCCCATTCCAAGAGCAAGGTGACAGCTTGCGTTCTCGTCGTAGAGCGTGTCGTAGAAGAGTGTGCCGCTCTGCCGGATGGGAGTGTTCTTGGAGATGAGCGCAACCTCTCCCAAGTGACGCGCGCCCTCGTCCGCAGCGAGGATCTGGTCGAGGACCGCCTTGCCGCGCCGCGCGTCCCACTCCACCGCCACCCCTGCTTCGAACCTGATCCAGAAGTCATCGATGACCTGACCTGCGTGCACAAGCGGCATGGCGGAGTACACGACGCCGTCCGCCCTGTTGCGGTCGGGGGTAGTGAAAATCTCCTCCGTAGGGATGTTGGGGAAGAACACGGTTCCGTCAACCGTACGCGCGGAACCACCCTCCCAGACATGCCCCTCGTTCATGCCCACCTCGAAGGCGGTCCCGTTAGAGGAGCGGTACCGCAGCCTGTCGTAAGCAGCAGCATTGAGCAGGCGCTTGTTCTTCTCGAAGGTGGCATTGTGAGTCTCCCAGGAGCTCTGGGGGTCGCGTCCGTCCGAGCGGGCGACGCCCAGTATCGCAAGCCAGAGCCGGTACACTGCCTCGTGGGGTGAGAACTCGGGAAACACCTCGCGAGCCCAGGCCTCGACGGGAACCCCCGCGATGCACCAGACGTTGCGACCAAAGTCCATCCCCTCGCGGAACACGCGGCACTCGGTGTTCTGAGCCTTGTGGGCGGCGGCGGGCTTTGCTGGGTCGATGCCGTCGAGCGCCGACGGATCGCTCCCCTCAAGGAAGAGGAAGGCCGCGCCCGCCCCGGCAAGCGAGTCAAGCTGCTCGCGCTGCCACGAGGGGACGTGCTCGAAGTACTCCCTGCCCACGTTCTGGTAGGTCAGGCGACTCACGACGTCATCCGACCAGATGACGGTCACGTGACCCGCACCCGCCTCGTACGCCTTCCCGACCACGCGACGAACGAAGTCCGCCCGCTCTACGGGGGCACTAAGAACGAGCTCCTGCCCCTGCCTCAGAGCTACTCCCCTGCGGATGAGCAGCTCTGCGTAGTTGTCGATCTTGGGCGAGAGGTGCTCGATAGCTACGCGACTCTCCTCCTGACTCATGGGAGCGCTCATGTATTGCCCTTTCACGAAATCGGGCCCCGAAGGGCCCGAATGCATTCTATGGAGCGGGCAACGGGATTCGAACCCGCGGATGATGGCTTGGGAAGCCATTGCCTTACCACTTGGCGATGCCCGCATGTTTGTGGATTCTATCACAGCTCCCCCCGAGACTGCGACCGAGGTTTTGGCGGACGAGGACAAATCCCGTGCCTGGAAGGGCCTCCCCCAAGCTGGCAGCAGACTGCAGGCAGCTGCCGATGTGCTTGCTGCCAGCTAGCACGGGGTAGTCTCTTCTTCCCACGGGACGTACAGAAAGGAGGACGCATGTTCAAGGGGTTGCGAGCAAGACGAGGAGAAGGAGCGCGGTTGGTGGCGGGCTCCGAAGCCGTTGGAGCTGCCTCTCCAAAGGTCGGCAGGAGGAGACGCGGACCGAGAGCGCAGCTCAGGGGAGGCGACCCCATAAGGGGAGGTCACCCACTTGGAGCAGGGCACGCCGGCAGCCACCACAGAGGGGTTGCTGCCGGCGTGCAAGGCGACTCGTTCCAACTGCTGCGGGGCGAGGATGGGACCTAGGAACGGCGAATCAGTTCTGCCACGAGCTCTGCCACACTCACCACCTGAGCCGCGTCGACGTTCTCGGGCACGTCATCGGACGTGTGAGAGAGCGCAGGAACCCCGTCGTCGGAGAGGCCTATAATCGTAGCGGCGCGCATGGACGACTGCATTGCCGGAGTCGCGTCGGTGTCACTCCAGTCATGACGCGCCTTCTCGAGAGAAATGTGCAGGTCGGCAGCGATCTTGGACAGCATGCGAACCATCCTTCGGTCCGCGCGGCGGGGGTTAATCGAACCCTCGCTCGTGAGGACGCTAAGCCTTCCCGCGCCGACGGAGCCAAGGTTGACGACGAATGCTCCTCGGACGTCCTTGCGGTGCTCTTCCATGAAGCGCTTTGCGCCCGCGTGGTCGAGACCCGAGGCCCCCAGGGCAACGAACCAGATGTCGTGGGCGAGGAGCTCGTCGTCACTCATGCCCGTGATCGCCTCGCGCAGCTCCTCCATACCGATTCCGTCCTGAGGGGCGTCGCCACGAGTCTCCTCTCCGCCGAGAGCGTAGCCTTCGACGGGCTCCGCATCGACGCCCTGGGCCGCATCCATGGGGTCTTCCTGCACGAGCCTGAGATCGAAGCGGCTGGTGGCACCGCCCTTCCATCCGCCGCGAGGCTTCTTCTGCTCGCCTTCCGAGAAATTGTCCCAGCTTCCTATCTCGCGGCCACTCTTCTTTGCGTCGAAGTCATCGTCCACGCCAAGCCAGGAGCTCATGGAGTCGGAATCCCCCTCCTGATCCTTGTGATGGCCGAAGATGTTGAAGCGCTTCTTGCTGCTTGGACGCATCTGGTGAGACCCGCCGCGAGGGCGTGGAACCTCCGTCCTCAGTACGCCCCCGCTCACCACCCCGAGCGGCTCGCGCTCCCCTCTCGTGTACGAGAGGTCAGCGGCAGAGGGCCGGGAGCGACCATCGTCTATCCCACGGGTCGCAGGAGCTGAGATGGACTCCGCCGGAGCGAGGGGATCGACCACGGCTTCGGATGGATCCGGCAGATCAAAGAGGACGCTGCGACGGGCAATGTTTCCGGCCTGGGGGGTGAACTCGCTCTTGCCCCAGTTGGGATCATCGATGGCAGCAGGCTCGGGCTTCCGGGGCTCCGCGGGGCGAGGCTCCGTTCCATCCATGGCATAGGTGTCGAGACCTGTCACGTCCTTGGATGCGAGCTCCTCCTCGCTGGGTTCCTCGTCCTCCATGAAACTGAGGTTGGGAGCGATAACGGTCGCGCTGGGATCGAGCGTTTGGTCAGCCTCGTCGGCATCGTCTCCCCCCACCACCTTGACGTCTTCCGCGGCAACGAAGGGTCTGACAGAGAGGGCCAGCTCGCTACGGCCTATCTCTACGGGCTCCTCTCCAAGGACGTAGCCAACCGCCCTCTCCGGTCGCTCGTCGTCCAGGGACGTCGCGTCGGGGGACGCTTCCGCCGCGAGCGAGTCGGGAGTCTTCTCTTCGGGTGCGGGACCAGCCATCACCTCGGCTGCAGCGGCAACGCCAGTCCGTTCTTCCAACTCGGTGGGAAGCTCGTCGGCACCTGGCTCTTCTGACTCATCTGCGCCGGCAGGCATGGTAACGAGCGTCGGCTCGTCGCTGCCGTCCGCGATGACCGTCTGGACCATGGTCTGATCGAGCGGGTCTTGTGTAGGGTCGACCCCTCTACCGCCCACACGCTCGAACTCCGCATCCATTATGTAGTCGTCGCGCAGGGGCGCGAACAGGCTGAATTGCGGGAGAGGCTCTTCCTCAGCCGGCTCCTCGGGAATCGCCGTGACAAACTCGTCCGTATGGTTGGCAACGGGAGCCTGCGCTTCGGGGCGTGGATCCGCCGCGTCAGCCTCGCCGAAGTCGGTCCGATGGTCGTGTTCGACATCGGGCTCGGGCTCACCCGGCTCGTAGACCCCGAGGTCGACTGACTCGGACACGGCCTCGGGAAGCTCGCTACCCTCAGGACAGCCTTCCTGGTCGTCCCCCGTCTCCTGACCGAGGTTTCCCTCATGCGAGAGACCCTCGCCCTGCTCCCGCGTCGGCCCACCATCGTCCTCGGCCTCATCCAGATCTTCCGCCGTCTCGTCCAGATCCGACCCTGCGGGCTCGTCCCATGGGGCAGCAGCCTCCTCGATGGGGAGCTCGTTCTGCATCGGCTGCTCCTCGGGCTGCACGGGGGGCTGTATCTCTTCTCCCTCCATGGCAGACTGTTCCTCGGGACCCGGAGCATCTTGCTCCTCATGCCAATCGGCGGCCTGCTCCTCGAACAGCATTTTCTGCCTATAGTCGAAATCCGAAGCCGGGGCCGACTCGAGCGCCGGATCGGGAGTCGCCTTCAGGCGCGTGAAGATGGCTGCGTTGTCAAGGAAGGCGTCGTTGATGGAGGGAACGCGGGCGGGGTCGACCCTGCGAGACTCCACGTCATGGACGCTCGGGGCATCGAACTGGGATGCCATGGGCCCATCGTAGGGAACGCAACCCTCGGCGTCCCGAGCCGGCGGCTCGGGCTCGAAGGCAGCGCCCCCCGACGGGGCGGGCGCACCCTCGGAAGCATTCTCGCCTTCGTCCGTCCCCCCTTCCACGTCCTCCTCCATATATGGAGGGACGTCATCGGCGGGTTCTTCGGAAGCGGCAAGCGGCTCGGTGGCAACGGTGTCTCCCGTGGCGCGGGCATGGACCTCCGCCAGGAGGGCCTCCTCGTCCTCGAAGGCCGAGACGGGCGTCGTCGCGGTCTGATCGGAGGCCTTGGACTGCTCAACGGCACCCTGGGCCCCCATGACGGGCCCTTCGGCCTGACCGGTCGTCTTGGCAGGAGCGCCCTGGACATCCTCGATGGAGGCGGAACTCTCTTCTCCGCGCTCGACCTCGGGAGCCTTGGGGTCAGCATGGGGGATGAGCTCCCTCACACGGCAGAGGGCCGATTTGACGGAAGCGAGGAGCTCCGCCGAGCGCGAAGGCGCATCCGAGTCGATTACCTCGAAGTCGGCGAGGGGGGCGTCGATACTCGCGGGTGCAGTGGGAACCTTCTCTTCATCTCCTCCGCCTTCCGCGATGGTTTCGTCGGCTCGTGTAGGTTCTGAGGAGTACACGCTCCCCCGCGACATGGAGTCGGACACGGTGGCCTTGGCATGGGAGTCCTCGGCAAGGGGCTCCGGCGCGTCCGGTCGGGGGCCGGTGGCAGAAGATGCCATGGCGGGCACGGGATCGAGCCCGACGTCGACGTCGGGCAGGTCAGGGAGAACGACCTGTGGAACGGGGGGCTTCTGGTACACGATTTGACAGCCCTCCGGCAGAATCTGGAGATCCTCGATGAGCTTCGCTCCGCGGCGAACCGACTTGGGTCCCTCGGGCTCGGCTGCGGGAATCACCTGCGGGGTGAAGGCCGCCGTGGCGGGATGGACGGCGTTCCCCGCGACTATAGGCGCGATCTCGTCGACGGCAACGCGCTCTCCGTCGTCCATCGTGGTCGGAAGCCTGTCAAGGGAGGCGAAGGCGCGCTCGGAGGCCTCCTTGTCACTCTCTTCCCTAGGTTCCTTCTCGACGGTGCCCGGGACGGGCACCTCGCCACGAACCTCGCTGCGAGGGTTCGCCGCGACCCAGCGCTTGGCAACGTCGTCGGCCGGACGGACTTTGTCCAGAACTCCCAGCATGGCAGCGACGGAGGCCTTGTTGTCGTTGGCACCGGTGGTGCAGGAGGCGAAGCGGCCATAAATCCCGGCGGCACCAAGAAGGAGCAGGGGCAGCGCGGCCAGGATCCCCAGGGCCCAGAGGACGTGGCGGATCGGGGCGGGAATGATGGCAATGATCTGCACCAGCGAGCAGAAGGCGGCGGCGATGCCACACCAGAGGCTCGACCTCATGAGGAGGGGTTGCCACCTGGCCAGCGGCGGCTGGAAAAGGAGGTCCTCGTTGGGACTGTCGTAGTGCGCGAAGATCACGATGGGACGGTTGCCCTTTACCACGAGGGGGCCACTTGCACGATGGATTCCTATGACGTTTTGGCTGCGGGCGCGCCCTCCGATTCCCGAGATGAGGTCGCGGCCGCCAAAGCGTAGGGCGAGGAGGACCGAGGGGCCGAGCACCAGGGCAAGACCCACCAACCCAATGACGGAGCCGAGGACGCCCGAGAGGACCATTCCCAGAAACATGAGCACGAGTAGGACCGAGCGGGGGAGCTCGGGCGACGAGGGGGCGTCAAATTCCTGCAGGCTCGTGTCGAGACCGTGCTCTTCCATGATTGACTCGATCAGCTGGGAGGCGTCCAGCTCCTCCTGGCTGTTGGCCGGAGAGATGTCCACCTTGTCATTGAGGTAGTCGAGGTAGTTGCGCGTCGTTGCCATGCCATACGTCCTTTGCCGAAGCAGAGAGAGATTCGTCCACTTTCCTATCGTCCGAGTATACGTCTTATGATGCATATTTGTTCTACCAGCGCAGCTCGCGGGAGACAGGGCAGGCAAGTCGTCCATCCGGCGGCACGGAGCTCGCGCTGACCATTCAAACGCGGGAGGGACGCATGCAGGACGAGTTCGTCAGGGTGAGCAGGGACGACGAGCAGGCAAGGCGCGTGGCAGGCCTGATACTCGCCTTTTCGAACGCGAGGAGGGCCCTCTCCAACGATGAGCTGCGTGACACCTACTATCCACAGAGCGGGCCCGATGCCTTCCGCAAGGCCTTCCAACGCGACCGGGCGACCATGGCCGCCTGCGGCCTCACCCTCGTCAACGTGGCGGGTGACGGGCAGGTCGGACTCTGGAAGGTCGACGAGGGCGCGTCCTTCCCCGATGAGGGAGGCATCTCGTCGAAGGATGCTCTGGTACTGGACGTGGCTTGCGCGCCGCTCGTGCGCGACCCCAGCTTCCCCCACCGCAGCGAGCTGAGGATGGCCCTGGCAAAGATCGACGGATCCTTCGGACCCGGAGGCATCCTCGAGCAGGTCTTCTCGGGAGGTGGGGGCAATGACGAGAACCTCCCCGCCCTGCTTGGGGCACTCTCCAAGCGTAAGGAGGTCAGGGTCGTATACCAGTCGAAGGGCCGCCATCCAAGGAAGAGGGTCCTGCGGCTCTATGGGAGCTTCGGCCTGCGGGCACACAGCTACTTCGTGGGCTCGGAGCTCGGGGAGGAGGGGCGCTGGAAGGAGCCGCGGGTCTACCGCCTCGACCGCTTCCTCTCCGCACGGGTCGTCGCGGGCACCAACTATCGCATTCCGCCGGACTTTCGCACGTGCGACTACCTGAGGCTTCCCTTCCAGATTGGTCACGAACGCGGCACCGCGACCCTCCTGCAGATGAGGGAGACTGACGACGGAACCACTTCCGAGCTCTCACGGCACGGAAGGCGCATCGACGGCCCAAAGGGGCGCTCCTGGGAGATCGACTACTCAGACCTCGTGGCGTGTGCGCGCTGGTGCGTTGCGCATCAGGTCAGGCCGAGTGCGCCCGAGGAGCTCGTCACAACCTGGAACAGAGTCGTCGAGGAGGCAAGCCATGCCTAGCGAGTCGTCCATGAGGGGCAGGAGGGGCGGACTCGATGAGGCGCGCGAGCTCACGGCCCTCCTGAGCAGTCTGTCTTCGCAGGGAAGGAGCCTCTCCCTTTCCACAGTGGCTTCACGCCTGGGCTGCAGCGTCCAGCATGCTCGCCTGCTCATGGAGCTCGTCCTCACCGCGCACGACGAGGAGGGGATGGGGCTGCCCATTGGCCTGGGGGACGACGACGAACTCGTACTCGCCTTTGACGGCGAGAGAAGGGGGAGGCCGCTCCGGCTCACTCCCGCGGAGTCTGCGGCCATGCTTGCAGCCCTCGAACGACTGGGGATGACAGAGGGCGATGCAATACGCAGGGGGGTGCGTTCGTATCTCTCTCCCATCGAAGGGGCGGGCGGGGACAACGCGGCGCGGGACGGCATACCAAGCGGCTCTTCCGCCAGCGTCCTCGACCTCTGTGCGAAAGCCATAGCAGAGGGGCTTGGACTGGAGTTTGGCTACCGGGGTCTCGCGGACGGCGAGGCCAGGGAGAGGAGCGTGCCTG
>CAMXZR010000055.1 GCA_947253595.1 uncultured Olsenella sp. | reverse complement strand
GGCGTAGGCCCAGGAGGGCGGAGATGAGCCGGGCATCGCCCGCCCACCGCCCCCTAGCCCCGCTCGCGCGCAAGGCACCGCGACAAAGGTCCTCCGTGGGCTAAAGTCTGTGTGTCGCACCGTCCGGCGGCAAGCGGCCTGCCGCCGTCGGACGCAGGATCGGGGAGGTTCAAGCATGACCAGCAGGGAGACGGCGTCCGAGGTGCTGGACCTCGTGGGGGGCACGTCCAACGTGACGGCCAACACGCTATGCATGACGCGCCTGCGCCTCGTCGTAAGGGACCCCTCCCTCGTCGACAAGGGCGCGCTCTGCAAGGTCGAGGGCGTCCTGGGTGTCGTTGGACGCGACCGGGATGGCATCGAGGTGGTCTTCGGGCCCAACTCCGTGGGCCAGGTCTTCGAGTCCTTCGCGGAGCTCACCGGACTCCCCGCCAGCTACGAGACACCCTTCGCCGACCTCAGCCACGGCGGCAGTCCCCTGCAGGTGAGCTTCATCCCCAGCAGGCGCTCCCCGCATCCCGACGTGGACGTCCCCGCCGCGGAGAGCGTGCCGCGCCAGGTCGAGGCCGTCGCCGGAGGGCGACCCTCCCGCCCCGGCTTCAGCGACCCCGCCTTCCACAGCCATCAGGTCGTAGATACCGAGGAGATAGAGGCACTCCTGAGCGGGATGGACGAAGCGTCACAGGACGATGCCTTCGACCTCTATGCGGACGAGGACGACGAGGGCCCCCGCCTCCTGGTGCTAAACGGTCCCAACATCAACATGCTGGGAATCAGGGAGCCGGGCATATACGGCAGGGAGGACTTCGCCGCCCTGCTCGAGCTCTGTGCCGACGCTGCGAGGAAGGCGGGCTTCGCCCACTGCGACTGCTACCAGTCGAACCACGAGGGGGACCTCGTCGATGCCATCCAGGACGCCTACGGCAGCGTGGACGGCATCGTCATCAACCCCGCCGCATACACCCACACCTCCGTGGCGCTGCTCGACGCCCTGAAGGCGGTCGGCATCCCGGCGGTCGAGGTCCACATCTCGAAGGTCGACGAGCGCGAGGACTTCCGCCAGCACTCCTACGTGCGCGCCGCCTGCTTCAAGACGATCTCCGGCCTGGGCATCGAGGGCTACCGCCAGGCCATCTTCCTCCTGGCCGAGCGTCTGGGAATCCCCCGAAGCTAGCCTCGGGACCTATGGGGCGGAGAGGCGCGGAGTCCGGTCCCTCCCCTACCAGCGCCTGCAGTTCCAGACTGCGGCATCGCTCACCAGCACGTCGACAGCGACGTCATGGCCGTCTGCGGGCAGCGGGTTGCCGCTAACCTGCACGCTGCGGGCGAGCCCCACCTTCGTGCCGGGATACACGGCGAGGAAGTTGTCGTAGTAGCCCGCGCCATAGCCGATTCGATATCCCCTTGCGTCAAAGACCAGACCGGGAACGAGGCAGACCGAGCCGAGCATCTGCCGGGTCGTGAGGGGCTCGCCTCCCGCCGACGGCTCGAGGGCGCCGCAGGCGCCCGGTCGTAGCCCGTCAAGGCTCCTCACCTCGTAGAAGCGAAGCGACACCGAACCGGGCACGCAACGTGGCAGGGCCACACGCTTGCCGTCCGCCCAGGCCCGCTCGATGATGGGACGGGTGTCTATCTCGTCCCTGAAGGGGACGTACGAGAGCAGGAGCTCTGCCTCGGCATATGCGGGAAGAGCGAGGAGGTGGGCGCGGACCTCCGCGTCCAGGCGCGCACGGTGGCTGGGCGCAAGGCGGTCACGAATCGCCAGATAGCCCTCCCTCAGAGCGCTCTTGCTGGCATCCTCGCCGTAACTGCTCGCCATGGTGCTCCCCTCTCGCAAGTCAACACTACAATATTGGCACATCGCGAAGCCCGGTGCGCATCTGAAGCACCCTTTGAAACCGAGGAGGACCGTGGCCGCCAGCGACTCGCTCGAGGTGGACGGGCTGGAGGTCGAGCTCGACAGGGGACGCGTGCGTCGCGTCAACCTCAGGGTGCGGCCCGACGGCAGCGTACGCCTGAGCGCGCCGACACGGGTGGGCGATGCAGAGCTCGTCCGCTTCGTCCGCGCCCATCGCGCCTGGATCGACGGCTGCCGTGCGCGCGCGAGCTGGCGGGCAGAGGCCGAGGAGGGGCGCTGGCGGGACGGCGGGAAGGTCGAGCTCCTGGATGAATCCCTCTCCCTCAGGGTGGAGGCGTGTCCTGAGGTGCGCGGTGTCCGGGTCGAGCGGGGGGATGGCGAACTTCTCGTGCGCCTGCCCGCTCCCCGGACGGACGTGCCCGGAGGGTCGGGCGACCCGGCCTGGCCACCCTCTGGCGACGAGCTCCGCCAGCTCCTTCTTCCCTGGCTCGAGGACGAGCTCAGGAGGGCGGCCCTGCCCATCTTGGAGCGACGACAGGCAGAGATGGGCGTCCGCTGCAGCCAGCTCCGCGTGCGCTGGATGAGCAGCCGCTGGGGTTCCTGCAACGTGCGCACGGGCACCATAACCCTCAACGCCGAGCTGGCCCTGCGGCCTGCGGCCTGCCTCGATGCCGTCGTGGCCCACGAGCTCTGCCACCTGCTCGAGCCGAACCACGGCAGGCGCTTCCACGCCCTCATGGACCGCTGGTGCCCCGAGTGGCCCGGAGCGCGCGCCCTCCTCAGGGACGACCCGCCCGTCCGCTAGGCCCCGACGCGCTCAGCTGGCACCGAACCGAAGGCTTGCCGTACCATAGGGGAGTTTGCAGACACGACGCAAGGGAGCACCCATGCCCAACGAGGGAAGCTACGAGGCCGCGCTCAGGCGCAGCGAACAGGCACAGGAGGACCTCCGGGTCCACCCCCAGAGCTACAACATGCTCACGGGCGACCGCCCCACCGGCAGGCTCCACCTGGGCCACTACTTCGGCACCATCCGCGAGCGCGTGCGCCTACAGGACATGGGCGTGCGCACCAACATCATCATCGCCGACTACCAGGTGATTACCGACCGCGACAGCACGGAGCACATCCGGGACAACGTCTTCAACATGGTCATGGACTACCTGGCCTGCGGGATCGACCCCCAGAGGACCATGATCTTCGCGCACTCCGCCGTCCCCGCCGCCAACCAGCTCATGCTGCCCTTCCTCTCGCTGGTGACCGAGGCCGAGATGGAGCGCAACCCCACCGTCAAGGCCGAGCAGGAGGCCTCGGGCCACGCCCTCACCGGACTCCTGCTCACCTATCCCGTGCATCAGGCCTGCGACATCCTCTTCTGCAAGGGCAACATAGTCCCCGTGGGGCGCGACCAGCTCCCCCACATCGAGGTCACCAACAAGATCGCCCGCCGCTTCAACGAGCGTTACGGCGAGGTCTTTCCCAGCGTGGCGGGCCTGCTCACCTCCACCCCCCTGCTCCCCGGCCTGGACGGTCGCAAGATGAGCAAGAGCTACGGCAATGCCATCTCGCTCAGCATGAGCGCGGAGGAGACGGCCCGGCTCATCAAGAAGTCCAAGACCGACTCGGAGCGCAACATCACCTTCGATCCCGAGACGCGCCCCGGCGTGGCGGCGCTCCTCACCACCGCAGGCATCTGCACCGGACGCGACCCACGGCAGATCGCGGAAGAGATCGGCGCGGGCGGCTCCGGCCAGCTCAAGAAGTACGTGACCCAGGCGGTCAACGACTACTTCGCCCCCATCCGCGAGCGCAGACGCGCCTTCGAGCAGGACCTGGACTACGTGAGGGACGTCCTTCACGATGGCAACGCACGCGCCAATGCCATCGCCAACCAGACGCTGGACGAGGTGCGCGAGGCAATGGGCATGATCTACTAGGCTCCCCGACGCAGGCGCCCGCACCCCACTCCGGCGCTAGGCCATGGGTCACCGGCAGCACAGGCGTTCGTATCTGGGAGAGGGGCGCGAGGACGTGCTCATCGATGCGGGAAGGAGTCGGGGTCAACGGGCCTCAGCCTCTTGGGAAGCTTGGACACCACGAGGAGGTAAGAGTCGGCAACCAGCCTTCTGACCAGCGCCTCGTCCAGGTCCTCCCCCGCCCTCAGGCTCACCCAGTGACGCTTGTTCATGTGGTAGCCAGGCATAATCGAAGGATACGCGTGCGTGAGCTCGAGCACGTCGTCCGGCGCAGCCTTGAGGTTCACGAGCTGCCCGCAGTGGTCGGTCAGGAGGGCGAACCACTTGCCGCAGACGCGCACGTCCTCCCATCCGTCAGAAAAGCGACCGGCCACGCTGCCGGGCAGCTCGAGCGCGCTGTCAAGGGTCACCTTGTAGAGCTCCGCACCGGTCATGCCATCTCCTCTCCCCAATCCCCGACCAGGTCGACGAGGACGCGTTCCCCAGCAGCATAGGTCCGAGGCGATTCGCGCACAAGGAGGGAGGGCACCCCTTGGGGGTGCCCTCCCATCCAAGGCGTGCTGTGGACCTGTCCTACGCGGCTGCGGGGATGGCTAGCATTGCGACGGCGAGGACGACCATGGAGACGACGGCGATGGTCACGACGACCTTGATCGCGAACTTGACCCAGGTGCCATACTCGATGCGCGAGAGGGCAAGGCCACCCATGATGGCGCCGCTGGTCGGGGTGATCAGGTTCACCGCGCCGGAGGCGGCGGAGAAGATCATGACCATGACCGCGGGGTTGAAGCCCAGCTTGACGGCCAGGGGCCCCATGATGGGCATGGAGACGGTAGCCATGCCGGAGGTCGAGGGGATGAGGAAGGACAGGATGAAGTAGAGCAGGTAGGAGCCGATGGTGAAGACGATTCCGGAGGTTCCGGAGAGACCCTCGGCGGCAGCGTTCAGGAAGTAGTCCGAGAGTCCGGTGGAGCTCATGAGGACGGAGACGCCACGAGAGACGGCAATGATCAGGACGACGGACATCATGTCGCCTGCGCCGGCCATGAACTCGTTGACAATCTCGTGCTCGGAGAGGCCGCCCACGACGCCGATGATGATGGCGAGGAGCAGGAACCAGGTAGTAGACTCGGCGAAGTACCACTGGCCGAGGGGGGTGCCCGTCAGGAAGGCAGACCAACCGGCGTTGTCGGTAACGTCAGCGGTAAGCTCGGCCTTCGCGGTGTCGGGGGCGAGGGTCAGGACACCGTCGTCCTCGTACTTCTCAACGATGTCGTCAGCAGTGACCTCGGTGGTCTCCTCGTGGGAGGCGGAGCCGGCCACGAAGGCATCGACGCCCAGCTTCTCCCAGGGCACGAAACCGATGATCATGATGACGAAGGCGACGGCGAAGAACGCCAGGACGCCCTTCTGCTTGCCGGTGAGCTCGGCCTTCACGGCCTCGCCCTCGCCGGTGCCATAGGTCTCCTCGGCGGCAGCGAGCTCGGAGGCGCTCATGAGGGTGCGGGAGGGGTCGGCCTTGACGGACTTGGCGTACTGCAGGACGAAGAACACGGCGATGGCCCAGGTGACGAGCATGAGGACGACGCCGAGGCCGATGACGACGGCCTGGTCGACGGGGATGTCCATGGCAGTCAGCGCCGAGGAGGCGATGCCCGTGGCGAAGGGGTTGACGGTCGATCCGAGGCAGCCGACGCCGGCACCGAGCAGAATCATCATGGCACCCGTCATGGAGTCGTAGCCGGCGGCCATCATGGTTGCGGAGAGCAGCGCGTAGAAGCCGACGGTCTCCTCGCAGAAGCCATAGGTGGAGCCGAGGACGGCGAAGAGCAGCATGAGGATGGGAATGAGCTTGAGCTCGTTGCCGTTCATCTTGCGAACGAGTACGTCGATGCCGGTGGTGAGGGCCTCGGTCTTGTTCACGATGCCGAGGAAGCCGCCCAGGACGATGACGAAGAGGCAGACGTCAATGGCATCGCCAAAGCCCTTGACGGGTGCCATGACGAAGTCCGCCAGGGTGGCGCCGGTGACTGCATCGGTCGACCCGGAGAGGATGACCGTGATGACGGCCACGACTGCCAGGAGGATGAAGATGATGGAGAAGGACGAGAGCATCTCCCTCTTCTTCTTAGGCTGCGCTGTCGAATCTGACATGACCGCAACTCCTTTCGGCGCCAAAGACGCCATTCGCGTGGAACAAAAACCTACAGAAATGGGAACTGAACAAAAAACACCCAAGTTCTTCTCAGATTGTACAAATTGGCCAGCTGGGGGTAAAGATGTATAGGCCGAACGATATTCGATAGTTCGGCGAGTGGTACCCGTTTGCCGGTTACCAGAAATATGCACCGCTCACCAAAATCCACAACTTGATATAGAAGGTTCTGGAGAGCCTCATGGAAACAAACCACCAGCATGAACCCATTATTTGAGTCGAACTACGTTCTCGTTGTCGTATGGAGCAGCTATGTATCCACATATGCTTCACAAACGACAATATGCATATAATTTTGATTTCAACCGTATATTCGTAAAGAAATAGTCAACCAAAAATCAAGGGGCCCGTCTGCGGCGCGCCAATCCCGATGAAGGGAGGCTGGCATTCCCTAGGGGACCACCTACGAGACGCGGAGCTGCCAGGCTCGCGTCCATGATTGAGGGAGGCGATGCCACGAAGCGCCACCAGCGCGGCGATGGCACCGACGCGTCCTGGAACCAACTGGCGGCAAAAAGGCCTCCCCGCCAACTGACGGGGAGGCCTGGTGCGGGTTCGCTACTTCAGGGTCGCGTACATGACGGCCTTGATGGTGTGCATGCGGTTCTCGGCCTCATCGAAGACGCGGGACTGCGGCCCCTCGAAGACCTCGTCGGTGACCTCCATCTCGGTGATGCCAAACTCCTCGGCGACTTCCTTGCCGTGGGTGGTGTTGGTGTCGTGGAAGGAGGGCAGGCAGTGCTCGAAGATGGCGGTGGGCTTGGCCTCGGCCATGAGCTCCTTGGTCACGCGGTAGGGAGACAGCATCTTGATGCGCTCGCCGAAGAGGTCGTAGGACTCGCCCATGGAGACCCAGATGTCGGTGTAGAGGACGTCGCAGTCCCTGGCGCCCTCGTGGGGATCCTCGGTCAGGACGATCTCGCAGCGGTTCTGGGCGGCGATCTCACGGCAGGTCTTGACGAGCTCGTCCTCGGGCATGCGCTCCTTGGGCCCACAGGCGCAGAAGTTGATGCCCAGCTTGGCACAGACGACCATGAGGGAGTTGGCCACGTTGTTGCGGCAGTCGCCGAAGAAGGTAAGCTTGCGGCCGCGGAGGTCCTGGCCGAACTCCTCCTGTGCGGTGAGGATGTCGGCGAGCATCTGCGTGGGATGGAAGTCGTCGGTCAGTCCGTTCCAGGTGGGGACGCCGCTCTTCTCGGCGATCTCCTCGACCTGGGCCTGGCTGAAGCCGCGGTACTCGATGCCGTCGAACATGCGGCCGAGGACGCGGGCGGTGTCCTCGGTGGACTCCTTGTGGCCCATCTGGGAGGAGTTGGGGTCGAGGTAGGTAACGCCCATGCCCAGGTCGGAGGCACCGACCTCGAAGGCGCAACGGGTGCGCGTGGAGGTCTTCTGGAAGAGAAGGACGATGTTCTTGCCCTCGAGGTAGCGGTGGGGCACGCCGGCGCGCTTCATGTCCTTGAAGTTGGCGGAGAGCTTGAGGAGGTACCTGATCTCGTCGGAGGAGAAGTCGAGGAGCTTCAGGAAGCTACGGCCGCTGAGGTTGACACCCATGTGCGTTCCTTTCGTCTTGCCGGCCAACAAGGTCGGCCCTTACAAAAATAAGTGAACGAAATGCCTAGGCAGTCCGAATCCGGAGACGGCGATGGCCGTCTCCGGATCCGAGGGTGGTGCCCTGTGGGACTTAGAGGTCCTCGCGAGCGAAGGGCATGCTCATGCAGCGAGGGCCGCCACGGCCGCGGGAGAGCTCGGCCGAGGGCACGACGAGGAGGTCGAGGCCCTCCTTGTAGAGCACGTCGTTGGTGACGGTGTTGCGCTGGTAGACGCAGATCTTGCCGGGGGCGACGGCGAGGGTGTTGGAGCCGTCGTTCCACTGCTCGCGGGCAGCCGCGACGGGATCGCCGCCACCGCACTTGATGAGCTGGACGGAGTCGAGGCCCATGGCCTTGGCCAGGACGTGCTCGAGGGTGTCGTTCATCTCCTCGATCCTGACCTCTCCGTCAGCGGCGCCCTTGGTGAGCTTGAAGACCTGCAGGGTGCCCATGATGCCCGGGTGGATGGTGAACTTGTCGACGTCGATCTGGGTGAAGACGGTGTCAAGGTGCATGAAGGCGCGGGACACGGGGATGTTGAAGGCGTAGATCGTGTCGATCTCGCACTCGTCGGCCTTCTCCCAGAACATGTGCTGCGCGAGGGAGTCGATGGCAGCGGCCTGGGTGCGCTGGGAGATGCCGATGGCCAGCGTGTGGGCGTTGATGTTGAGGACGTCGCCACCCTCGGTGTGGTAGGCGGAGTCGCGGCGGTACCACAGGGGCGCGTCGTTGTAATCGGGGTGGTCACGGAAGATGTACTTGCCGAAGAGGGTCTCGCGGTTGCGGGTCACCGAGAACATGTGGTTCAGGTTGACGCCCCTGCCCACGATCGCGAAGGGGTCGCGCGTGAAGTAGGTGTTGGGCATGGGGTCAATCAGGAGGTCGGACTCGCTGTCCTGGTCGTACCCGACGAGGTCGACGAGGAGGTTGCTCGACTTGGTGGGGAGCTCGAGCTCGTTCTTGCGGATGCCCGCGATGCACTTCTCGACGAAGGTCTGGGTGTCGGCGATCGAGTCCATGAACTCCTTCACCGTGGCGCGGGTGTGGGTACCGCGCAGGCCGGACTCGTCGAGCCACTGGTTGGTGAACTCCTCGCGGGAGCCGGCGGCGTCGAGCGCCTCGGCGACCAGCTTCTCGAGGTACAGGACCTCCACGCCCTGCTCACGCAGGATCTCGGCAAAGCGGTCGTGCTCCTGCTGGGCGACCTCGAGGAAGGGCACGTCATCGAAGAGCAGACGACCCAGCTCGTCGGGAGGCAGGTTGAGCAGCTCCTCGCCGGGGCGGTGAAGCAGGACCTTCTTCAGGGGGCCAATCTCGCTGTGGACGTAAAGCCCGTTAGCCATGGTTCCTCCTACTCTTTCTGCGCCAGTCTCGCCTGGCGCTAGACCGATAGTCCGCTCGCGCGGGAGTCTTCTCCCGTGCGAGACCACAATAACGCTATATCAGACTATATCCAATCATTTTATACGTCTTACCTATAATTTCTACTTTCGCGGGAACGGTCCGTTTGTAACCCTAAGCGGTAGTGTCTATTTTTGCTTCCTTTCTCTTATCTAACATCTACCTGGTACTTTGTAATTATACATAACTAATTTTTTGACTACCTAAATATTTTTTTGAACCTAAAGCTCTCTATTCACCCCTCTGACTCAATATAATATTCCTTCCATAAATATACTATAGATATTTGATTTCATTCATCCGTGCGAATCATGAGCCAGGGTGGGTGGGCACAGCCTTCCAGTTGGTAGAATCTCTAGGACCCCGGGAAGTCCCGGGAGACGATGCTTCGGGGGGAACAGTGGCAGAAGAGGAACGAGAAGGGCTCACCCTCAGGATCGAGAGGATGGCCTACGGGCCTGACGCCGTCGCCCACCGCGACGACGGGAAGGCGGTGTTCGTGAGCGGGGGCGTGCCGGGAGACCTGGTGCGCGCCCGCGTGGACCAGGACGGCAGGAACCTCTCGCACGCGGTCGTGACCGAGGTCCTCGAGGCCTCGGGGGCGAGGGTCCGCCCCACCTGCCCCCTTTCCCCCGTCTGCGGGGGCTGTCCCTGGGCGGAGCTCTCCACCAAGGCCCAGCTGGCGGAGAAGCGCTCCAACGTCGTGGAATCCCTCGCACGGATCGGCCACATGGGCGCTGAGCGCGCCGAGCTCCTGGTCGCGACCTGCGAGTCTCCCGGCGAGCGCTGGGGGTACCGCAACAAGGTCGAGCTCGCCTTCGAACGGCAGGGGCGTCGCAGCCTGGTCGGGATGCACGACAGGTCGGGGGCGGGCGTGGTCAGGGTCGACGCCTGCCCACTCCTCGACGAGCGCCACGCCAAGGTCACCAAGTCCGTCGCAGGCGCCCTCAGCTACCTCTCCAACTCCCACGGCCTCGACATCGACCGCGTGGGAATCCGGGGCTCCCGCCGCACCCGCGAGCTGGAGGTCGCCCTCTGGACCGAGCCCGGTCCCTTCCCCAGGGCGCAGGTGGCCAAGGTGCTGCAGGAGGCGACCAGGGCCAGCTCCATCGTTCGCGTCCTCACCAAGGGACCCAAAAAGGCGCGCCGCGTGGCGGGCGTCGAGCGCCTCTCGGGGGCCGGATGCTGGAGCGAGCAGATCGCCGGCGGACGCATGTCCCTCTCCGCGCCCTCCTTCTTCCAGGTCAACACCAGGGGCGCAGAGCGCCTGGTGCAGCTTGTGCTGGAGGGACTCGAGCCTGGCGATGGCGACGTCGCCATGGACCTCTACTGCGGAGCGGGCACCTTCACGCTGCCGCTGGCACGGCACGCCTCGTGGGTGGATGCGGTCGAGTCCTACGGACCCGCCGTCCGCGACCTCAGGCGCAACCTCGACCGTGCGGGACTGGACAACGTAGACGCCGTGGGCGGTGACGCGGGACGTGAGTTCCCGGGCTCCGAGGCCGACGTGATCGTGGTGGACCCCCCGAGGGCGGGGCTGGCGGAGGAGGTCGTGGAGCGACTCTGCGAGCAGCCCGCACGCGCCATCGCCTACGTCTCGTGCGACCCGGCTACGCTCGCCCGCGACCTCGCGCGCTTTGAGGGGCGCGGGGTCTTCTCCCCCCGCTCCGTCACTCCGGTTGACCTCTTCCCCCAGACCTTCCACGTCGAGTGCGTGGCCGTGCTCGAACGGCGCTAGCGGGTGGAGGTGCCCTGGGAAGAAACCCGAAGGTCCCGGCACGTCGCGGGTCGGAGCGGGCACCTCTCCCCCGCCCCGGATGCACGGACCCGTGCGGACGCAGGCCATTTTGGACGGATGGGCCCCAGTCGCCCGCGCGCGAGCCACATTGCCACTAGCGCTCGGGGCGAAGTAATAGTACAAAGGGGTCAAGAGAACTTGGGTAAGGGGCCTGGGTTCGACAACGTGAGAGGAAACATCATGAAGGCTACTGTTAACGAGGATTGCATCGGCTGCGGTCTCTGCGAGTCCACCTGCCCCGAGGTCTTCACCATCGGCGACGAGGGCGTCGCTGAGGTCACCGTCGACGACGTCCCCGAGGAGAACGAGGACAGTGCCCAGGAGGCCGCCGACAACTGCCCCGTCAGCGCCATCGCCGTCGAGTAGCCCAGCTACCAAACGATCGTGTCGCCCGGGAGCCGCAGGAGCGGCTCCCTTTTTGTAGAGGAGAAGCATGCGCATAGCCCTGGCGTCGTCATCGCCCCGCCGAAGGCAGCTCCTGGAGGACGCGGGCTTCCAGCTCACGGTGCTCCCGCCCGAGGTCGACGAGGCGCGGCTCGAGGGGGAGTCTCCCACGGAGCTCGTCGAGCGGCTGGCT
>CAMXZR010000054.1 GCA_947253595.1 uncultured Olsenella sp. | reverse complement strand
AAATATTTTTATATATGATTTTCCATCATCTTTTAACTCCCTTATCATTACATTCCATCTCCATCATAATTTTCTATATTGGCTTTTTGTGGTACTTGATAGTTGCCTATAAAGTTAAAATAAACATCAACCTGTTGTTTTCTGTTTTTGCCTTGTCTTCCTCCTGTTGCTTCGTGGACTACTACTTTTTCAATATACTCGTTTATCATTGGTACTGTCAGTTCCTCAATATCTGTATACTTTTCTATCATTTTTAGAAATTTATCGGTGTCAACTTTCCTCTGATGGTAACTTTCTATTATACGATTACCAGTACCTTCCGACGCTGGAACCGGGCGACTACGACTTCGTGGCCACGAAGGCTCCAGTGAGGAAGGTCATCCACCTGGACGTTGCGTAGGCAACTCTGATGGGGCGATGACGCCTTGGTACGACTCGTACCAAGGGCAAGGTCACATCAAGGCGCCATTGCCGGTCCGAGTGATGGCATCCCTTCTCCTCTACTTGTGTGCTTATTTTGAGTGCCCAGGGCATCGCTGTGGTGCTGTATACTTTTAAGGCTTTTCCACTGAGCCCCGTAACCTCATAGGAAAAAGCGTACCGATACGTAGTACATGGAGGAGTCAAATGAAGTCGACTCATTACGCCAAGCCTGGCGAGGTCGAGCGCAACTGGGTGCTCATCGACGCCGACGGCGCCACGCTGGGACGCCTTGCCACCAAGGCTGCCATGATTCTTCGTGGCAAGAACAAGCCCCAGTACACCCCCAACACCGACACGGGTGACTTCGTGGTCGTCGTCAACGCCGACAAGGTCCAGCTTACCGGCGTCAAGGCCGATCACAAGTCCTACTGGCGCTATTCCGGCTACCTGGGAGGCCTCAAGACCGAGTCCTTCAGGGAGGCCATGGTCAAGCATCCCGAGCGCGTCGTCGAGCACGCCATCAAGGGTATGCTCCCCAAGACGACCCTTGGTCGTCAGCAGGGCATGAAGCTCAAGGTTTACGCTGGTCCCGAGCACCCGCACACCGCTCAGAACCCCGTCAAGATCGATCTGGAGGCTTAACCGATGGCTGACAACACCGCTGTTTACACCGGCACCGGCCGTCGCAAGGAGGCCGTCGCCCGCGTCCGCCTGGTCCCCGGCACCGGCAAGGTCACCGTCAACGGCCGCGACGCCGCCAACTACTTTGGCCGCCAGCAGCTCGTGGACAACGCGACCGCCCCCTTCCGCGTGACCGACACCATCGACCGCTTCGACGTCTTCGCCAACTGCGATGGCGGCGGCATCAACGGCCAGTCCGGCGCCCTGCGCCTGGGCATCGCCCGTGCCCTCCTCGAGGCCGGCGAGTATCGTGCCGACCTCAAGAAGGCCGGCTTCCTCACCCGTGACGCTCGTGCCGTCGAGCGCAAGAAGTACGGCCTGAAGAAGGCCCGCAAGCGTCCGCAGTTCTCCAAGCGCTAGGCACCCCTGGCTCCACGCGACTTCTGGGACCCGCTCCGGCGGGTCCTTTTTTGTGGCGTGCGGGCGCAGCGAGCGGATACGGCGTGCGCGAGGTCTGCGTGCGGATACAGCTCGCGTGCGAGGGATGCGTTGCCGGGGGACGCTTGGCGCATGTGCCCGTGCGACGGTGCCCGGCGTGCGCGAAATCTTGTCTGCAGCGTCCTACGCGCGCGAACCAGCTCCGATAACGTCCAATGCGCACGAAAATGCGTCGACAACGCCCGTCGCGTCTCTCTCCTCTCCGTTAGCTGCGCAAACGCGGAGGTGAGAGACGCGTTGGGCGCTTTCGAGAAAAAACGGCGCGCGCCGAGCGCTTCCGCGAAGGGGCCGGACGCTTTCGCGAAGGGGCCAGGCGCGCCGGGCGTTCTCGCAAGAGAGCGACGCGCGTCGAACGGGGCGGCGCGGCCGGGCCCGCGGCGCTCGCAGGCGATCATGAGAGTCGCCCCCCGCTCTCGTCGCTCGAATTGCCGCCTGGGCGGCTTTTGGGCGGGCGCTCAGTACCTCCAGCCGTCAAAAAGCCAATTACCATCAACAAATACAATGATTCGATATACTTAGTAAAACATAACGCGCCCCGCGCAGACGGCATGAGTACAGGCGGACCAGAGGAACGACGAAGAAGGAGGCGAGAGGAGCATGGACGACCCGACGCGCGTCCTGGGCAGGCACCTGCGTCACGTCAGATACCCCCTGCAGCTACTCACGCTTGCGTTCGCCGTGGTCGCCGTGGCACTCGTCTCCCTGGTTCTGGGCCGCTACCACATGAGCGTGGGGGAGGTGTTGGGCATGCTTGCCAGCCGCATCGCGCCCGTCTCGCCAAGCTGGACTGTCCAGCAGGAGACCCTCTTCTTCAACGTCCGCCTCCCGCGCGTCGTCATGGCGCTCATGGTGGGCTGCTCGCTCTCTGCGTCGGGCGCGACGTTTCAGGGCGTGTTCCAGAACCCGCTCGTCTCACCGGACTTTCTCGGTGCCTCCCAGGGCGCGGCGTTCGGTGCCTGCCTGGCCATCCTGCTCTCGTGGGGTGCCCTGGCCACCTCGGTCGCCGCCTTCGTGGCGTCGATGGCCTCGGTGGCCGTCGTCCTGCTGGTGAGCTCGCGCGCCAAGGGGAACCGCATCCTGGTCACCGTGCTCGCGGGCATCATGGTGAGCTCGCTCTTCCAGGCGGGCGTCTCGTACACTAAGCTGGTGGCCGACCCCAACGTGCAGCTCCAGGCCATCACCTTCTGGCTCATGGGCTCGCTGGTGAGCGCGCGCCCGCGCGACGTCGCGCTCGTGGCTCTTCCCATGCTGGTGGGCAACATGGGGCTGCTGAGCCAGCGCTGGCGCGTCAACGCACTCACCATGGGAGACGACGAGGCGCTCAGCATGGGCGTGGATGCCCCGCGCGTGCGCGCCGCCTGCGTCGTGTTCGCCACGCTCGTCACTGCGGCGAGTGTCTCGGTCACCGGGATCATCGGGTGGGTGGGACTGGTCGTCCCCCACCTCGCGCGTGGAATCGTGGGAGTCGACTACCGCCGCCTCCTGCCCGCGAGCATGCTCCTGGGCGGCGCCTTCCTGCTCGCGGTGGACGACGTCGCGCGTCTTGCGACCACGGCCGAGATTCCCATAGGCATCCTGACGGCCTTCGTCGGCGTCCCCTTCTTCATGTGGCTCATCATGAGGAAGAGGCGAGCATGAGCTTCTCCGTCAACGGTCTGTCGTTCTCGTACGGGAGGAACAGGGTCCTGAGTGACCTGAGCTTCGACGTTCCCGACGGCAGCCTGACCAGCGTCCTCGGCCCGAACGGCGTGGGAAAGACGACGCTCTTCCGCTGCCTGTTGGGGCTGCGCCTCGGCTATTCGGGGACCATCCTCGTCAATGGCTCCGACGTGCGCTCACTTTCGGTGCGGGAACGCGCGCGCCAGATGGCGTACATCCCGCAGGCGCACACCAACGTCTTCGACTACGAGGTCGTCGACATGGTGCTCATGGCCTGTGGGACCGACCTGGGAATGCTGGGGACACCCACGCGCCGCCACGAGGGGCGCGCGATGGCCGCGCTTGAGCGGGTGGGCATCGACGGCCTCGCGCACTCCAGCGTCAACCGGCTCTCGGGCGGGCAGCTGCAGCTCGTCCTCGTCGCGCGGGCGATCGCGCAGGACGCCCGCGCGCTGGTCCTGGACGAGCCCACGAGCGCGCTCGACTTTGCGAACGCCGACAAGGTGCTCGCCCTGGCCCGCGAGCTTGCCGGGGAGGGACACTCGGTGGTCGTCTCGACCCATCGGCCCGAGCAGGCGTACCTCTACTCGGACCAGATCATTGCCATGGGCTTAGGCGGGTCCATAGGATGCGGGACCCCCCAGGAGGTCATCACCACAAGGAACATGAGCGAACTCTATGGCATTGACGTCTCTGTGAGCTCGCTCTTCGAGGACCGGGCCCGCGCCTGCACGCCGTCGGCCCGGCTCGCCAAGACACGCTGACCATTCCGGAGCGCATCCCATCGCGGACGGGCCGCGAGGCGCTACGGCAAGAAGGGAGTATGAAGTGAGAGGGACGCAGATGACGAGGAGGGCGCTTCTCGCCCTGGTCTCGGGGGCGCTGGCGCTGAGCCTCACGGGCGGGCTGACCGCCTGCGGCGGCGCGCAGACGCCCGATGCGGGCAGTGCCGCGCCGCAGGAGCAGCAGGCAAGCACGCGGAAGTTCACTGACTCCTGCGGCCGCGAGGTCGAGCTTCCGGCAAGCGTCACCAAGATTGCCGCCTCGGGTCCCCTCGCCCAGCAGGTCCTGCTGACCATCGCTCCCGAACAGATGGTGGGGCTCTCCACCAAGGTCGGCGACAAGCAGCTGGCGTACCTGGGTAATGGCCTGAGCGGCCTGCCTGTCTATGGGCAGATCTATGGCGGCAAGGGAGACTTCAACAAGGAGGCTGTCGCCGAGGCCAAGCCGGACGTCATCATCGACCTGGGCGAGGCGAAGAAGACCATCAAGGAGGACATGGACAACCTCCAGTCCGAGCTGGGGATCCCCTGCGTGCACATAGAGTCGTCGTTCGACAGCTACGACCAGGCATACGCCAAGCTGGGCGAGCTCCTGGGCAAGGAGAGCCGCGCCGCGGAGCTCTCCAGCTACTGCAAGAAGGCGTACGACGAGGTGAACGGCGTGGTCTCTGGCCTCTCTGAGGCCGACCGCGCGCAGGTCGCCTACCTGTTGGGCGACTCCGGCCTCAACGCCATCGCCAAGGGCAGCTTCCAGGGCTCCGTCGTGGACTTCGTCGCGAACAACGCCATCGAGGTAGAGAAGGCTGGCGGCTCCGGCAAGGGCGTGGAGGTCAGCCTCGAGCAGATCGCCGCAGTGGACCCCAAGATGATTGTCTTCGGTCCCGACAGCATCTATGACAGCGTCACGGACGACCCTGCCTGGGCGGACATCTCGGCCATCAAGGCGGGCAACTACTACCAGGTCCCGGGTACGCCCTACAACTGGCTGTCTGGTCCCCCCTCCGTCAACCAGGTGCTGGGCATGCAGTGGCTCGCGCGTATCTGCTACCCCGGCAAGTTCCAGACAAGCGTCGAGGACGTGGCGAAGGACTACTACAAGACATTCTATGGCCACGAGCTGACCGACGCCGAGCTCCAGGACCTCCTGGTGGGCGCGCTTCCTAAGAACTAGGTCCATCGAGCAGACGCCTTGGCGCTCTGCCGTCCGGCTGCAAGGGCTCCGGTTCGCCCCAGGCGTCCCGGAGCCCTTCCGCCGCCGCCTTGAGGAGTGCCGGCCGCACGACGACGACCGCGTCCCACCATGCGGCGCAGGGGCCGGCGTCGAGCAGCGCGAGAGCGGACCGCAGCCCCTTCCCGCACGCGAGCTCGAGCGGGCCGAGCTCGTCGACCACCATGATGCCGGGCCTCGCGGCGAGCTCGTCGCGGCGGGCAAGGAGCGTCTCGAAGTGGTCGTTGACGCGCCGGAGCGCGGAGTCGGAGATGTCCCAGCCAAGGCCCGCCTCGCGCGACTGAGTGCAGTCGTCGTCGCCCGCCGAGCCGACGGACGGGGGCGATGCAAACGAGAGGAGCGTGTGGTCCGGCAGCAGCAGGTTGTCGATGCCGACCTTTGCGAGAGTCCCGTCGACGGTGGTCCAGCGGCCGGGAGCGAGGACGCCGTACGTCGGGACGCCGAGCGCGTCTCTTTGCGCGAGGAGCGCCTGCAGCCAGCGCGTCTTGCCGCTTCGCTGCGGCGAGCTCAGCAGGTACAGCATCTTCCCCTCCCGGTTTCTTGCGTCTGGCGTGTCCGTTGGGCATGCGGTTGCGCACGCGTTGGACCTCGGGTATGAGCAAGCGTACGCCCCGCGAATCCAGCACGCGCAAACGCACGCGAGAGCTTCTCACCAACTGCGCAAACGTGCGCGCGTGTGCGCAATAGCGTAGCGGACCGCGGCAGCGTGCGCAGACGCGTGTCCGCCGCTGGCGACCGGCTGGTCCGGGTGGCTGACAAATGCGGAAGGGTGCCAGGCGTGGGAGGCCGACCGACCTGCACGGGCGCTCGTCTGCCGCGTTCCATCCTTCCTCGACGGAAGGCATGCGCCCGCCGACTCTCCGTACCCGTCTGCCGCTGGCGGGGAATAAGTGTGGCAAGGCGGCACCTGCCGTCGCGCGTGCCGCCCATGGTCCACACCCCCCTACGAGAGGAGCAGCTATGGGACGCAGGCCTATCAGGGTCGTTCAGTACGGGTGCGGGAAGATGGCGAAGTACACCCTGCGCTACCTCCACGAGCACGGCGCGCAGGTTGTCGGCGCGATCGACGTCAACCCCGAGGTCGTGGGCATGGACGCGGGCGACTTCGCGGGACTTCCCGTCAAGCTGGGCGTGAGGATCTCTGACGACGCGGACCGCGTCCTGGACCAGAGCGCTCCCGACATCGCCGTGCTCGAGCTGTTCAGCCTCCTCACCGACATCGAGCCAATGGTGGAGAAGTGCGTGAGCCGCGGCATCAACGTCATAACCACCTGCGAGGAGTGCACCTTCCCCTGGACCACCTCCTCCGCAGCCACCAACCGCATCGACGCGATCGCGCGTGAGATGGGCTGCACCATGGTTGGGGCCGGGATGGAGGACGTCTTCTGGGTCCACATCGTGGGGCTTCTCGCCGGCGCGGTGAATCGGATCGATTGCATAGAGGGCGCCGTGAGCTACAACGTCGAGGACTACGGCTTGGCGCTGGCCAAGGCGCACGGCGTGGGGCTAAGCCCCGAGGAGTTCGAGCGCACGCTCGCCCATCCCGACGAGGTCGTGCCCTCCTACGTGTGGAACTCCAACGAGTGCCTGGCGCAGCACCTGGGCCTCACGGTCTCGGAGGTCATCCAGGAGAACGTGCCCTACGTCGCCGAGGCGGACACCTACTCGGGGACCATGGGAGCCACCGTGCCCGCCGGAAGGGTCATCGGCATGAACACGCGCGTCACCACGAGGACCTATCAGGGCATAGACATCGTCACCTCGCAGATTGGCAAGGTGTACGGACCGGACGACGGAGACCTCTGCGACTGGAAGATCATGGGTGAGCCCGACACCAGCTTCCATGTGGACAAGCCCGCCACGGTGGAGCACACCTGCGCGACCATCGTCAACCGCATCCCCACGGTGCTCGCGGCACCGCCGGGGTATCGCACCTTCGACGAGCTCAAGCCGCTGAGGCACCTGGTCCAGCCCATGATGATTGACGAGGGGCGTGGCTGCCGCTAGCAACCTGGCCCGCATCTACACTCGCGTCGATAGGTCGACGCATGGCGGCACCCGCAAGTCCCGGAAGGGCACCTTGCAGGTGCCGTCTCTCTGTGGGTGACGGTGCGCCGTCGCAGATGGCTCCCGCTGGCAGCTGCGACGGCGACGACGCGGGGGGTCCGGACAGGGCATCGTCGCGAATCTCCCGACCCTCACGGTAACCCTGCGCGAGCGAGTGTCCGGCACCATCTGCTACGCACAAATGCGCGGCTGCATGCTGCTACCATTCTCCTAGTATCTTCCGTGGCAGCGTCGGCGGACAGCCCGTCTCGCGCCCAGAGGCAGGGGAGAGTCTATGAAGTACTTTGGAACCGACGGCTTCCGCGGCCGTGCGAACGAGGGTCTCGACGTCGAGCACGCCTACAAGATTGGCCGCTTCGTCGGCTGGTACTACGGGGCGCGCCAGGACCGCAAGGCACGCATCGTCATCGGCAAGGACACCCGCCGCTCCAGCTACATGTTCGAAAGCGCCCTGGTCTCGGGTCTGGTCGCCTCCGGTGCCGACGCCTACATGCTGCACGTCATCCCCACGCCTGGCGTCAGCTACGAGACCGTGGACGGCCAGTTCGACTGCGGCGTCATGATTACCGCCTCGCACAATCCCTTCACCGACAACGGCATCAAGCTGGTCAACGCGGATGGCTACAAGATGGACGAGGACGTCCTCGAGGAGGTCGAGCGCTACATTGACGGCGAGCTCGAGCTTCCCCTCGCCACGGGCGAGGCCATCGGCTGCACCGTCGACTACATGCAGGGCCGCAACCGCTACATCGCCCACCTCATCGCAAGCGCAAACTTCTCGCTCCAGGGCGTCAAGGTGGGCCTGGACTGCGCCAACGGTGCCGCGAGCTCGGTGGCAAAGCCCGTGTTCGACGCCCTGGGCGCGGACGTTCGCGTGATCAACAACGCCCCCAACGGCTTCAACATCAACGTCGACTGCGGGAGCACCCACATCGAGCGGCTGCAGCGCCACGTCGTGGAGCAGGGGTTGGACGTGGGCTTCGCGTACGACGGCGACGCAGACCGCTGCATAGCGGTGGACGAGAGGGGGCGCGTGGTAGACGGCGACCTCATCCTCTACATCTGCGGCAAGTACCTGCACAAGCACGGTCGCCTCGCGGGTGGCACCGTGGTGCCCACCGTCATGAGCAACTTCGGCCTCTTTCGCGCCTTCGACGAGGCGAACCTCCAGTACGAGACCACGGCCGTGGGCGACAAGAACGTCTACGCCTGCATGCGCCAGAACGGCTACTCGCTGGGCGGCGAGCAGAGCGGCCACATCATCTTCGGAGACATCGAGCGCACGGGCGACGGCATCATGACCAGCCTGCGCGTGATGGAGGTCATCCGCGCCGAGCGAGAGAGGCTCTCCGTCCTCTGCTCGCCGGTCAGGCTGTATCCGCAGCTCCTGGTCAACGTGCGCGTCAACGACAAGGACGGTGCCATGGAGGCTCCTGAGGTCAAGGCCGCCGTGGCGGAGGCAGAGCGCTTCCTCGAGGGCAACGGCCGCGTTCTGGTGCGCGCGAGCGGCACGGAGCCACTGGTGCGCGTCCTCGCAGAGGCTCCGGAGGACGTGCTCTGTCGCCAAGCTGACGATATCGTGCTCAAGGCGCTGGAGCCCTTCAAGGCCTAGTCTGGACAAGCGCCGCGGGACTCGGTGTCTAGTCTGCGGCCGGGCCCCTCTCCTGGGGTTTTCCGTGCGGGAGGGGTTCGCGTCGCATGCTGGTAGAATTGCCAGTCAGCACAGAAACGCAACGCAAACGGAGGTGCCACATGTGCGGAATCGTTGGCTACACGGGACGCAGGCAGGCGGCCGAGTTCCTCCTCTCGGGCCTCGCTGCCCTCGAGTACCGTGGCTACGACTCCGCTGGGATCGACGTGATGGCCTCTGACGGCGAGCTTCACGGCGTGAAGTGCGCCGGACGCGTGGCCACGCTGGTCGAGCGCTGCAGGACCGCCAACCTCACGGGCACCACCGGAATCGCCCACACGCGCTGGGCCACGCACGGTGCCCCGACCGACCGCAACGCCCATCCGCACCTCGACTGCAGCGGACGCATCGCCATCGTCCACAACGGCATCATCGAGAACTTCCGGGAGCTCCGCTCGCAGCTCCGGCTCGCAGGGCACCAGTTCGCGAGCGACACCGACTCCGAGGTCGTGGCCCATCTCATCGAGGACGCCTGGAACGGGCCCGCCAAGGGCGACCTCCTGCGTGCCGTGCGCTATGCGTGCCGCCGCCTCCAAGGCTCCTGGGCCCTGGTTGTGGAATGCTCCGACGTCCCCGGCCAGCTGGCCGTCGCCCGAAAGGGCTCGCCCCTCGTGCTGGCCTCCACCAAGGACGGTGCCTACGCGGCGTCGGACGTGATGCCCCTCTCGTCCGTGTCATCGAACGTCATCCAGCTCGAGGACGACCAGCTCGCCCTCCTGCGCGAGGACGGCTCGGTCCAGGTCTTCGACGACGAGGGTGAGCTCGTGGGGCATCCCAGCATGCTCCGAATCGACTGGGACGCCTCTGCGGCGACCCTGGGCGGGCATGCGGACTTCATGGCAAAGGAGATAAGCGAGCAGCCCGAGGCGATCGAGAGGCTCCTCAAGGGCCGCCTGGGCGAGCATGGCATCGAGCTCGACGAGCTCAGCATGTCAGCGGAGGAGCTTGCAGGCGTCGACCGCGTGTATGTGGTTGCCTGCGGGACCTCCTACCATGTGGGGCTCATCGCACGGAGCATGATCGAGGACTGGGCGCATGTCCCCGTCTTCTGCGAGTACGCCTCCGAGCTCAACTACAAGGAGCCGCTCGTGAGCGACCACACGCTCTGCGTGGTCATCACGCAGTCTGGAGAGACCGCAGACACGCTGACCGCCGCCCGTCGCATGAGGGCCTTGGGCTGCAAGGTGTTCGCGATCACCAACGTGCTGGGCTCGAGCGCCGCGCGAGAGAGCGACGGCACCCTCTACGTCCAGGCAGGTCCCGAGATCTGCGTCTGCTCGACGAAGGCCTACACCGCACAGATGGTCGCGGCGGCCCTCCTGGCCCTGAGGCTCGCGCTCACCAACGGATCCATGGGCCTCGGCGAGGTGTGTCGTCACTTCGGCAACCTCGAGGCCCTGCCCGACCTCGTGCGCGAGGTCATCGCCCGCCGCTGGCAGGACAAGCGCGCCGCCCGCCACTTCCGGCGCGCCTCCTCAGCCCTCTTCCTGGGACGTGGGGTCAACGCCACGACCGCCTACGAGGGCGCCCTCAAGCTCAAGGAGGTCAGCTACCTCCACGCGGAGGCGTATCCCGCCGGCGAGATGAAGCACGGTCCCATCGCTCTGCTCGAGCCGGGGTTCCCCGTGGTGGCCATCGTCCCCGCCGATCACGTGCATGACAAGACCGTCTCCAACATCCAGGAGGTCATGGCCCGCGGGGCCACCTGCGTCGCCGTGGCCACCGACGGGGATGAGGCGGTGGGCGCGCTCTGCGAGGACACGCTCTGGATTCCCGAGGTGCCCGAGGAGAGGCTCGTCCCCATCGTCGCCATCGTCCACCTCCAGCTGCTCGCCCGCTACGTGGCCCGTGCTCGCGGCTGCGACGTGGACAAGCCGCGCAACCTGGCCAAGTCGGTCACGGTGGAGTAGCCATGGCGTCTGCGGGAGTGGGCTTCTCCATGCTCGAGGTCGCGCGCATGGAACGGGCTCTCGAGCGGCATCCCTCCTTCGCGGGGCGGGTGTTCTCGGAGGGCGAGCGTGCGCACTGCGCCAGGACGTCGCGGCCCGCAGGCCACCTCGCCGCCCGCTTCGCGGCACGTGGGGCCGTCTCCCGCGCGCTGGGCGTGACGGACGAGGGCCCCCTCCTGGGCCTGCACGACGTCGAGGTGGTGCTGGACGCCTCGGGGAGGACCCAGGCGAGGCTCGCGGGGGCAGCTCTCGACCTGGCGCGCGAGCGTGGCGTGAGCGAGGTCGCGCTCTCGCTCTCGCTTACGAGAGAGATCGCCACCGCGAATGCCGTTGCGGTGAGCGACGCGGTGCGTCCCCGCGCGGACGACGCTCCCGACCCCGCCAGGCAGATGCAGGCCTCGTTCAAGGCGGCGAGGTCGGTCATCGACGAGCTCGAGCTCCTGCAGGGGGGCGGGGGAGAGCTGCCCCTCGTCGGACCCGCAGACCTGTCTCTTATACACATCTGACGCTGCCGACGATACTCCTTGTGTAG
>CAMXZR010000053.1 GCA_947253595.1 uncultured Olsenella sp. | reverse complement strand
GTCGGAGACAACGGCGACGTTTTGGGCGAGGTCTCGTTCCCCGAGGATGAAGACGGCGTCCTGAACTTCAACCACACCTACGTCGCGCCCAGCGAGCGCGGCAGCGGCATGGCTGGCCACCTCATGAGCCAGGCCGTCCGGCACGTGCGCTTCGCGGGCAAGAAGGCCCGCGCCACCTGCTCCTATGCAATCCGTTGGTTCCAGAAGCATCCCGAGTGCATCGACGTCCTGGCAGAGCCTCCCGCGACGGAGCCCGTAAAGTAGCCCCAGGCAAACGCCCAGGCATCGGCAGGGGAGAGTGACCCGACTCCTCGCTCCGGACCGGCACGAGCCCCGAGCCGCCACGAGCCCCGGACCGGCACGAACAAAAGAAGCGCGCCCGCAGCCGAATCAAGCTGCGGGCGCGTCGCGTCCCCGGGCAGCTGCAGGCCACCCACCGGCAACGTCTTACTTGCGGTAGTCGTAGAAGCCCTTGCCGGCATTGACGCCCGTCTCGCCCGCGTCGATCTTCTCTTTGAGCTTGGAGACGATCTTGCCCTGGATGGTCGAGGGGTCCTTGGCGCGCGGGTCCATGATCCCGATGTTGTAGGCGGTGGTCAGGCCCACGATGTCCAGGATGCGGAAGGGACCGGCGGGCGCGCCGGTGCCCAGCTGCCAGGTCTTGTCGATAGTCTCGGGGTCTGCGACGTCGTTTGCCCAGAGCGCCTCGGCCGAGTTGAGGAAGGGCACGAGCATCGAGTTCAGGATGTAGCCCGGCTGCTCCTTGTGAAGCTGCAGGGGCACCATGCCGATGGCCTCGGCGAACTCGACCACCTGGTCGTAGTAGGCCTGCTCGGTGCCTGCGTGACCCATGACCTCGCCGGTGTTGTTGCGCCAAATCTCATTGGCGAAGTGCAGCGCCAGGTACTTTGCGGGGCGACCGGTGGCCTCGGCGAAGCTGCTGGGCAGCATGGTCGAGGAGTTGGTGGCGATGACGGTCTTCTCGGGCAAGTGCTTGGCCAGCTCCTCATAGAAGGCGGTCTTCTGTGCGGGGTCTTCGGCAATGGACTCAATCACGAGGTCCGCGTCCTCGGCGGCCTCGGCGTAGCTTGTGGTGAGCCTCAGGCCCTCGTAGGCCTTGGTGACCTGCTCCTTGAGGGCGTCGATGCCGGCGTCGTCGGGCTTCTCGTCCGCGAAGCCGCGGGCCCATGCCGCGGGGTTGGTCTTGGAGGCCTCGAGGGTCTGCAGGTAGATGTCGCGCAGGCGCTCGAACTTGGGCTTTGCGCGATCGATGGAGGCGTCGCTCCTCAGCCACACGGTCACGTCGAAACCGCGGAAGGCGGTCTGGAATGCAATCTGGCTGCCGAGGACGCCGCCGCCGGCGACTACGACCTTCTTGAAGTCCATGGTGGTTCTCCCTCCGGGATGCCTTGTCTGGATGCGGGCGTACTGCGGGGGTCGGCAGGGGCTGCCGCGTCCGGGAGCGCGCCACAGGGCTAAGTATTCCCACAATGACAACGAAATACCATACGACGAGAAATGATTTTTCTGGAATTTGTCGTCCGGCTCCGATCGTCCCGCCAGGCGGCCTTCCTCCCCAGGAGTCACGCGTCGCCCGCCCCCCAGGTGACGTGCGGCCTCAGGCCCGTGCGTGCCAGGCGGCGGGGCAATTGCGGTTATGCCTCCTGCGAGGGAGGCCTCAGGCCCGTGCGCGCCAGACGGCGGGCGAGAGGCCCGTCTCTCTCCTGAACGCGCTCGAGAACGCCGCCGGGGTGGAGTAGCCCACCGCGCGGGCGACCTCCGCCACGGGCATGCGGCCATCCGCGAGGAGGCTGCGCGCCCGGCGCATCCTCGATCCGCGTGCGTAGCGGCCCAGCGTCTGTCCCGTGACGCGCTTGAACGTGGCGCAGAGGCGGGTGTGGCCGCAGTGGGTGGCATGGGCTATCTGCTCCACGGAAGGCGGGACCGAGGGGGCTGCGTCTATGATGCGCCGCGCCTCTCGGACGATGGAGAGGTCCTCCCACGAAAGCCCCCCAGCCTGGGCGGAGACCGTCTCGTCAGCCCAGGAGAGGAACCTGCCGACCTCCTCGTGGACGTCTCTCTCGAAGGTCGCACGCAGGTCGGTGCGGCCCAGCCTCCAGGTGCCCATGCGCGCCATGAGCCCCCTCATCTCCTCGTTCACGTCGTTGGGGTCGAGGAGCGACAGCTCGTCCTTCACCGATGCGAAGTCGCGCCCGTAGGTGGCGGCGTTGTGCCTGAAGAAGTCGGGCGTGAGGCAGAGGCTCGTGGAGCGTATCCGCTCGCCCCTGCCGAGGAACGACCTGGTCTCTCCCGGATCCTGCGAGAACGCGGCCACGTTTCCCGACGCACGGAGGTTGGTGATGGAGACGGGCGAGTACGCCGCCGAGTCGCGCGACCCCACGCAGAGGCAGATGGACTCGATGGGATATTCTCTGAGCACGTAGTCCTCGCTCACGACGAGGTCGAGGAAGTTGACCAGGCAGCCCTCGGTGGGGGACACGTTCGCCATTCGCCCGCGGCTCCAGCCGTCGTACGCCTCGCCGATCATGCCGTCGGAGCAATGCAGGAAGGTCCGTGCCTGCATCTGGGCCAGCTGTGGCTCGAAGAGTTGCCTCAGACACCGGTCCATCCCAACCTCCCCTCCACGTCTGCCCCGCCCGACCCCACCGACGCAGCTGCCGCGATGATTGGCTCCGTCGGCGAAGCCGCCACGGCACCCGTCCCGCGCCCCGCGCTTTCGATTTCTTCCGCAGGTGTCCGGCACCCTGCCGCACCTGCGCAGAATGTAGTTTACTCGAACTAACTATTCGTGTTCCGGGAGGCTGGCACGCTCGCGTCCAACGCATGGCGCTCGGCATCTGCCACCTGACGTGCGGTGACGGCGGGACCTGCGGCCCGGACGAGCTAGGAGGTGTTCCATGGCAGAGAAGAAGGCCGAGGGAGGCCAGCCCTCCCAGAGGCGGGGGAAGGACGGGAAGTCGCGGCAGGGCGGCGGCCTGTCCCAGATCATGAGCTTCGCGGGAGGGCACAGGTACTTCACCTACCTGGGCATAGCGCTCTCGGCGGTGTCGATGCTGTTGGGGTTCGTCCCCTATGCCTGCATATGGCTGGTCGTCCGTGACCTCATCGCGGTCGCCCCCGACTGGTCGTCCGCGACCAGCCTCTCGACCTACGGCTGGGTCGCCTTCGTCGCGGCGGCGGTGGGCATCCTGGTCTATTTCGGTGCCCTCATGTGCACGCACCTCGCCGCGTTCCGCACCGCGAACAACATGCGCAAGACCTGCGCGGAGCACCTCATGCGCGTGCCGCTGGGCTACTTCGACACGCATGCGTCCGGCGAGATACGCCGCATCATAGACGGCTCCGTGGGCCTAACCGAGTCCCTCCTTGCCCACCAGCTGCCCGACGCGGGCGGCACCGTGGCGATGGTCGTCGGCATGCTCGTGATGCTCTTCGTGTTCGACTGGCGCATGGGCCTCGCCTGCCTGCTCGCCGCCGTCATCTCGGTCGGCTGCCTCATGAGCATGATGGGCGGTAAGGGGGTCGACTACATGAACAAGTACCAGGTCGCCCTGGATCGCATGAACAAGGCCGGGACGGAGTACGTGCGCGGAATTCCCGTGGTCAAGGTGTTCCAGCAGACCGTCTACTCCTTCAAGGCGTTCCATGACGCGATCGAGGACTACGGGAACATGGCGCACGAGTACTCCGTGACGCTCTGCCGAGTTCCGCAGTCGCTCAACCTCACCTTCGTGGATGGCGTGGTCGTCCTGCTGGTGCCGGCGGTCCTGCTCATCGCACCCGGGGTCACCGACTGGGCGAAGTTCCTCACGGACTACGCGTTCTACGCGGTCTTCTCGGCCATCATATCGACCGCGCTGCAGCGCATGATGTTCGCCGCCGCCTACACGCAGCAGGCGGACAACGCCATGAGGCGCATCTCCGGCGTGCTCGACGCGCCGACGCTCGCGGAGCCCGCCGATCCCCGTCACCCGAAGGACGCATCCATAGCGTTCGACGACGTGTCGTTCTCCTACGAGGGGGCGGCCTCCCCCGCCCTCGACCACGTGAGCCTCGAGGTCCCCTCCGGCTCCACCGTGGCGCTCGTCGGCCCCTCCGGCGGCGGCAAGACCACGGCCGCGAGCCTGGTCCCCCGCTTCTGGGACGTTGGCTCCGGCGCGGTGCGCGTCGGTGGCGTCGACGTACGCCAGGTCGCCCAGCGCGATCTTATGGACCAGGTCGCGTTCGTGTTCCAGAACGATCGCCTGTTCAAGGGGACGATTCTGGACAACGTCCGCGCCGCACGGCCGGATGCCACGCGCGAGCAGGCGCTCGCCGCGCTCGAGGCGGCCCAGTGCTCTGACATCGTCGACAAGATGCCCCATGGGGTCGACGAGTTCATCGGCACGGGCGGGACGTACCTCTCTGGCGGAGAGGTCCAGCGCATCGCGCTCGCCCGCGCCATCCTCAAGGACTCTCCCATCGTGGTCCTGGACGAGGCGACCGCCTTCGCCGACCCCGAGAACGAGGCCCTCATCCAGCTAGCGCTGGCGCGTCTCGCCAAGGGGCGCACGGTGCTCATGGTGGCGCACAGGCTCTCGACGGTGAGGGGTGCCGACCAGATCGTGGTGCTCGATGCCGGGCATGTGGCGGAGAGGGGAACGCACGAGCAGCTGGTGGCCGAGGGCGGCCTGTACGCGCGCATGTGGGCCGACTACCAGACGGCCGTCGACTGGAAGATATCGGGAACGCGGGGCGGGTCCTCTGGGGCTGCGCCGTCCGTGGGAGGGGCGGTCGCAGACGCGGGTGCCACAGCCACCGGAAGGGAGGCGTAGGAGATGTTCGACCTTCAGAAGCGACACGGCCTCTCCGAGCAGGGGGCGGCAAACGTGAGGAAGGGAATCCTCTGGACCGTGGTCGTGAACCTCGTGGTCATGGCCAGCATGAGCCTGCTCTACCTCCTCATGCGGGACCTCATGGCGGTCTACCAGGGCCAGGCGGGGCTCCCGTCGGCCATCCCCTACCTCCTGGGCTGCCTTGCCTTCTTCGCGCTCTCGTTCTTCACGCACATGCAGCAGTACAGCAACACCTACGGGACCGTGTACGACGAGGTGTCCAAGATTCGCATCTCGCTCGCCGAACGTCTGCGCAAGCTGCCGCTCTCGTTCTTCGGCAGACATGACCTCGCGGACCTGACCGAGACGGTCATGGGCGACGTGGACAAGCTGGAGCACGTGTGGTCGCACGTGCTGGGCTACCTCTATGGATCGTTCGTCTCGACGGCGATCGTCGCGGTGGGCCTCCTCGCCTTCAACTGGCAGCTGGCTGTCGCGGCGCTCTGGACCGTGCCCGTCGCGTTCTGGCTGCTCTTCGCCTCGCAGCGCTGGGTGCGCCCCCTGCAGGTGGTCGGCCGCCAGAAGGGGGTCGAGGTCTCCGATGCCATTCAGGAGATGCTCGACAGCGTGCGCGAGGTGCATGCCACCAACCAGGTGGACGCCTACCTCAGCTCCGTCAACAGGAAGGTCGACGAGTCCGAGGCGGCAAACCTCAGGTCCGAGCTCGTGGGCGGCATCTTTGTCAACGGGTGTTCGGTCACCCTGCGCCTGGGGGTCGCCACCACCATCGTCGTGGGCGCCGCACTGGTCGCCTCGGGTGGCACCGACTTTCTGACCCTCTTCATGTTCCTCCTGGCGATATCTCGCATCTACGCTCCATTCGACCAGGCACTCGCGCTGATGTACGAGCTGCTCGCCTCGAAGGTCTCGTCCGACAGGCTCCGTCGCTTCTTCGACGAGCCGCTTGCCACGGGCAGCGAGGACTTCTCGCCTGCCGGGCACGACATCGAGTTCGACCACGTGGCGTTCCGCTACGGCGACGGTGCGGAGAGCGTGCTGGACGGCGTGAGCTTCACCGCGCGGGAGGGCGAGGTCACGGCGCTGGTTGGTCCCTCGGGCTCTGGCAAGTCCACCTGCGCGCGTCTGGTGGCCCGCCTGTGGGACGTTGACGCTGGTTCTGTGAGGGTAGGCGGCGTCGACGTGTCCGAGGTCGACCCCGAGACGCTCTACAGCCACTGCTCCATCGTCTTCCAGGATGTCATGCTCTTCGACGACACAGTGATGGAGAACATCCGCCTGGGGCGTCGCGGGGCCACCGACGAGGAGGTCCTCCGTGCGGCGCGCGCGGCAAACTGCGACGAGTTCGTGGACAGGCTGCCCCAGGGTTACGGTACGATGATAGGCGAGAACGGCACCCGGCTCTCCGGAGGAGAGCGCCAGCGCATCTCCATCGCGCGCGCCATGCTCAAGGGGGCGCCGATCGTGCTCCTGGACGAGGCGACAGCGTCTCTTGACGTCGAGAACGAGACCAAGGTCCAGAGGGCGCTCTCGACCCTGCTCAGGGGAAAGACCACGCTGGTGATCGCGCACCGCATGCGCACCGTGTCAAACGCGGACAAGGTCGTGGTGCTGGAGGACGGCCGCGTGAGCGAGCAGGGGAGGCCCCAGGACCTTCTGGCGGCAGGCGGCACGTTCGCGCGCATGGTGGGCCTGCAGCACGAGAGCGAGGGCTGGGCCATCTAGGCGAGATGGGCGGGTCGGCGTCGTAGTCGGCATCTGACACCAGTTTGCTTGTGCTTCGACATAGGTGGACCACAAGCAAACGGGGTACTTTGGGCCGCGACCGCTCTTTGGCAACGGTTTGCTTGCACCTTGACGCGGGAAGACCACAAGCAAACTCAGGCTCCCGGGGTCCCATCGACCTCGGGAGCCGTTTTGCTTGTGGTCGTGTTGCAGCCGGACGGGCCTCTTCCTGCCGTTGGCCAAACTTCTTCATAGTAAGTTCTGAAATAAAAAAATAAATGTTATGATATAATATAATTGGCCTGTCCATGGGGGACGTGCCTGTTCTTGTCGGGTGATGGGTATGCCACTGATCAGATCGCGCGTCGCCTTGCTCGTGTTCGTGCTGTCCCTGCTCATGCTGGGCTCAGTCTCCCCCTATGTCTATTGGGTCGTGCAGCGGCAGCTGAGCCTCGAGGGAAGAAACCTCTGCACCGCGTCGGCCATGCGAGTCGACGTCACTCCCGCAACCGCCGTCCGCCTCGTGCACGAGCTCGGTGGGGACGCACGCGCGTTTGTCGACTTGGATGACTTCGGTGTCGTGCGGGCGTTCGTCGCGGCACATCCCGAATCCTTTGACTACCCGCATCCGCTCGGACGTCAGACGCAGCCCCTGGAACCACATTCTGCGGCAGCGGGGAACAGGGTGGACGCCACGACGATTGATGGGAGCCAGTTCGTCCTCTTTTGATCGGAATGGTTCCCCCTGGTGGGGCGCTTCGGTATGGGAAGTGCGTCGCTCCTTGACCGCTCCGTCCTCATTGCCGACGAAGAGGTCTTCGCAAGGAGAGGTGTCGGTGGGACGGTCGTCATCGATGGGGCGAACGCGGTAAGACGCTTGAGGGAAGTTGCGCCAGACGTGAGGGTCGCGACCATGGCTCCCGGGGCCTCCGACCGCACGAACGTCGATGTCATCTCGACGACCCTGCTCCGGCTCGGCGTCGTCGGGGAGTTCCTTGGATCCGTCGTGGCGGGCGTGGTCATGGCACGCCTCGTTGCGCCATGGGTGCGTTCGTGCATCGTCTTGGGTGCGCCTTGGCGGAGGGTTCTTCTCCGGGTCGCGGGGACCTTGCTCACGTGCTGCCTCGTGGCTTTGGCGGTCGTCTTGCTTCCCGTGATGCGCTTTTCGGGGAGGGACGTGGCTGCCCTGGCTCCCGCCCTCGGCGTCTGCGTGGTCTTTGCGGCCTCCTTCTGCGTTTCGTCGAAGGCGGCTATGCCATGGTGAGGGCCTTCGCGCGCGAGCTGTTCTATGACCTGCGCCTGGGATCGCTCCCGCGCGTGGCGAGGAGCGTCCTTCTTGGCACCCTCTTGGCGGTCACCTATTGCCTCGCGTCGTTCTCCACCTCTGCCGACGGATTGTTCAAGACGAGCTTGCGGAACGGTGCCGAGCGTGAGCTCGTATCGATAACGGACACGCTTGGGATAGCCGAGTTCCTGGGTTACAAAGGTGACCTTGACGGGATTGGGCGCGTACAGGACTTCTACAACGCCTTGTCCCATGACCTGTCGGGTGGCACGTATCTGTCGGTGTTCGGGCAGCCCATCGCTGTCAGGCAGTCTGAGCTGATTCGCGATTTTGCAGTGGCTTCGTTTGGGTGGAGCTGGGATTTTTGCCCGTACGAGGACGAGGTCCTGGGTGGGCTGGCCTACGACGTCCCCTCGGTCCAACTGGATAAGAACGCCTGGGACTTCTATGGCCTTCGTCTTGCGGATGGCGCTGGCAAGATCGATTGGTCCGCCGTGAGCTACGAGGCCGATACGTGCCAGCCAGTGGTGCTGGGTTCCGGGTACTCTCGCCTGTATAAGTTGGGCGATAGGATAGATGCCCGATTCTATACAAGGCACCTCACGTTTGAGGTGGTCGGCTTCCTCGAAGAGCGCTCGGCTGTCTTCTAAAAGGGGGACTTCAATTACTCGTTGGACTAGATGGTGGTCATCCCCTACCCCCTCAGGCTCGACTCGGTCAGAAGGGGAGCGGATGATTCCGAGGACTTCAACAGGGCCCTCGCCTTTGCCACGGTGTCGGGTGACATCGCCCTGGATGAGGGCCCTACGCCCGACTCCGTGGCCAACGAGCTTGCGCTCATCGGCCAGAGGACGGGCTTCACGAGCTACGCGTTGCTCGGCACCCCGGAGTACCTCGTCCAGTTCAGGCTCATCAGAAACCTCGTGCTGTCAAACGCGCTCCTGGTCGTCTGCACGTTGGCACTCCTCGCGGCAGTGCTGCTGGGGCTTGCCGCGGTCGTTTCGTGGCAGCTCTCGTCGCTAAGGAGGGGGCGAGATGTGGCCCTATGGAACCTTGGCTCGAGCTGGGCATATGTCAGAGGCGTCGCGGTCGTGTCGAACCTCTTGTATTGGTTTTTGACCATGGCGCTGTTCTTGCTGTCCCTTCTTGCGATGCCCGGCGGCAGTCTTGCGGCGCTTGGACTGTGCCTGGCTGTCGCGGTCGTTCTTGGCATTTTCGAGAACCTGCTGGATGGAGCGTTGCTGAAGAGGGCGCTGGTCAAATGACGTTGAGAGGTGCGGATGGGGCCGTGGCAAGTTCCTTGACGGGCCTGGACGGGGCTGCCGCAAGCCCCCTGGTCGACCTTCGTGTCGACGCGAAGGTCGTGAGGGAGCCGAACGGAGACTGGAGAACCCTCATTGCGGACAGTCGCTTCGTGCTGACGGAACGGGACTGCTCCGTGGCGATTTGCGGGCGCAGCGGCGCGGGGAAGACCACCCTGCTGCGCATGTTGGCTGGCTTGGATGCCGATTACGATGGCGAGTATCGACTTGATGGCACCCACCTACCGAAGAGCGTCAGGGAGCTGGTGCGGATACGCCAGGGCACCATTGGCTACGTCACCCAGATTCCGCATCTGCTGCCCGACCGCAGCGTGCTGGACAACGTGTTGCTTGGGTTGCCGCATGCCGGCCATGCCAAGGAGGAGGCAGGCGTCCTGCTGGAGCGCGTGGGACTTCCACTCTACAGGCACAAGAGGGCTGACAGGCTGTCTGGCGGCGAGGCCCAGCGCGTGGCGCTGGCCCAGGCCCTCGTAAGGAGGCCGCGAATCCTGCTTGCGGACGAGCCGACGGGCTCGCTGGACGAGGAGGCAGAGCGGTCCATACTGGAACTGCTCGTCAGCCTACAGGCCGAGGGCGTCTGCGTCGTCGTCGCCACGCACAGCGACCTCGTCGCAGGCGCCTGCGGCCGTTCGGTGTGGATTCGTGAGAGGCGGCTGGCGGCGGCGTAGGCCACCAAGGCCCTTACCTCCGCAGGCGGTCGGAGACGGCGAGGATGAACTCCTCGGTGCCCAGCGTGACGGGGTCGGGGAGCGAGGTGATGCGCGCGAGGTCGCCTGTCATCAGGCCCGCCTCTATGGTCTCGATGGTGGCCGCCTCCAAGCGGTCGGCAAAGGCCACGAGCTCGTCCAGGCCGTCCAGCTCGCCACGCTTGCGCAGGGCACCGCTCCAGGCGAAAATCGTCGCGACCGAGTTGGTCGAGGTCTTCTCTCCTCTGAGGTGCCTGTAGTAGTGGCGCTGTACGGTGCCGTGGGCGGCCTCGTACTCGAAGTAGCCCTGGGGCGAGACGAGCACGGAGGTCATCATGGCGAGGCTGCCGAAGGCGCTGGAGAGCATGTCGCTCATCACGTCTCCGTCGTAGTTCTTGCAGGCCCAGATGAAGCCGCCCTCGGCCTTCATGACGCGTGCCACCGCGTCGTCGATCAGCGTGTAGAAGTACTCGATGTCCGCCGCGTCGAAGCGCTTGCGGTACTCCTCCTCGAAGACCTGGGCGAAGACGTCCTTGAAGCGGTGGTCGTAGGTCTTGCTGATGGTGTCCTTGGTGGCAAACCAGAGGTCCTGTCCCAGCGAGAGTGCGTACTCGAAGCAGCTGCGCGCGAAGCTCTTTATGGAGGCGTCCAGGTTGTGCACGCCCTGGATCACGCCGGGGGCGTCGAACTCGTGGATGAGCGCGCGCGTCTGGCTGCCGTCTGCTGCGGTGAAGACGAGCTCGGCGCGGCCGGCGCCGGGAACGCGGACCTCTGCGTTCTTGTAGACGTCTCCGTAGGCGTGGCGGGCGATGGTGATGGGCCTCTTCCAGTTGCGGACCACCGGGTCGATGCCCCTGACCACGATGGGGGTGCGGAAGACGGTGCCGTCGAGCATGGCACGTATGGTGCCGTTGGGGCTCTTCCACATCTCGTGCAGCCGATACTCCTCGACGCGCTGGGCGTTGGGGGTGATGGTCGCGCACTTGACGGCGACGCCCAGGCGCTTGGTCGCCTCGGCGGAGTCGACGGTCACCTGGTCTGCGGTCCTGTCGCGGTTCTCGAGGCCCAGGTCGAAGTACTCGCTTTTGAGGTCTACGAAGGGCAGGACGAGGTCGTCCTTGATCATCTGCCAGATGATGCGGGTCATCTCGTCGCCGTCCATCTCGACGAGGGGGGTCTTCATCTGGATCTTGGACATGTCTGCCTCCGTGGGTCTGGCCGTGGGCTCGTTTGGTCCGGGCGAGAGGTGCGGTCGGCCTCGCGCGCGGGTCAGCTCCCCAGTGTAGCCGCCGTGCAGGTTCGGGGTGGCGCGCGATTGGCCTTGGGATGCTTGGTGTCTGGACCTAGCCCAGCGCCCCCGCCAGCCAAGGGGGCATCTCGCGGCTCAGGCTGCGCGCGCAGGCGTAGGCCTGGGCAGGCGAGAGGACCGCGCATCCCCTCCATCGCCCGGCTGCCTCGGGCGCGAGGGAGATCACCACCTCGACGGCGGTCCCTTCCTCGGGCCAGAGCGGCAGGAGCAGGCAGGCGTCGTCATGCTGCGGGTCGTAGGCCGTGGCGAGCAGGCGGGGACTCTGCCATGCAAGCCTGAGC
>CAMXZR010000052.1 GCA_947253595.1 uncultured Olsenella sp. | reverse complement strand
TACGAGCTGCTCAGGAGTCTCGTGGGCTCGGAGATGTGTATAAGAGACAGGCGTCGGCCGCGGCGGCGACGCCCGGGGCCGTGCCCGGCTGCGACTTGATCACCACGAGGTTGCCGACCCTCTCCACGTCGCTCACGAATTCGGAGACCATGCGCTGCAGGTGCAGATCCTCGGCAAGCACATAGATGCCCTCTGCAAGCTTGCGCAGGCCCATGTCGGCGATGTCGCGCGAGACCGTGGCCTGGGTGCAGTTATAGCCGATGGACTGGAGCTCGTCGACCAACGCGCGCTGGGTGCGAATCGACTTGCCCCTCACGATGTCCCTGATGGCGTCCTGCCTGTTGTTGCGCCTCTTGACCACAGCTCGTCCTCCCAATATGCAGGCACCAGGAAATGGCGCGGTTCTCACCTTTTCGCATATGCGATAAGGTATTCTCATAAACATGTTTACGATGCCCCAGAGAGTAAATAAAAGTCAAGAAGTATTGGCTAAATGCACAAGATGCATCGATATGTTCCACTGAACCGTGATGTCCCCTAGGCAACCAATGCCTGACGGGGCAGCGCTCTCGCGACATCTTGCGGGCCGACGGGCCGGAGGCTACTTTCCCTCGTCCGCCTCGAGCCAGCGCTTGCGGCTCCAGAAGTTCCAGACCATGACCAGAAAGGTAGCCGCCAACTTGGTAACCGTGACGGCGAACGGAGAGCCTCCCAGGGCACGGACGCCCAGCCACATGATGAGCTCGTTCATGGCAAGCCCCACGACCGAGAGCAGGACGAAGGTCACGAACTCCCTACTGCGGGCGAGGTCGTCGCGCCGCGTGAACACGAAGCGCATCGAGGCGAGGTAGTTGAACACCAGCGACATCACGAACGAGATGGCAGCCGCAAGCACCGGGTCCATGCCGAGCGCCTGCGAGAGGAGCATGAGCAGGCCATAATCAATCGCGAATGCCAGGGCGCCCACCACGCCGAACTTCAGGAACTGCCGCATGAGCTTGGACATGCCTCTCCTTGGTCTTTCTTCCGCCATGGCAGGGGCCGACGGCCCCGCACGCGCCACCTGACACGGGACGCCCGGACGCGGTGGCATGTTCACGTCCCAGGATATTAGCACCTCCCTTGGCAGGTGCCCCGTTAGCCGCTCTCGCGTCCTCCCGGTTGGCCGTACTGCCATAATATGGAGTGTATGTGGTGCGATTGCGCACGTTCCAAGCGCACCGGCCGGAGTACTACGGAGGAAACGACATGGCCAACTCCCCAGATTCCAGGCGACACCGTGACTCATCGAGCCGTCCGGGCAGGCCCTCCGCCCAGCGGCCGGGCGAGCAGCACTATGGCTCCACCAACAGCAGGGACTATTCGCGGTCCAGGCAGGGACGCACGCTCAAGGGAACCTCTCACCCCAGTCAGAGAGGCCAGGGGCGCTACCGCAGCGAACGCAACTACCGCTCCATCGCGGGCCATGACACGGGCTATTCCCTCAAGTCCCACCGGATAGGCTTCGAACGCGGGTCGGGTGGACTCCTGGGGCGCCACGGCCTCAGCAACCGCTCGCTCCTCCTGCTCCTTGCGGGCATCGTCCTCCTCCTGGTCCTGATCGCAGGCGTATCGAGCTGCGTCAGAAGCTGCTCCTCCCCCGCCAGGTCGGACCAGGGAGCGCAGTCCTCCCAGTCCGACGGCGGCAACTCCCTCGACTCGCGCGTTGCGGCGGGCGTGAGCGACGGTCTGACGACGAAGTTCTCCACCGCCCTCGACCATGGGGAGAAGGTCGCCCAGATCGCAGCAAACGCCAACAGGTACGCGGACGAGCGCCTCTGCGAGCTCGCCCTCCTGGAGCCCGACGCCATCGACTTCGTGACGGCGGTGCCAACGGCCGAGAAGACCGCCCAGCCCTACCAGGAGGCGGTCACCCGAGGCACGTTTCCCGAGCTTTACGACTGGGACATCCGCTGGGGCTTCGTGGACTACGCGGGCAGCAACATCGGCGTGAACGGATCGGGCCCCACCTCGCTGGCCATCGCGTACATGGGCCTCACGGGCAAGTCCGACAAGAGTCCCGCAGACCTTGCGGCAGACGCCGCCAACGGCAGCTACACCACCACCGAGGAGATTGCGACCAAGACCGACTTCTTCGCGAGCGAGGCCCAGAAGCTGGGGCTGACCCTGCACGAGTACACCGCCTCGGGAGAGAACCTCACCACCATCCTCGCAGACAACCCAAGCGTCGCGGTCATCGTCCAGCTCGCGGCGAACTTCGACACCCCCTACGTGCACTGGGCGGTCGTCGTCGGCACAAACCAGGACGGCTCGGTCATACTGCGCGACCCCAGCTCCAAGCATGCTTCCTCGCATGGCTGGTCGGCCGGGACCATAGGCTCCAACTCCTCGGTCTTCTACGCCCTCACCTACGACGGGAGCTCCTCAACGTCCGGAGAGAGCGATCCCGGCGAATAGGTCCGTCACCTGACCAAGCGGAACACACCTCCGGACGAGAAGGAAGGCCCCCTCGCCCCCAGAGCCTTTGTCGTTCCGCCGTCTACGGCAAGGCCGGACCGCCCCATGGACGGCCCGGCCCCGCGCATGCCGCCACGCGAGCGGCCTGGAGTGCTCGCCGTCGCTACGAGAGCAGCGCCTCGGAGGCAGCCTGCAGCCTGTCCCTCACGGCCTCGGACTCGGCCCGCGTGGCACCCTTGGAGAAGAGGTAGGCCTTGACCTTGGGCTCGGTGCCCGAGGGGCGGAAGATGACCTTGTTGTCGTCCTCGAGACGGAACTCGATGACGTTGGCCGGGGGCAGCACCTGCGCGGCCTCCTTCTGCAGGCCGGAGACGCGCGGCATCTCGGGGCCGGTGGCGTAGTCGGTCATGCCGAGCACCTTGAAGCCGCCGATCTCTGCGGGCGGGTTGTCGCGCAGGGACTGCATGATGCCAGCCATCTTCTGTGCGCCCGCCGCGCCGGGGAAGGCGGCGTTGACCGTGCCATTGAGGTAGTAGCCATAGCGCTGATAGAGGGCCTCCATGGCCTCGTAGAGGTCCATACCGCGGGAGGCGTAGTCGGAGGCCATCTCGACGCACATCTCGACGGCGACGATGGCGTCCTTGTCGCGGGCGTGGGTTCCCACGAGGTAGCCGTAGGACTCCTCGAAGCCCATGAGGTAGCGGTCCTCCTCGCCCTCGTCCTTGAGCTGGTCGATCTGGTCGCCGATGTACTTGAAGCCCGTTAGGACGCGCCTGAGCTCGAAGCCCTTGTCGCGAGCGAGCGCGTCGGGCATGGCGGACGAGACGATGGTCGTGACGGCGACCTTGCGCGCCACGTCCTCGCCGTTCGCCTCGGCCATGTTGGCAAGCCAATCCATGAGCAGGACGCCCATCTCGTTGCCCGAGAGCAGCTTGTACTCACCGTCATGCGGAATGGCGGTACCCATGCGGTCGGCGTCGGGATCGGTGGCCACCAGCAGGTTGGGCTTGACCTCGTCGGCCAGCTTCAGTCCGAGCTCCAGCGCCTCGCGGAACTCGGGGTTGGGGTACTTGCAGGTGGGGAAGTTGCCGTCGGGCTCGGCCTGCTCCGGCACCACGGTCACGTTCTCGACGCCGATCTCCTTCAGGATGCGCGTGACGCACTCCATGCCGGTGCCGTTGAGCGGGGTGTAGACCACGGAGTAGCTCTCGTCCGCCTTGAAGCCGGGGATCGAGACCTTCTTGATGCTCTGGATGAAGGAGTCCAGGACCTCCTCGGAGGTCCACTCGATCAGGCCCTTGGCCAGGCCCTCCTCGAAGTCCATGAGCTTGACGCCCTCGAAGGGGTCGACCTTGGCGATGTTGGCGCTGATCTCGTCGGCCGCCTCGTCGGTGATCTGGCCGCCGTTGTCGTTGTAGACCTTATATCCGTTGTACTGTGCGGGGTTGTGGGAGGCCGTGAGCACGATGCCGGCAGAGGTGTGCAGGTAGCGCACCGCGAACGAGAGTGTGGGGACGGGCTCGATGCGGGGGTAGACGTACACGTGGATGCCGTTGGCGGCCAGGACGCCCGCCACGACCCTCTGGAAGTCCTCGCCCTTGAGGCGGGAGTCGCGGGCAAGCGCGAGCGTGGGCTTCTCGTAGTGGGCGTTGAGGTAGTCCGCCACGCCCTGGGTGGCCTGGGCCACGACGTAGACGTTCATGCGGTTTGTGCCCACGCCCAGGACGCCGCGGAGCCCTGCGGTACCAAAGGCGAGGTCGCGATAGAAGGCGTCGTTCAGGGCCTCGTCGTCGGATGCCAGCCCCTCGAGCTCGGCCTTGAGGTCAGGCTCGCTGACCTTCTCCCTCCAAAGCTGGACCTTGGCCTGCGTGTCCTTGTCCATGTGCTTCTCCCTTGGGTCGCCTTGCTGCGCTTTCGCGCCCTGTATGTACCTTGCCCATCATGGTAGTCGTTGGGGACGCCCGCTAGGTCGTGGCCGTGGCAGAAGGGCGTCATGGCCCGCAGGCGGGGAGCGGAGCGAGGGGCGACGGGACGAGGGGCGTGTGCCGCGCAAGCCGCAGGCGGGCTGTGGGCTCATCCGTGACGAGCAAGCCTCTGGCAGCTTGCGCGGCAATAGCCCCAGAGTCTCGCGCGTGACGCGCAAACTGCGAGCAACCTGCGCAGAGCTTGGACTTTTCCCAGCTCAGCAGGGATTCGCGCGCAAATCTCCGGCAGTTTGCGCGGCGACCCCTTGTGCCGAGTCGCCCCACACGACAATCCCCGCACGAGCGCAGGGAGGGCGATGTGGCTTTGGGGAGATGCCAGAGGTGCCGCCTGCGGGAGAATCGTCCCAGCTATCATGGTTCGCAGCCACATCCCACGGGCGAAAGGTGACCCGATGAACGTCGAAATGGACCCCCTCTGCGGCAATGGCGTCGATAGGCGAGAGGAGCTGGCCTCCGTCGCGGGCTGCCAAGAGTTCTTCGCCAGCTGCCCCGCAGGCTTCGAGCATTTGCTCGCGGACGAGCTCTCTGGCCTGCGCCTGTCCCAGGTCCGCCCCCTGCGCGGGCAGGTGAGCTTCTCGGGCACCGTCCCGGACGCCTACCGGGCCTGCCTCTGGTCGCGCCTGGCCTCCCGCGTCGTGCTGGTTCTCGATCGCATGGACGCCCACGACGCGGATGCGCTCTACCAGGGAGTCTCGGCCATCGCCTGGGAGGGGCAGCTCCCTCCCGGCGCCACCTTCGCCGTTGATGCCCACGGCACCAACTCCCAGCTCAGGAACACCCAGTTCGTAGCGCTCAAGGCAAAGGACGCCATCGTCGACCGCATGCTCGCCCGCGCGGGCGCACGACCCGACGTGGACACCTCGCACCCGGACCTGCGCGTGGTGGTGCGCGTCTCGCGAGAGCGCGCCACCGTGGGCGTCGACCTCAGCGGAGACGCCCTCTTCCGTCGGGGCTACGAGGCCGCGCGGTCGCCGCGCGCGAGCATCGCGCCCCTCAGGCCCGACTACGCCGCCGCCCTCCTAGCGGCCGGTGGCTGGTACCGCAGCTGCCGCCGCGACGAGGTCGCGCTCGCCGTCGCCCACTCTGGCGCGGGCACGCTGGTGGTCGAAGCTGCGGCTCAAGCCTTGGACAGGGCCCCCGGCCTGCTCAGGCACCGCTGGGGCTTCCAAGGATGGCTGGGTCACGACGAGGGGGCGTGGCAGGACCTCCTCAAAGAGGCGCGGGAGCGCGCCAGGCGCGGACAGGAGCGCGTGACCTCGGGCCAGGCCAAGCTCGTACTGCTCGCCTCCGAGACCCGCAAGGGCGCGCTCGACTCCGCCCGACAGGCCCTGAGGGCAGCTGGAATGGACGTCGAGCTGCGCATGGGGAGCATCTCGTGGCTGGGCGAGCTGCTCGAGGGACACCGCTCCGAACGGGAGGGGGGACTCTCTCCCCTGCTCGTCGCAGACCTGTCGTGGCTCGCAGAGGACGAGGTCGCCGTGCAGGCGTCCTCCCTGGCGGACGTCGTCTCGCTTGCCGGACTCGCCGACGACCAGTCGCAGCTCGTCGTGCTGGCGAAGGACGAGGCCATCGACTCCGCCCTGGGGGTGCGGCCCACCAGCACGAGTGAGGTCTTCGTAGGCCAGGACAAGGCGACCCTGCGCGTCTTCTCTCCTGACTCCCTGCTCGAGGCAGCCTCCGGACGATCCAGGCTGACCCTCCCAGACGGCCAGGAGGTTCCCGTGCTGGTTCCGGCCAGCGACCAGTTCGCCGCCCGTCTGGCGAAGGTTGCCAGGCTCCGGCGCAAGTGGGCGAGGCGCGAGGACGTCAGCTGCTACCGCGTCTACGACGCGGACCTTCCCGACTACGCCGTCACCATCGACCTCTTCCAGGGCTCCGAGCTCCTGCCGTCGCGCGGGGGCAGGGGTCGCTGGCTGCAGGTATTCGAGTACGCGCCGCCCAAGTCGGTGGACGGTGCGCTCGCGCGCATGAGGCTCCTCGACGTCCTCGCCATCGCGCCGCGCGTCCTGGACGTGCGTCCCGAGGACTGCTTCGTCCGCGTCCGCACCAGAGCGCGCGGAGGCTCCCAGTATGCGGGCGAGGCCTCCCCCGGCCAGGACGCACGCGAGCGCGTCTATGGCAGGGAGAGGGGCGCTCGTGGCCGGCAGGGCCGCACGAACCCCAACGCCCTCCCCAAGGGGGCCCACCTGGTGGACGAGGGGGGGCTCACCTTCGAGGTCAGCTTCTCCACCAGGCTGGACTGCGGCCTCTTCCTTGACAACCGCGAGACCCGCGCCCTGGTGCGCGAGATGGCCAAGAGGACCGAGGGCTCCAAGCGCTTCCTCAACCTCTTCGCCTACACCGGCTCCGCGACCTGCTATGCAGCCGACGGCGGCGCAAAGCACACGACGACCGTTGACATGAGCCGTCCCTCCCTGGACTGGGCGCGCCGCAACATGGCGCGCAACGGCTTCGACGGCCCGGAGCACGAGTTCGTCCAGGCGGACGTCGTCAGCTGGGTCAGCGAGCAGAGGCGCACGGCGAACCGCTGGGACCTCGTCTTCTGCGACGTGCCCACCTTCTCGAACTCCAACCGCATGCGCGGCAGCTGGGACGTCCAGCGCGACCACGCGGAGCTGCTCATAGGCCTGAGTCGCATCCTGACCAGGAACGGGCGCGCTGTCTTCTGCTGCAACCTGAGGGGGTTCAGGCCCGACGTGGAGAAGCTCCGCCGCTACGGGGTGGAGCTCGAGGACGTGACCGCGCAGACCATCCCCGAGGACTTCGCGCGCAACCAGAAGGTCCACCACTGCTACGTGCTGCGCCGAATCGCGACGAAGCCTCTCGAGTAGCGACGGGACGAGGCTCCCACCCCCCAGGGAGACATCTTGCATGCCAAGGGGGGCGGAACGAGTCCGCCCCCCGTTTCCCCCGCGTGGCGCGGCGAGACGCTTCTTGCCTATGCCTTCCGGTAGAAGGCCTCCATGTCGCGCGACATGGCCTCGAGTGTGGGCACGTCCACGTAGGCCATGTGGCCGCAGCCGTACAGGTGCCACTCGAGGCGCTCCTTGAGCTCGGGCGAGAGGAACTGGCAGCTCATGTCGTGGACCACGTTCCAGTAGGTGGTCGCCGCGTCGTAGCGCCCGCCCAGGATCGCCAGCTTCATGTTGGGGTTGCGCCTCATGGCGACGGCGATGTCGTAGGCCACGTTGGGCGCGAAGCTCTCGCCGTCCTTGCCGGGCTCCCCGTGCGTCCACTTCCAGTTGACGCCCACGCGCTCGTAGTTGCTCGAGAGGTAGCGCGCCGGGCCACGGTACCCCAGCTCGTCGTGGAGGAAGTTCCTGAAGGCGCTGGTCCAGCTGGATTCCACGGCATCGTCGGCCGCATCCTCGCCCGCAAACCACGCGTTGCTCGACTGCACGGCAACCGGAGCGTCCGCGCTGAAGCGCATGTCGAGCCTGCCGCAGACCTTGCCCTCGTCGACCAAGATGTTGCGGCGGAAGTCGTCCAGGGTAATCCTCAGGCGCGCACGGCGGATGTGCTCGGCAGGAAGGCCGATGAACTCGCTCATCTGGCGCGCGACCTCGTCCTCGCGGGCGGGGTCCAGCCGGTCGCCGCGCAGGAGCGCGGGCGCCAGCACGTCCTCGTTCCAGTCCATGGCGCGCTGGAACCACTCGTCCTCCCCCACGCCCGCGCCTGCCTTGCCGAAGAACTGCGCCGCTGCGGCCATGGTGGGCATCATGCCCAGGTGGTAGAGGTCCTCTCCCTCATGGACCTGCACCCAGTCGAAGATAGCCGAGAGCATGGTGACGCCTGCCACCTTAACGTCGCGTTCGCCCAGGAGGCGCATCAGGACGGCGTTGCGCACGGTGCCGTAGGACTCACCGAAGAGGTAGACGGGGCTTGCCCAGCGGCCGTTCTCTTCCAGCCACTGGCCGATGGCGCGCGCGAAGGCGTCCGCGTCCCCGTCCACGCCGAAGATCTTGGAGGTGTCCGCGCCGTCCGCCACGCTCGACCAACCGGTCCCCAGCGCATCGAGGAAGACGAGGTCGGTCTGGCGCAACAGGGTGCAGGGGTTGTCCTCCACGACGATGGGGTGGGCCAGGTGCCTGACGCCGTCGGTGCGCACGCGACGGGGCCCGATCCCCCCGAAGTTGATGGGCACACTGGCACAGCCGGGGCCGCCGTTGTAGGCGAAGGTCACGGGCCGGGAGGGGTCGGCTGCGCCCTCGCCGTCCACCGCGACGTAGGTCAGCGAGAACATGCGGCCGACGAGCGCGCCCGTGTCGTCGCGCACGTCCAGATGGGCCGCGGTGCAATCGTAGTCGATGTGTTCCCCGGAGCTCGCGCCCGAGCCGTCCCAGGCAAGCCGTACCGTCGCGGCCTCAGGCGTGGCCAGGCGGGGGTCCGCCGGCACGGTCATGAAGCTGTCCTTGGGAATCTTGGTAGGCGCCTGTGCGGCGGTCGCCGCGCCGTCCTGCTCTGCCATTGCTCCTCCTCACCGGCCCGAGGGCCGTAGGCTCGTCCCCCGCCCCCGCAGTACCAGGGGAGAGGGCGTCTCATGCGTTCCCAGACATTGTATGCGCGGGTCGCGTCCACGGCCCGGAGGCCCAAGTGGGTCAGGCCAGCCACCTGCGCGGATTCCCGTGGCAAGACGACATCTTCACAGTCGTCGGCATGCGCCCTCGTGACAGGCGCGGTCGTGCTAGAGTTCTTCGGTTTGAACTATCCTTGTTTGGTAGGCTGCCTGCGGCTCGTGCGCGGCAGCCTTCGCCTGGGACGTCACGTGCCCGGAGCGACTGTCCTCGTCGGATGGAGCGTCATGAGTCAAGACAAGCTTTCGGTCACCTCACCCAAGAGACGGCCGAGGTCGAGGGGCGTCGGCATCCCCCTCTCTGCCGGAATGGTCCTGGTGACCCTGGGCGTGGTATACGGCGACATCGGCACCAGCCCCATGTACACCCTCAAGGCCATCATGGCCGACAACGGCGGCCTGACGAGCATGCAGACGGACACGGTGCTGGGCGCGCTCTCGCTCATCATCTGGACGCTGACCCTCATCACCACCGTCAAGTACGTCCTGGTGGCCATGAGGGCCGACAACCACAACGAGGGAGGCATCTTCGCCCTCTACAGCCTGGTCAAGCGCTGCGCCAAATGGCTCATCATCCCCGCCATGGTCGGCGGCGCGGCCCTTCTCGCAGACGGCATCCTGACCCCCGCCGTCACGGTGACCACCGCCATCGAGGGTCTGCGCACCATCGACTTCTTCTACGGCATCATCGGAGAGAACCAGCACATCGTGATCGCCATCACCATCGCGATCCTGTGCGCGCTCTTCGCCCTGCAACGTGCCGGCACCTCCACCATCGGGAAGATCTTCGGTCCGGCAATGACCGTGTGGTTCCTCTTCCTGGGCGTCACGGGTCTGCTCAACATGGGTGCCGACTTCGGCGTCCTGCGCGCGCTCAACCCCCTGCGCGGCATCGCCTTCCTCTTTGACGGCAGCATCAACGCCGTGGGGCTCATGGTCCTGGGCAACGTCTTCCTCTGCACCACGGGAGCCGAGGCCCTCTATTCGGACATGGGCCACGTGGGCAAGCCCAACATCTATGTGACCTGGCCCTTCGTGAAGGTCTGCCTCATCCTCAACTACCTGGGCCAGGGAGCCTGGATCCTCTCGCAGCGTGGCAACGAGCGCCTCGCAGGGGTCACGGACCTCAACCCCTTCTTCCAGATGGTCCCCGAGGACCTGCGCGTCTTCGCCGTCATCCTCTCCACGCTGGCGGCCATCATCGCCTCCCAAGCGCTCATCACCGGCTCATACTCCATCGTCTCGGAAGCGATCCGCCTGGACCTCATGCCCCACATGAAGATCAACTACCCCTCCGAGACCCGCGGCCAGATCTACATCCCACTGGTCAACTCCATCATGTGGGTGGCCTGCATCTTCGTCGTCCTGCTCTTCCAGCGCTCGAGCCACATGGAGGCCGCCTACGGCCTGGCCATCACGGTGACCATGCTCATGACCACGGTCCTGCTCTACACCTACCTCTCGCAGCTGCGGCGCAAGCACGCGCTGGCCGTGGTCTTCCTGGTCTTCTTCGGTGCCATCGAGTTCATGTTCTTCTTCTCGAGCCTGACCAAGTTCTTCCACGGCGGCTACTTCACCGTGCTCATGGCGGCGGCAATCTTCGTGGTCATGTACGTGTGGAGGCGCGGGACGGCGGTCGAGCACACCCAGACCGTCTACCTGCCCGTGAACAAGTACATCGGCCAGCTGGACGCCCTGCGCAACGACGACGACTACCCCTACGTTGCCGACAACCTGGTCTTCCTGACCAACGACTCCTCGACCGACAAGCTGGACCGCGACATCCTCTATTCCATCCTGGACAAGAGGCCCAAGCGTGCCAAGGCGTACTACTTCCTCAACGTGCAGGTCACCAACGAGCCCTACACGCACGAGTACATCGTGAACGACTTTGGCACCGACTTCGCCTTCAAGGTGCAGCTGCGCCTTGGCTTCAGGGTGAACCAGCGCATCAACACCTACCTCTACCAGATTGTGGCCGATCTCATGGCATCGGGCCAGCTGCCCCCGCAGGACCACAAGTACTCAATCTACCGAGACCACAGCCAGGTGGGCGACTTCCGCTTCTGCCTGATTCGGAAGGTCCTCTCGCCCGAGTCTGACATCTCGGGCCTGAACGCCAACGTGATCGCCTTGAAGTACCTGATTCGTCGCTTCTGCGGATCTCCCGCACGCTGGTACGGCCTCGAGAACTCGAGCCTGATCTTCGAGCACGTACCCTTGTTCGGCAAGTCCAAGCGCCAGCACAGACTCACCCGCATCGCTGGCGTGGGCAGCACCGGCAGCATGCGCCCCGTCACGGCCGAGGAGGCCGTCGAGGAGGAGGGCGACATCTTTACCGACACCATGAAGAGCCAGATCGTCCTCGCCGCCGAGGAGGTCGAGCACGAGATAGTCGGCGGTGACACCGCGAGCTTCAGGCCCCTCGTGATCGACGACGAGGACGAGGAGGGGTCAGGGGACGAGGGCTACTTCGACGAGGAGGGCGAGGAGTAGGCCCGGACTACCCATGTT
>CAMXZR010000051.1 GCA_947253595.1 uncultured Olsenella sp. | reverse complement strand
ACCAGCGACCCCTTGACCCCCAGTCAAGTGCGCTACCAAGCTGCGCCACCACCCGCTATGTCTGCCACGCGGTGACCCGCGCAGCGCTTGTGCATAGTAGCACTATCCCGCGAAGCAGTTCAAGCGAGAATCGCGAATCTCCTCTCGCCTGCGGACCAACGTAGGCGCGGCGGCGAAATGGCTCCCAGAGACCCAGCAGGTCGTGCTTCTTGAGCGCGAACGCATCCTCCGTCAGGATGACCAGGTCCAGCAACCCCTTGTGCCTCTCGATGAGCTCGATGGCCTCGCCGGTCGGCAGGGAGGGGTCTTGAGGCGCGGCGAGGGACGGCTCATTCGGGGGCGGCTTGGGTGTGTCTTGGTCGACGGGAATTGAGCAGAAGGGATTGTGGCGGATAATTTGGACCTGATTCCTACGCTGCCAGCCCCATCAGGCCATTTCCTATTGGACAACTACATTTGGGCATTTGGGCATGGCCGACCTGAGGGTGCCGAGCTCCTTGCCCGCAGCCCCCTCGGTCAGCCTCGCCGTACGTCCGTGCCGCCTTGTCCACAAGCTGGCGCACCGCGACGGCGGTGCCTCCACCCCACTCGCCTTACGATGACCGTGAAGAGGAATGCTCATGAAGAGGACGATCTTCATGATGCTCTGGTCGCCTATCTCATCCCCCTCGTTGAGGAAGGGCCGCCAGCCACTGACGTAGTCCCGTCCGCCTCCTGGCCAGAAACCCCGGTGCGGGGAGTGCACCTGCGAGCCTTTCAAGGCATGCGATACCGAAATGACGATAGTGTGGGAAACGAGCAGGAGAAAAGCGATGATTTTTGACGCGATTGACGATTGTGCGGAAATAGTTTGCACAACCTGACGATGGGCCGTGCCATCCCCCTGCACAAACGAAGAACTCGCCCATGCACCTGCGTCTTCCAGGGTCAAACTCCGCACAATCGAAGAATCCAGATCTGCCCCCTGGCGACTACGTGTGGGGGTCGTGCCAAGGGCGGATGGGATAGCTCCTGGCCAGAACTATTCGGTGGGGACATCCACCACGGCCGTGGGCCTGCCACTCGCTCGTCCTTCGTTTGCCCGTTCGGAGTGGGAGGGAAAGGAGCAGACGTCAGACAATTTTTCTGCTGACAGACGACGGGGCTTCTGATAAGATGCTTTACGCGCTAAGGGCGATTGGCTCAGGGGTAGAGCACTTCCTTCACACGGAAGGGGTCGCTGGTTCGAATCCAGCATCGCCCACCACGCGAATCGTGGCGGCGGCCTCGGTCGCCGCCTTTTTCATAGGGGCCCATGGCGCAACGGTTAGCGCAGGGGACTCATAATCCCTGGGTTGCAGGTTCGAATCCTGCTGGGCCCACCACATGAAACAGCAGGCCAGCGGCTCGGTTCGCCGCCGGCCTGCTCTTTGTTGCCGACTCTCGACCTGTCTGCGGACGGCGTCGATGCCACCCGCGCGAAGACAGCATTTCGCGCAGTATGCTGTCGATTTTGGCGTTTGCCCTGTTGCCGGATGAGAACGACAGCATTTCTCACAGAATGTGGTTTTCATCCAACCTGTCTTCGCTGGCAAGCCCGCCGGCCCACTGGCAAGCCCGCCCCGCCTGCCGTCCCTCTTGCCGTCCCCGCTGCGGCTACAATCGACTTCCGCAGGCAACTCTTGTCCGGCGGGTTCCGGGTGCCGTCGTCCACGAAAGGGGGAGGGGCTCATGACGTACGCATACGCCTCGGTCGCGCTGGACATTCCCACGCGCGCGATCGACGGCTGCTTCAGCTACGTCGTCCCCCCAGAGCTCGAGCACTCCTGCGTCGTGGGCGCCACGGTCCTCGTGCCCTTCTCCCATCGCGACGTGGTGGGTTACGTCATGTCCGTCTCCCCGGATCCCCCCGAGGGCGTCGCGGCACACAAGCTCCTGGGCGTCGCGCGCGTGCTGGCTGACTCTGCCTTCGACGAGGTCTCGGCCCGCCTAGCCATCTGGATGGCCCGCGAGTACGGTTGTCCCCTCTGCGAGGCCGTCCGCCCCCTCCTGGCACCCGGCCAGACGGTCCGCGTCCGGCGCGGCAGCGCAGACGATCCCTGGGAGCTCGTCTGCGAGAAGAGTGGCCCCGTCGACGAGCGCTGGGCGTCCCTCGCCCCCAAGGCGGCGGAGTGGCGTCCCCGCGCCAACGCGTCGCGCCAGCGCCAGGTCATGGAGGCCCTCGCCTCCGGTCCGCTGCGCCTGGCGGAGCTCTCGGCCACGATGCCGGGGGGCGTCGCTGCCGCCCAGGCCCTCGCCCGCCATGGCGTCGTCCAGATAGAGGAGAGGCGCAGGGTGCGCGGGACGACGGGCACAACGCTCTCGAGCGCCGTCGCCAGACGCCCGGAGCGGCTCACCCAGGGCCAGCAGGAGGCCCTCGCCGCGATCGCGTGCGCCACGGAGGCCGCCGCTGGCGACGTGGTCCTGGTGGACGGCGTCACGGGCTCGGGCAAGACCGAGGTCTACCTCGCCGCGATCGAGCGCTGCGTCGAGCGGGGGAGAGGAGCCATCGTCCTCGTGCCCGAGATCTCGCTCACCGCCCAGACCGTGGGCCGCTTCCGTTCCCGCTTCGGCGACGACGTCGCGATCCTGCACTCTCGGCTCTCGGCGGGCGAGCGCTTCGACCAGTGGGACCTGGTGCGGCGCGGCAGCGTCCACGTCGTGGTGGGCGCTCGCTCGGCGCTCTTCGCACCCGTCTCGGACCTGGGGCTCGTCATCATAGACGAGGAGCATGAGGCGTCCTACAAGCAGGAGTCCGCCCCCCGCTACCACGCCCGAGAGGTCGCGGCCCAGCTCGCCCGCCTGCGCGGCTGCCCGCTCGTCCTGGGGTCGGCCACCCCCTCGCTCGAGAGCCTCCTGCGCTGCCGCCGGGGCTCGCACGGCGGCGTGTCGTGGACCCGCGTGTCGATGCCCGAGCGCCCCGGGGCGGCACGCCTCCCCCGCGTGCACGTGGTTGACATGACGCAGCAGTTCGAGAGCGGCAACAGGTCGATCTTCTCGGCTCCCCTGAGGGACGCGCTCGAGGGCGTGGTCGAGCGGAGGGAGAAGGCCGTCCTCCTCCTCAACCGCAGGGGCTTCGCCAACTTCCTCATGTGCCGCGACTGCGGCTGCGTGCCCGAGTGCCCGCACTGCTCCACCTCGCTCACCTACCACGAGCGCACGCACTCCCTCATGTGCCACAGCTGCGGGCGTAGCTGGCCCGTCACCGCCTGGCCCAACCCCGCCACGACCTGCCCCAACTGCGGTAGTCGCTACCTCGCGGCCTTCGGGGTGGGCACCCAGCGCGTGGAGGACGAGCTCGTCCAGCTCCTTGCCGGGCGGGCTGAGGTGATCCGTATGGACGCGGACACCACCCGTGGCAAGGGGGACCACCAGCGGCTTCTCGAGGAGTTCGATGCGGCAGAGTGTGCCGTGCTCGTGGGCACCCAGATGATCGCCAAGGGGCTGGACTTTCCCGAGGTCACGCTGGTCGGCGTCATCAATGCCGACACCACGCTCAAGCTTCCCGACTTCCGTGCCGCCGAGCGCACCTACGACCTGCTCGAGCAGGTGAGCGGCCGCGCCGGCAGGGGGGAGGTCCCGGGCGAGGTCATCGTCCAGACCTATTGGGCGAGCCATCCCGCGATTCGCGCGGTGGCCGAGCACGACCGCTCCCTCTTCCTCGATCCCGAGCTCAGGGACCGCGAGGCGGGCAACTACCCACCCTACTCGCGGCTGGCCAACGTCGTCGTCTGGGGGAGGGACGCGGGAGCCGTGGCCAGGGTGTCCTCCTCCCTGGCGGAGGACGTTCGTGGAAGGGTCGAGGCAAGGGAAGGCTGGGAGGTCCTGGGCCCCGCAGACTGCCTCAAGGCGCGCGTCAAGGACCGTACCCGGCTCCACCTGCTCGTGAAGGCACCCGTGGGCTCGGACTTAGGGGAGCTCCTGCAGGGCTGCGCGAGGGCGGCCGACGTCCCGCGCGGCGTGAGCGTTGCCATCGACGTGGATGCATACGACCTGATGTAGGCCACGCGTCCTCCTCGGCCACGGATTGGGGGGCTGCGGCTGGGGTAGTAACATAGTTTGGACAAGCGTGGCGCCCCAGGCGCCCGGACATATCGAGGAGCTTCGCAATGAGTGCACTGGAAGACATCGTCCGCGCCCCCGACGAGCGGCTCAAGACCGAGTGTGCGCCGATTGAGGTCATCGACGACCGCATCAAGAGACTTGCCAAGCGCATGCTGCGCGACATGTACGCCGCGGACGGCTGCGGGCTCGCCGCCCCCCAGGTCGGCGAGCTCGTGCAGGTGGTCGTCATCGACGTCGACTACTCGGGCCCCAAGGGCAGGAACCCCTACGTGCTCATCAATCCCAGGATCGTCGTCGCGGACGGCAGGGAGCGCGAGACGGGCGAGGGCTGCCTGTCGTTTCCCGGCATCACGGTGCCGGTTAGGCGTCCCAGCCACGTGGTGGTGCAGGCGCTGAACCTGGACGGCGACCTCATGCAGTACGAGGCGGAGGGCAACCTCATGGCAGTTTGCCTCCAGCACGAGATAGACCACATCCACGGCGTGACCATGATCGACCACCTGAGCGCCGGCCAGCGCGTCGCTGCCATGAGGGCCTATCAGGAGGCGGAGGCCGCCGGCGCTCGCCCCGGCGACGTCTCCATTGACTAGCCGGAAGGAAAGACGGATGCGCATAGCCTTCATGGGCACGCCCGACTTCGCCGTGCCCTCCCTGAGGAAGCTCGCCGACACCCACGAGGTCGCGCTCGTGGTGACCCGCCCCGACGCAGTGCGCGGCCGCGGCAGGGCGCTCGTACCCTCCGCGGTCAAGGCCGAGGCGCTCGCCCTCGGGCTCGAGGTGGCCGAGGAGAGGCGCGTCACGCCCGAGCTCCTGGAACGTCTGCGCGGGTTCGACCTGGACGCCGTCGCCGTTGCGGCATTCGGGTGCATCCTGCCGGACGAGCTCCTCTCGCTCGCGCGTCTGGGCTGCGTGAACGTGCACGGCTCGCTCCTGCCCCGTTGGCGCGGGGCCGCTCCCATCCAGAGGGCGGTCCTCGAGGGGGACGAGCGCGCGGGGATTTCCATCATGCGCGTCGTCCACGAGCTCGACGCCGGTGCCTACTGTCGTCAGGCCTTTGTCGAGGTGGGGGAGAAGACCTGCTCCGAGGTCATGTCTGAGCTCGCGGAGCTGGGGGCTGACGAGCTGCTCCTCGCCCTCGCCCAGATGGAGGACGGTTCCGTCCGCTGGGCCGACCAGGACGAGTCCCAGGCGAGCTATGCGCGCAAGATCGACAAGTCGGAGATGCTCCTCGACCCCGCCGACGGCGCACTCGCCAACCGCAGGCGCATCCAGGCGTCGCTCGACGCGGCACCCGCCCGCCTGAGGCTCGCGGGCAAGGGGGTGCGCGTGCTCGACGCGCGCGTATCCGACGTTGCGGTTCCGCGAGGTGGCGTGCTCGTCCGGGGAGGACGCGTCTTCCTGGGTTGTGCCGACGGGTCGGTCGAGGCCCTCAGGGTCAAGCCAGACGGCAAGAGGGAGATGGACGCCTCCGCCTGGGCGGCGGGACTCCAGAAGAGGGATCTCGGCTGGGAGCGCGCCTAGACATGGCGAGGACAACCCCCGCCAGGAGGGCGGCGCTTCGCATCCTTGGCGACTGCCGCCGCCGTGGCGCGCGTGCGCGTGACCTCATGCGGGGCTCAGACGTCCTCGCTGCCCTCCTCCCTCGCGACCGCTCGTTCGCGACGCGCCTGGTGCTGGGCGTCACCCGCTGCTCGGGTGGCCTGGACTCGATTGTTGAGGCGCATCTGAGCCGCGGCTCCAAGCTCGAGCCACGGCTGCGCGACGCGCTCAGGATCGCGGCCTTCGAGCTCCTCTTCCTCTCCACCCCCGCCCAGGTGGGCGTGAGCCAGGGGGTGGAACTCGCCCGCGAGGTGGCCCCGCGTGCGGCGGGTCTCGCCAACGCGGTCCTGCGTCGCGTCGCACAGGACGAGCCGCCCCGTCTCGCCTCCGCACGCTCGCGCCTCCGCATGCTCGCGTCGACTGCGACGGAGGAGGTGCCGGATCACCTCGGTCCCGCAGGCCCCCTCGTGGCCGACCTCTCCCTCGCCGGCTGCCTGCCCGCATGGCTCGTCCGGGAGCTCGCGCGCTCCCTCGGCCCAGCAAGGGCCGCAGCCCTCGCGCTTGGCTCCCTCGAGCCCTCGACGCCCAGCGTCGCGGCCAACCTCCTCGGCCTGGACGAGGGCCCCTCTCGCCAGCTCCTCGAGGAAGCGGGCCTCGTGCCCGAGGCGCTCCCATGGCCGGGTGCCTTCAGGCTCGTCCATCCTGCGGCACTCGCGAGCTCGGGGCTGGTGCAGTCGGCCAGGGTCATTCCCTCGGACCTCGCCGCTCAGGTCATCGCCTGGCTCTCCTGCCCCAATGGGGGCAGGCTCCTCGAGGTCGGCCAGGGCAGGGGCACCAAGACGCTGCTCATGCAGTCGGCGGCCCATGCGCTTGGCATCGACCTCCAGATGGCCAGCGTCGAGAGCGACCCGCACAAGAGTGCCTCCTCGGCCCGGCGCCTGGTATCAGTGGGTGTTGGCGGCAGAGCGAGCTGTCACGTCCTGGACGGCCGCGAACTCGCGGGCCCGGACGAATCCCTCCCGGGTGACCTCAGGGGAGAGTTCCGGCTTGCCCTCCTGGATGCGCCCTGCTCGGGCAGCGGCACCCTCCGCCGCCATCCCGAGGTCGCCTGGTCCCTCGCGGAGGGGCAGGCCCTACGCGAGCTGCCGCGCCTCCAGCTCGAGCTCCTCGGGGCTGCCTCCCGGCGCGTGGCGCGAGGCGGCACGTTGGTCTACTCGACCTGCTCGGAGCTGAGGCAGGAGGACGAGGGAGTCGTCGAGGCCTTCCTCGCCTCGGAGGCAGGCCGGTGTTTCTCCCTCGCCGACCCCCTGGATGCTCCCGTCACGGGTTCTCTCCTGCCCGGGCAGCTCTCCCTCGCACGCTCGATGCTGACCCCCGAGGGCTACCTGCGGAGCTCGGGGGCGAACGGTCCCGGGTCCCAGCTCTGCGACGGCCACTTCATGGCGCGTCTCCGGCGGGAGGGCTAGGCATGCCGTGGGGCCCACCGGCTGTCCACCCGGCGGGCCCCACGTCGCTCGTGTGGGATGGTTCCGATGCTCGTCCGGCGCATGCGCCACGGAGATGCGCCACGCCCTTCGCGCGGGGGGCGGGTGAGGGCTACTTCTTGCCCTTCTGGTCGGTGTTGTAGAAGCCCGACCCCGAGAACACGATCTCCGAGGCGGAGAAGACCCTCTGGGCCTTGCTGCCGCACTTGGGGCAGCTGACGCTGGGACGTGCGCTCATGGGATGCTCCACCTCGAAGCGGGTTCCGCACGAGGGGCACTTGTAGTCATAGCGAGCCATGTAAATCCTCCGGAAGGGTGCGTGCACAAAAAGCGGCCTCGCGGCCACGCCAACTACTGTACCCAAGAGCGGACGGCTCTTGCGCCGGGGTTTCTCCCGGACACCTGCTACCATGGATCCTGCAACCAGAGCCTGGGAGGGCTGAAGCCATGCGCATAGACGGGGCCATCTTCGACCTGGACGGGACGATCCTCGACTCCATGCCCATGTGGCGCGAGGTCACCCTCGGGCTCCTCGAGGACGGTGGGGTGGCAGACCCCGAGCGCGTCTACGAAGAGACCGAGTCTGCCCCACTGGACCAGATGTGCCAGCAGTTCCACGAACGCTATGGCATGCCTGCGGAACCCAACGAAATCCTGCGCGAACTTCGCGGTAGGGTCCTCGACGCGTACCGGGGGCGCGTCCGTCCCATCGAGGGTGCGCGAGAGCTCCTGCGCGAGCTCCACGAGGCGGGAGTTCCCCTTGCCGTGGCGAGCTCGACCAGCTCCGACCTCGTGAGTGCCGCCCTCGACGCCCAGGGTCTGGCGGGTCTCTTCGAGTTCGTCAGCTCCACGGAGGAATGCGGCAGGGGCAAGGACCACCCCGACGTGTACCTCTCCGCCGCGCGCCGCCTGGGCTCGGAGCCCGCCGCGACCTGGGTCTTCGAGGATGCCCCCTTCGGCCTGCGCTCGGCGCGTCGGGCGGGGTTTCCCACGGTCTGCGTCTACAACGAGGGGGACGGCCGCGACCGCGCGCTTTGCGAGCGCGAGTCAACCATCTTCTCGCATGGGTACGTGGACGTGTCGCTGGCCGTGATCAGCGATCTTGCGGTGGCACCCGAGCGCACGCGGGGCCTGATGCGGGCGCTCGTGGTGGACGGCTCTCCCGAGCCGAGCTCGCCGGGGCTCGTGGCGCGGCTCGCCCGTGCCGCCGACTACGTCGTGGCGGCGGACAGGGGGGCCGAGGCGCTGCTTGTCGCCGGCGTGCTGCCCGATGCCTTCTGCGGCGACTTCGACTCGGTGTCCGCCAGTGCGCGCGCCTGGGCGGAGGAGGGGGCGCGCACCAGGATTGCCTTCCCGTCTCAGAAGTACTCGACGGACCTTGCCATCGCCATCGCCTGCGCGCGCAACGAGGCAGCCCGCAGGGGTGAGGCCCTCCGGCTCACCGTCTGCTGCGCCTCCGGGGGCCGCAGCGACCATGCCCTGGCCGTCCTCGGACAGCTCGCTGCGGCGTCAGACGCGTGTCCCCGCCTCGTAGAGGACGACCTCGAGTGCCGCATCCTCTCTCCCGGGGGGAGCGCCAGGTGGGAGCTGGGCGCGGGGGCGATGGGACGCACGCTCTCGGCCGTCGCGCTCTCGGGCGGCTGCGTTCTGAGCGAGCGGGGGCTCAGGTGGGAGCTCGATCACCGGGAGCTCCCCCTGCTCGGGGATGAGGGGGTGTCCAACGTTGTGACCTCGTCGGATGCCAGCGTGAGCTGCCACGCGGGGGTCCTGGCCGTCTTTCTCGTCCCGTAGGGGCTGGAAGGCCAGGAGGCGAGCTCTGCGGGATGGCAGGCGAGGTCGCGCCGACCTGCTGCACAAAGAAGGAGGCCCCGAGGGGCCTCCGAAAAAATCGCGGGTATGTCGCGCGTCGCGTTACGCCTGGGCGACGGAGCGGGCCAGGTTGCCCTTCTTGAGGCAGCGGGTGCAGACGTTCTTCTTCTGCGGACGTCCGTCGACGATGATGGTGACACGCTGGATGTTGGGCTTGAACTTGCGGGCGACGGTGCGGTGGGAGTGGCTGATGGAGCGACCAGCAACGGCGTGCTTACCGCAGATATCACATACCTTCGACATGTTTACGACCTCCGTAGGGCGGCGCGAAGCGCCAGCAATTACCAAAAGCTGTCCAAATATAGCACAGGACCAGCGGCATGCAAGAACAAAGCGCGACAGCTTGTGTGCGTTTTGTAGCCAGACCACAAGACCTTTGGCGGCAGAGCATTTCGGGGGAGTCCGCCCCGTGTCACCGTCGCAAGATACTAGCAGACGTGGGACGCGTCGTGATGGCGTTCATGTGGACTTTCGGCGGCTGAGCGCGTGTCCCGGGGACTGACGGGGCGGGTTGTCCGCATGCGACGGATGACCCGCGTGCTAGACTTCTATGGATGAATGCGCCGGTCGAACATCGACCAAGCGAGAGGAGAAGCTATGGCAATGGTCGTTCCCGGAACCCTGAAGGTGTCCAACGACTGCATCGCCGACCTTGCGGGCTACGCCGCCCTCGAGTGCTACGGCGTGGTGGGCATGGCGGTCACCGACGAGCAGGAGGGTCCCGCGCACCTCCTCCCCACGTATCGCCTGCGCAGGGGCATCGGCGTCTCTGCGCAGGGGGAGACCGTCAAGGTGGACCTCCACGTAGTCGTGGAGCAGGGCGTGAACATGGCATCCGTGTCAGAAAACCTCGTGAGCGCCGTCAGATTCATCCTCAGGCAGATCGCAGAGCTTGACAACGTCGAGGTACGCGTCCACGTCGAGGGGATGCGCACCGCCCGCTAGGCGCCACCCCACGATACGAGAGGAACCGAGGTTCTCCAGATCATGATTGCCAACACCATTCGCAGCTGCTTCCCCGTCGCCGCAAAGGTCGTCGCCGACAAGGCCGACGAGATCAACAAGCTCAACGTCTTCCCGGTCCCCGACGGCGACACGGGCACCAACATGTCGCTTACCCTGGGCACGGTGGTGAAGGAGGTCGAGTCGCTCCCCGCAGACGCCTCGGTCACGGACATCGCCAAGGCGATCACGCACGGATCGCTCATGGGGGCGCGTGGCAACTCCGGTGTCATCACCAGCCAGATCCTGCGCGGCGTGGCCGAGGGTCTCACCAGCGCCAAGGGTCCCCAGGCCACCACGGCAGACATAGCCCTTGCCCTGCGCAACGGGGTGAAGGTGGCCTTCAAGGCCGTTCGCAAGCCCGTCGAAGGCACCATCCTCACCGTTCTCAAGGACGTTTCGGCCAAGGCTGACCAGATGGAGAGGGCCAAGGCCACACCGCAGGAGACCCTCGACGCCATCGTCGTCGAGGCCTACGAGTCCGTCGCGCGCACGCCGGACCTCCTGCCCGTCCTGAAGGAGAACGGCGTCGTCGACTCCGGTGCCTTCGGCCTGGCGACCTTCATAGAGGCCTTCGTCAACGCCTATGAGGGCAAGGTAGGTGAGGTCTCGGACTTCAACACCAGTGTCACTCCCACGAGCGCCAAGGCCCAGGTCTCCAACGTCGTCGACATCGAGATAAACGACGATTGGGAGGGCTCCGAGTTTCGCTACTGCACCGAGTTCCTCTTCCACGCGGACGGCCCGGACTTCGACGAGGAGGCCAACCTCAGGTATCTGAGCTCCATGGGCGACTGCGAGCTCCTCGTGGGCACCAACCCCGACTACAAGATCCATGTGCACACCAACAGGCCCGACCGCGTTCTGCGCCACATGTTGCATCGCGGCCAGATCTTCAACGTCTTCGTCCACAACATGGACCTCGAGGCGCAGGAGCGCACCGAGGGCATCCGCGAGGACAAGGAGGCCACGCCCCGTCACGCCGCCCCCAAGAAGGACCTCGGCTTCGTCGCCGTCGCCGCAGGCTCCGGGCAGGCTGACATCCTGCGCTCCCTGGGCGTCGACGTGATCGTGTCCGGCGGTCAGACGATGAACCCCTCCACGGCAGACATCCTGGAGGCCATCGAGGCCTGCAACGCCCGCTCCGTCATCGTGCTTCCCGACAACGGCAACATCCGCATGGCGGCGGAGGCCGCCGTCAGCGCCTGCGCGGACGTCGAGGCGGCCGTGGTCCCCACGAAGACGGTGCTCCAGGCCTTCGCGGCAATGTTTGCAGCGGACGTCGAGGCGGACCTCGCCACCAACGTCGAGCAGATGGGCGAGGCAATCGGCGCCATCCGCGACGGCGAGGTGACCACGGCCGTGCGCGACTCCGCGGCAGCCGACGGCACCCCCATCCACTCGGGTGACGTCATGGGCATCGAGGGCGGCGCCATCGAGGTCGTGGGCCGCGACGTGCGGCAAGTGACCCTCGACGTCATCGCCCGCATGCAGGAGGAAGAGGAGGGGGACACCCTCACCATCCTCGCCGGGTCCGACCTCTCGGACGGGGACTTCGAGCAGCTGATCGCCGCCATCGAGGAGGCCCAGCCCGACCTCGAGGTCGACGCGCATCGCGGCGAGCAGCCCCTCTATCCGGTGGTCTTCTCGATCGAGTAAGCCTTGGCAGGAAGAGCAAGCCTTCCCACCTGTGCGGAGGTGGGCGAGCGCCTCTCGAGGACCTGTTCGCTCGCGGA
>CAMXZR010000050.1 GCA_947253595.1 uncultured Olsenella sp. | reverse complement strand
GTGGTGGCCGTGGTGTTCGTCGGCAACGCCAACCTCCCCTTCCGTGACCCCAGCCTCTCTTGAGGACTTCCTGTGCCTCGCCCCCCGCCCGGGCGCGCCTCTCCCGCCGGGGGGGCACTTCTCCCGCTCGAGTGTGTCTATCCCACTCGGGGGGCACCCCTCCCGCCCGAGTGCGCAAACTTAAAGCGCTGATTTGCGCACTCGGCAAGTGCCCATAGCCGCTCATGTGGGCAAACGCGCAAGCACGAGCCCTCGAGTGCGCAAATCCGGGCCTTCAGATTGTACACTCGCGCGATGCCTCGGGCGAGAGGGACATGGGGCACAGGGCGAGAGGGACATGGCCACGGGTCGTAGGGCACAGAGGGCGGGGGCACGCAGGGCCCACCGCCCAAGACCACCCCACCAAGTCATTTGCGGAGTTGGGCCCTTCAGAGTCCGCAGCAAAACGAGTCCGATCGGGGCAGGCCTAGCACCCGCCGGGGCAGGCCTAGCACCCATCGGGACAGGCCTAGCACCCGCCGGGACACCGCAGCCCACGCTCAGTATGGACTTCCGTCCCCTCACGTGGTTCTACCTGCTCAAACTTCGTCCTGACGTAAAAAATCTCAGCCTTGGCAAGGGCACCACCCGATGAAAAACAAACATTTCGAAGCTACAGGTAGCCGGAGACATCCCATGCAGGGGCCGGGCGGGCGGGGAGCAGCACGTAAGCGATCGAGCTGCCGCAGGAGACCAAGTGGTCATGGGCACCCGAAGTGGGCGGCAGGACGAGCCCCGACCGGCGCCGCCCTCCCCTACGCCGTGAGCTCCGCCACCGCAGCCCTGAGCTCGTCCACGCGGTTCGTGGCCTCCCAGCTAAAGTCCGGGTCGTTGCGGCCGAAGTGCCCGTACGCCGCCGTCTTTTGGTAGATGGGCCTCCTCAGGTCCAGGTCGCGGATGATCGCGCCCGGCCTCAGGTCGAAGACGCGCTCCACCGCAGCATCCAGCACGGAGTCGTCCACGACGCCCGTGCCTTGCGTGTCCACCATGATGGAGAGCGGCTCGGTCACGCCGATCGCGTAGGCCAGCTCGACCTCGCACTTGCGCGCGAGCCCTGCGGCCACGACGTTCTTCGCCACCCAGCGCGCCGCGTAGGCGCCCGAACGGTCCACCTTGGTGGGGTCCTTGCCGCTGAACGCCCCGCCGCCGTGCCTCCCCATGCCGCCGTAGGTGTCCACGATGATCTTGCGCCCGGTGAGGCCCGTGTCGCCCATGGGCCCGCCCACCACGAAGCGACCGGTGGGGTTGACGTAGATGGTCGCGTCCCTCCAGGCGATGCCGACCTCGTCCAGGATGGGCCTGATGACCTGCTCGATCATGTCGTGCCTGATCTGCGTCAGCTCGACGTCGGCCGCGTGCTGGGTAGAGACGACGACGGCCGTGACCTCGACGGGGCGGTCGTCCTCGTAGCGCACGGTCACCTGGGTCTTTCCATCCGGGCGCAGGTACGGCAGGGTGCCGTCCCTGCGTACCCCGGCCAGGCGCTGCGCCATCCTCTGTGCCAGATAGATGGGCATGGGCATGAGGACGTCGGTCTCGTCGGTGGCGTAGCCGAACATCATGCCCTGGTCTCCGGCACCGATGCGCTCGCAGGGGTCTTCGTCCTCCGCGCGCGCGAAGCTGCCGTCCACTCCCTGGGCGATGTCGGGGCTCTGCTCGTGGATCATGTTGATGATGCCGCAGGAGTCGCAGTCGAAGCCGTACTTCGCACGGTCGTAGCCGATGCTGCGCAGGGTCTCTCGGACGATGCCCTGGACATCCACGTAGGCCTGGGTGCGGACCTCCCCCATGACGGCGATGGTACCCGTGGTGGCGAAGGTCTCGCAGGCCACACGCACGTCCCCCAGGCGGGCGGGGTGTCCCGAGGGGGACACGTAGCCCTCGGCCTCCAGGCGCGCCTCTTTGTCCAGGATGGCGTCGAGGATAGCGTCGGACACCTGGTCGCAAATCTTGTCGGGGTGCCCCTCGGTCACGGACTCCGAGGTGAAGAGGTAGTTCCTGTGCGCCATGTCAGCGTCCCTTCCGGTGCCAGCGCACCGTCGCGGGGCCGGGCGGCCCCTGTTCCAATGAGGGGACTCGCTGTTGCTGGCACGCGCTCCCCCGTCTTCCAGGCCCTTGGCCTGCCGAGATTTGGCACCATGCCCTGTGGCTGGTTGCCGGAGCTTCATGGGGCTCGGTCCCTCAGCTCTTTGCGCCTCGCGGCACCTCTTGACGAGCGAGTACACAGTATGACATCGGGAGCCCGCTGTAAACTATATTTTTGAGCTAAATTCAAAACCTATCAGAGAATGTGAGGTCAGGGGCGGTTCAGCGGGGCGGGGAGAGGCACGGGCAGTCCAAAAGGGTGGGTCGTCACCCCGGCCCCAAACGGCACCACCCCGGCCCTGCCTCCTATGCCCGCCGGCTGCCGGCGACGGAGGCGGCCTCCTCGGGGGTGCCCATGCCCTCTATGGCGAGGTCGAGCAATGAGCCCGCGAGCGCGTCCTTGTCGCCGAAGCGCTCTCCCCCGGCAGAGACGAGCGAGGTGACCAGAAAGCCGCCCGCGGCGAAGGTGGCGGCAAGCTCGCTGTTGACGTCGGGGCGGACGATACCCTCGGTCTTGGCGCGCTCAATCTGGGCGGCCAGAATCTTGACGGTGCGCAGGAAGTGGTTGTTGGAGAGGGGCAGCATCCCCTCCCCCGACTCGGTGAGCTCGCGGGTCAGGGCCAGGGCCAGGGGGCTCCCCGTCCGGAGGCGTTGGGCAAGCTCGGCGCAGAGCCCGGCCAGGGCCTCGCGCGCGGTGGACGCCTCCGAGACCACGCGCTCGACGGACGAGACCAGCTCGTCGCTCGCGACCTCGAAGATGGCATGTACCAGCTCGTCGCGGTCGGCAAAGTAGTAGTAGAGGGCACCCTTGGACATGCGGCATCGGGCGGAGACCTCGCTCATCTGGAAGTCGGTGCTACCGTGCTCGGCCATGAGCTCGGCCGCCGCGGTCATGATGCGCTCGCGGGTGGCGGCGCTCTTGCGCGTCTTGGACGAGGACCTCATGCGCTGGCGCCGACGATCGACCTGCTCCTCGACCACGCCGCGCGCGACGCCCCTCATGGCACGCGCCGCGCCCGCAACCTCGACCGCGGCCTGCTCGTTGATGATCCCCATCCGCACTTCCTCCCTGACGTCCGCCGCGCCGATTCTAGCATGCATCCGGACTATTTTTGAACTTCTCCCCTGAAAGCGTCCATCCAGGGGGGGAGAAGCGCCCTCTTCCCCTGCCACAAATCCCACTCGAGGACAAGGGAGAAGCAGTTCGCAGGCCATATGGAGCAGACCCATATCCTTGTAGTTCGTTGATGAAATTTTTGACTCATTTTCAAACACTTGTGGTCTTGGGTAAACTGTCGCAGGCAAAGGTTCGGGCACGGCGAGGCCCCGCGGCAAGGAGCGCTATGAAGACGGCGGCGAAGATATTCCTCCGAGACCTGAGACGGATCCTGCGCAACCCCGTGGCCGTGGTGGTCACGCTGGGCGTCTGCATCATCCCCTCCCTGTACGCGTGGCTCAACGTCCTCGCCAACTGGGACCCCTACAACAACACCTCCACCGTGCCCGTCGCGGTGGTCAACGAGGACGCGGGTGCCGAAGCGGGAAGCAGGGGCCTCGTGAACGCGGGCGACATGGTGGTCGAGCGCCTGAGGCAGGACGACCGGCTGGGCTGGAGCTTCACCGACGAGGGCGACGCGCGCGAGGGCGTGGGCGCGGGCCGCTACTACGCCGCCATCATCATCCCCCCGGACTTCAGCTCGACCCTCGCCGGGGTGCTGGAGGGCAAGACCACCAAGGCCGACATCCGGTATCTGGTCAACGAGAAGGAGAACGCCATCGCCCCCAAGGTAACCGACACCGGGGCCACGACCCTCGAGGACCAGGTGGGCGACGAGTTCGTGAAGGTCGTGGGAGAGGTCGTGACACAGCGGGCGGCCGACCTCGCGCAGACCGTCCAGGACCAGGCGACAGACGCCGGCCAGGGAGCGCTCGCCGACGTCCAGGACGTACGCAACGGCCTGGGCGAGCTCAGGGACAGGCTCGCGGACGCCAGCCAGAGGGTGGACGGCGCCCGCGGGGACGTGGGAGAGGCGCGCCAGGCACTGCAGGAACTCTCCACCGACGGGGACGGCGCTGCGCAGAGGCTCGACGAAGGCCTCGCCGGCATATCCGATGCGCGCGGCAGGGCACGCAGCCTCGCAGCGGAGCTCGACGCGGCGGTAGCGAGAGGTTCCATGAGCATCTCGGGGCTCTCCACCACGGCCTCGCACGATCTGGGCAGGCTCGCGGGCGACGTGGGCTGGGCCCAGGGGCACCTGGACGACGCCATAGCCCGGCTCCAGACGGCGCTCCAGGGCACGCAGGAGCTCAAGGCGACGCTCGAGGACCTCTGCGCCACCACGCTGACCCTACAGGGTGGGGACGGAAGCTCGGCCGAGCTGAGCCGCCAGGTCCAGGGGCAGATCGACGCCGAGGTCAGCGTCCTGGCGCAGCTCGGCGACGCGCAGAGCGCCCGACTCGAGGAGCTGAGGCGCGCCTCGGCCTCCATCGCGTCCGGCGCGGACGGCGTGAGGGGGCTCTCGTCCTCCATGAACGACGCCATCCAGGGCAGTGCCAGCGAGCTCGACGGCCTCAGGTCCACCCTGGCGACCGACTCCCTGCCCCAGATAGAGACCTCCCTCGACCAGCTCGCCGTCGCCGGTGCGGGGCTCGCGGGGGCGATTCGGCAGGTCTCCCCCACCCTCGCCCGCGCGAACGGGAGCCTGGGGCAGCTCGACCAGACCCTCGTCCAGGCGAAGACGGCCCTCGACGCCACGACAGGCTCGCTCGCCACGGCCGAGGACGGCATCTCTCGGCTCGCCGATGACCTCCAGGCCATCCAGGCGGGCACGGCCTGGAGGCTCCTCACCGCAACGGGCAAGCTGGATGCCCAGCGCGTGGGGGAGCTCCTCGGCTCACCCGTCGAGCTCCAGAGCCAGGCGGCCTTCCCCGTGCGAAACTACGGCTCGGGGGTGACGCCCTTCTACACCAACCTCGCCCTCTGGGTGGGCGGCTTCGTGCTGGTGGCCATCTACGGGCGCGAGGTGGACCTCGAGGGGCTGGGTGTGGAACGCATCCGCCCCTGGCAGGGCTACCTGGGGCGCTGGGCGCTCTTCAGCCTCCTGGGGCTCGCGCAGGCCCTCGTCTGCTGCCTGGGCGACCTCGCCCTGGGCATCCAGTGCCTGCATCCAGTTGCCTTCGTCGCTGCGGGCGTCGTGGAGTCGTTCGTGTACGTCGGCATCGTCTTCGCGCTCTGCGTGGCCTTCAAGCACATCGGCATGGCCCTGGGCGTGCTGCTGGTAATCGTCCAGATACCCGGCTCCTCGGGCACCTACCCCATCGAGATGATGCCCGGCTTCTTCCAGGCCTTGAGCCCCTGGCTCCCCTTCACCTACGGCATCAACGCCATGAGGGAGTCCATCGCGGGCTACTACGGCAGCCTCTACCTGCAGAACCTCCTCGTGCTCCTGGCCTTCCTGGCCCCGGCCCTGCTCGTGGGGCTCGCGGCGCGCAGGAGGCTCGTGAACATCAACGCCCTCTTCGACGCCCGCCTCGCCCAGACGGAGCTCATGGTGAGCGAGAGGGTCGTGCCTCCCCGGCAGGGGCCGGGCGTGCGCGAGCTGCTGCACGCCATTTCCGGCTCGGAGGAGTACCGCGTGCGCCTGGCCAGGCGTGCCGCGAGCTTCGAGGCAGCCTACCCGACCCTCGTGAGGCGCGGCTTCGCCTGCCTCGCCGTGATCCCCGTTGTGCTCTGCGCGCTCCTCTTCGCGCTCGACGCGAAGATGTCGCTCCTGGTGCTGTGGATCGTCTCGCTCGTCGTCACCTGCAGCTACCTCATCGTCGTCGAGTACCTGCACAGCCACCTCTCGAGCCGCGCCGAGCTGGGCGCGCTCCCGCGCGAGAGGCTGCACGCGCTCCTGGACGAGGAGCTCGACCAGGAAGGGGACGATGCCCGATGAGGCGCGTCCTCGCGGTGGCCAGGAGAGACCTTCTGGCGCTCAGGCACAACGTGATAGCCCTGGTGGTCTGCGTGGGCCTGGTGGTGGTCCCCAGCTTCTACGCCTGGTTCAACATAGCGGGCGCCTGGGACCCCTACGGCAGCACGAAGAACCTCAAGGTGGCGCTCGCCAACTCGGACGAGGGCTACAAGGGCGAGCTGGTACCCGTCGAGCTCAACGTGGGCGACCGCGTGGTGGCCCGGCTGCGTCAGGGCGACAAGGTTGGGTACGTGGTCTGCGACGAGGACCAGGCCCTCGAGGGCGTGCGCGGCGGCGAGTACTACGCCGCCATCGTGATCCCCCGGGACTTCAGCGGCAAGATCCTGGGGATCCTCTCGCCCGGTGCCCCCAAGGCCCAGGTCAGCTACTACAGCAACGACAAGAAGAACGCCATCGGCAAGATCGTGACAGGCAAGGTCTCGACCTCCGTCCAGGAGGAGATAGGCTCCTCTTTCGCCGACGCGGTGACCCAGGCGGGCACCTCCGTCCTCCAGGACCTGGGCGGATACCTGGACGACGACCAGACCACCCGCCTCGCCGCCTCCTTCGGGGGGCTGCTCGCTCAAAGCTCGCGGTCCCTGCGTCAGGCGTCGGGCACCCTCCAGAGCTACCAGGCCGTGGTGGACTCGCTCCAGGGCCTCATGGGGAGCGCCGACGCCCTCCTGGCCGGCACGCAGGACGACGGCGGGAGCCTCGCCCAGGCGCTGGACCAGGCCGCGGGCGGCGTGAGGGGGCTGGGAGGAGGCCTCGAGGACGCGGGCTCCGCGCTGTCGGGCTCGCTCCAGAGGGGCGCCTCGAGCCTGGACGGGGTCTATGCCGCGCTCGACTCCGCCTATGGGACCCTGGACAGGCAGGGCTCGGACCTCGCCGACGGGCTCGGGCAGGCCAAGGCGGAGGTGGACCAGAGGAGGACCGACCTCCGACAGCTGAGCGACGCCCTGGGGGGAACCGACACGCTCTCGGGCGAGCTCGAGGCGAGCCTGGGCGACGACACCGTACGGCTCCAGGACGCGCACCGGCTGCGCCTCACCATCCAGGGGCTCAACCGTCGCGTCGCGGCGGCCCTCGACGACCTGGACCAGCTCTCGGACGGGCTGCAGACGGCGATGGATGACGTGGACGGCACCAGGAGGGACGCCGCGAGCAGCAAGGCCGAGCTCGAGCGCCTCGTAGCCGATGCCAAGGGCCAGCTCTCCGGCGCCCGCTCCAGCTACCAGAGTGACCTGGGCCAGAGCCTGGACTCCCTGGCCAACGGCATGGAGGAGGCGGCGAGCAGGGCCGAGTCGGTCTCGTCGCAGGCGAGCTCAGCGCTGCAGGGGGCCCGGGAGAAGACGGCGGACGCGCGCTCCGGCCTCGCCGACGTGGGACAGACCCTCCGGGAAGCGAGGGACCGCCTCGACTCCGCCGCGGACCGCATGGACGCCACCAAGACAAGCGTGGACGAGGCGCTCGCCGGGGCCGACGTGGACCGCGTCCGCGCCGTCCTGAGCGGGGACCCCACCGAGCTCGCCGACTTCGTCTCTTCTCCCGTAAGCCTCCAGCGCGACGCGATCTTCCCCGTGGAGAACAACGGCTCGGCCATGGCACCCTTCTACACCACCCTGGCCATATGGGTCGGCGCGGTCATACTCTGCGCCCTGGTGAAGACGGGCCTCTCGCCCGAGGCCCTGGAGCAGACCTCCGCACGGCCCCGCCACGCCTACCTGGGACGCCTGGCCTTCTTCGTGGCCGTCGGGCTGGCGCAGGCCACCCTCGCCCTCCTGGGGGACCTCTTCTTCCTCAGGATCCAGTGCGTCCATCCCCTGCTCTTCCTGCTCGCGGGCTGGCTGGCGTCGGTCGTCTTCGTGAACCTGACCTTCGCCCTCACCGCGAGTTTCGGCGACGTAGGCAAGGCCATCGCCGTCTTCCTCATGGTGATCCAGGTGGCGGGCTCGGGTGGGACCTTCCCGCGCGAGATGCTTCCCGCCGGCTTCTTCCAGGCGGCCTACCCCTTCCTGCCCTTCGTGCATGCCGAGAAGGCCATGCGCTGCGCCATAGCGGGGCTCTGGGGAGCGGACTACTGGCTCGCGCTGGAGCGCCTCCTGGCCTTCCTGCCGCTGGCGCTCCTGCTGGGGCTCCTGCTGCGCAAGCCGGTGGAGCGCCTCACGCGCTGGATGGAGAAGAGCCTGGAGTCGACGAGGCTGATGTAGGGGCGCATGGGACTGCGGGGGCGTGGCTGCTGGCCTCGCCCGACCCCGCCCCCATCGGCCCCCGAACGCCTATACTGGGCGGGTTGACCAACACCCTGCGCGGCGGCCCCACGGCGGCGCCGCGCCAGCACGTCAGGAGAGACCCCGTGTCAGACAGCAGCCCTGTACGCGTGCGCTTCGCGCCCTCCCCCACCGGCAAGCTCCACGTGGGAGGCGCCCGTACGGCCATCTATAACTGGGCATTCGCCCGCGCGAACGGGGGGACCTTCGTCCTGCGCATCGACGACACCGACCCCACCCGCTCCACGGACGAGAACACCCAGGTCATCCTACGCGCCATGCGCTGGCTGGGCCTCGACTGGGACGAGGGCCCCGACGTGGGCGGCGACTTCGGCCCCTACCGGCAGACCGAGCGCCTCTCGCTGTACCGCGACGCGGCCCAGCGCCTGGTGGCCGAGGGCAAGGCCTACTACTGCTTCTGCACGCCCGAGAAGCTCGCGGCAGACAAGCGAGCGGCCGAGGAGAGGCACGACCCCTTCCAGGGCTACCAGCGCACCTGCCGCAACGTCGACCCCACAAAGGCCCAGGCGCGCGTGGACGCCGGCGAGCCCTACACCATCCGCATCAAGGTGCCCGACGACCGCGGCGACGTGGTGATTCCCGACGCGGTCCACGGCGAGGTGACCTTCAACGCACGCGAGCTGGACGACTTCATCATCTTCCGCTCCGACGGCACCCCCACCTACAACTTCGCCACCGTGGTGGATGACGCCCTGATGCGGATCACCCACGTCATCCGCGGGGACGACCACCTCTCCAACACCCCGCGCCAGGTCATGGTCTACGAGGCCCTGGACGCACCCACGCCCACCTTCGCCCACATCTCGATGATCCTGGGCCCCGACGGCAAGAAGCTCAGCAAGCGCCACGGGGCCACCTCCGTCGAAGAGTACCGTGACAAGGGCTACGACAGCGACGCCTTCGTCAACTACCTGGCGCTCCTCGGCTGGGCCCTTGACGGCGAGACCACCATCGTCCCCCGCGGCGTCCTGGCCAGCCGCTTCTCGCTCGAACACGTGTCCAAGAACCCGGCGACCTTCGACTTCAAGAAGCTCGACTGGATTCAGGGGCAGTACGTACAGGCCATGAGCGACTCCGAGTTCTCTCGGCGGGTGCTCCTCCCCCAGCTGGTCGCGGCAGGGCTCGTGAGCGAGGACCCCAAGGCCCTCTATTCCGTGAGCGCGCCGTGGTTCGACCTGCTCTCGAGCATCCTGAAGCCCCGCACCACGCTGGCGCCCGACGTGGTGGAGAAGTCCCGCTTCCTCTTCGAGGGAGAGGAGCTCGCCTTCGACGAGAAGTCCGTGACGAAGAACCTGGCCAAGGAGGGGGCGCGCGGCTTCCTCGAGGCGGCCTCCGAGGCGTTGGCGGCCGTTGCGGACGACGAGTGGCACGCAGCGTCGATCGACGCTGCGCTCGAGCCCCTGCCCGAGCGCCTGGGTGCCAACAAGCGCAAGTTCTACGGTGCCGTGCGCGTGGCCGAATGCGGGAACCAGGTCTCTCCCCCGCTGGGCGAGTCGCTCGAGCTCCTGGGGCGCGACATGGTGCTGGCGCGCCTCGAGCGAGCGCTGCCCCTCACCGAGGCGAGCGCGGAATAGCCGGGAACAGCGATGATGACCTCCTCCGCCTTCGAGATCCTGGGTCCCATCATGGTGGGGCCCTCCTCGTCGCACACTGCCGGTGCCCTCAGGATCGCCCTCGTGGCCCGCTCGCTGGGCCCGCGCGAGCTCGTCCGCGCCGACTTCACCCTCTACAACTCCTTCGCCCACACCTACCGGGGGCACGGCAGCGACCACGCACTCGTGGCCGGCATCCTGGGGCTGGCTCCGGACGACGTACGCGTGCGCGACTCCTTCGAGCTAGCGCGCGAGGCGGGAATCGGCTTTTCCTTCCAGCCCAGCGAGGACGGCGTGGGCATGCACCCCAACACCGTGACCGTGACCATGCGCGGCGCGGACGGCTCGTGTGTCTCCGTCACGGGTGAGTCGCTGGGTGGGGGCAGGGTCAGGATCGTCTCCATAGACGGCGTCCGCGTGGAGATCTCGGGCGACTACCCCACCCTCTTCGTGGCACACAAGGACAAGCCCGGTGTGCTCGCCGCGCTCACCGGCGGCATCTCCGCCTCGTCGTCCAACATCGCCACCCTGCGCACCTTCCGCGAGAGCCGCGGAGGCAAGGCATACACCGTCTTCGAGCTGGACGAGGCCGTGGACCAGGGGCTAGTCGACTTCCTCTCGCGCGGGCCCAACATCATCTCGGCAAGCGTCGTGGACGTGCCAGGGGCACCCCACGTCCCCGCCGACGTCACGCTGGCGCATGGCTTCGACTCCGGCTCCGAGCTGCTCTCGCTCTGCGAGCGCGAAGGGACGAGCATCGGCGAGGCCATGAGGGCGCGTGAGCTCGAGCTCGCGCCCGCGGCGGATGTCGACACCCAGATGGCACGCGTGATTGCGGCGCTCCGCGACGAGGTCGCGGGACCAATCGCAAGCCCCTCTCCCTCGCTCGGGGGGCTCATCGGCGGCCAGGCGCGTGCCGTGAGCGAGGCATCCAGGCGGCTGGGGACGCCCCTCATGGGAGAGAGCCTCTCTCGCGCGACCGGCTACGCCATGGCAGTGCTCGAGCGCTCGGCGAGCATGGGGGTGATCGTGGCCGCACCGACGGCGGGATCCGCGGGCGTGGTGCCGGGGGCTCTGCTCTCCGTGGCCGAGGCGGTAGGGGCCGACGACGAGGAGCTCGCGCGGGCGCTCTGGAACGCCTGCGCCGTGGGTGCCATCATCGCCCAAAACGCATCGGTGGCCGGGGCCGAGGGCGGCTGCCAGGCGGAGGTGGGCAGCGCCTCCGCCATGGCCGCGAGCGCCCTGGCGGAGCTCCTGGGAGCCGAGCCCGCGACCTGCCTCTCGGCGGCTTCGACCGCCATCGCCAACCTGCTGGGACTGGTCTGTGACCCGGTGCGCGGCCTGGTGGAGTACCCCTGCCAGAACCGCAACGCCATCGGCGTGGCCGACGCCTACGTGGCGGCCCAGCTGGCGCTCTCGGGCGTGCTGGACCCGCTGCCCTTTGACGAGGTGGTCGCGGCGATGAAGTCGGTGGGAGACGCCCTGCCCGCCAGCCTGCGCGAGACCGCGCTGGGCGGGCTTGCCGCGGCACCCTCGGCGCAGGGGGCGAGGAACGCCTGCACCGGGTGTCCCGGCTGCACGCGGTAGCTTCGGCGCGTGAAGGCTCGGGCAGCCACCCGGACACCAGGCAAGAAGCGCAAGCAGATTGAGCTCATCGCGCCCCGGAGTCCTCGGGGCGCGTTTTGCTGGCATTTCTCAGCTGATGAACCACAAGCAAACTGAGGCCTCAGGCCGTTTTTGCTCGGCCGGATGCAGTTTGCTTGTACCTCTCCCCAGCCAAACCACAAGCAAGTTGTTGGCAGCGCAGGCCCGGACCACACGGGTCCAGACCACAGTCCGCGGGCGTCAACAA
>CAMXZR010000049.1 GCA_947253595.1 uncultured Olsenella sp. | reverse complement strand
ACTCCAAGGCATACGAGGCCTGGGTGGAGTTTGGGAGCCAGACCGACACGGACGACGCCGAGGGCGCGGTCGTACGCACGGCGGAGGTCCCCGAGGCCCTCTTTGACCCCGAGGCGGCCATCCGCGCGCTCGCCTCCCTGGTGGGGGAGCGCGACCAGCTTCCGCCCGCATACTCCGCCATCTCGGTGGGGGGGCAGCGCGCCTACGAGGCCGCGCGGGCGGGAAGTCCCCTCGAGCTCGAGGCGCGGAGCGTGCGCATCTCGCGCGCGGAGCTGCTCGGCATGCCCTCGAAAGAACCTCTGACCTGGCATTGCCTCTTCGAGGTCTCCAAGGGCACCTACATCAGGAGCATCGCGCGCGACCTGGGTGCCGAGCTCGGAAGCGCCGCGCATCTCTCGGGGCTGCGCCGCACGAGCTCGGGCGGGGTCGGTCTCGGCGACTGCGTGGGGCTCGGACGCCTCGAGGAGCTGGGTGCGGCGGGTCTCGTCGGCCTGCGTCTCGACCCCTGCCGCGCCCTGGGGCTGCCGACGCGCGCGCTCGCGGAGGACGAGCTCGACGACGTCGCCTGTGGCCGTCGCCTCCGCGCCGGTGGCGTCGACGTGGCCGACGGGCAGTCCTGCTGCCTCGTGCATGGTGGCAGGCTCCTGGGGGTCTGGGAGCGTACGGGCGGGTGGCTCCGCTGCAGGAGCAACTTCCCCCAGGGCATCGACGGGGTGTCGCCATGAGCGCGCGCGCGCTGCTCGGACGCGCGCTGCCCCTCTCCGCCTCCGATGCGGCGGAGCTCGTCAGGGGGTCACTCCTCCTGGGAGGGCGTGTCGCGGCGACGACGCACCTGGTTCGGGGAGGGAAGCTCTTCCTGCGGTCCGGTCTCGAACAGGCTGGACCCCTTCCCTGCGTCGCCTGCATCGGTGCCTTCGACGGCGTCCATCGGGGGCACCAGGAACTGCTCGCCCACGCGCGCACCGAGGCCGATGCGCTCGCCCTCGCCTGCGTTGCGGTCGCCTTCGACCCGGACCCGACCGAGCTGATCTCTGGCTCGCGTCCCTCCTCCCGCCTCCTCGAGACCTCGGACCGCGTCCGGGGTCTGCTCCTCGCTGGGGCCGACGCCGTGCTCCTGCTCGACTTTACCCCCGAGCTCGCCGCGACCCCGTACGACGCGTTCCTCTCCACCGCGTTCGAGGGTGCCCTGCGCCCCGTCTCGATTCACGTGGGGAGCAACTTCCGCTTCGGCCGGGGAGCCGAGGGCGGGCCCGCCGAGCTTGCTGCGGTGGCCTCCTCCCTGGGCGTGGACTCCCACTGTCACGAGCTCGCCCGCTCGGGCGGGGAGCACATCTCGGCCACGCGCATCCGTGGCCTCGTGCACGATGGCCGCGTGGAGGAGGCTGCGGAGCTGCTGGGCCGCCTCCACTTCGTGGGCGGCGTGGTCGTCCACGGCAGGGGAGAGGGAACCTCCTTCGGCTTCCCTACGGCCAATGTCTCGTACTCGCGGGAGGCCTGCGTGCCCGGGCAGGGCGTCTACGCGGGCTTCGTGAGCGCGCGGGGCAGCTCCTGGCCCGCCGCGATCAACGTGGGAGCGCCCCCGAGCTTCTCCGGTGCAGACCACTCCTTCCTCGAGGCAAACCTCCTGGGCTTCCGAGGCGACCTCTACGGCCGGAGGGTGCGGGTCTCGCTCGCCCGATGGCTCAGGGACTCCCGGCCCTTCGACTCGCTGGAGGAGCTTGAGCGGGTCGTACGGGGCAACATAGGATGGGTACGCGAGCATCTTGGCGACCGCGCCGTCGCGTTGGGGCAGGACCTCGCGCGGGGGGAGGTGAGGGCTTGATCACCGACGAGGACAAGGAGCGGGTGCGTCAGGCCACCGACATCCTGCAGCTGGTGGGCGAGACGGTGGAGCTTCGCCGCCGCGGGGCCGACTACTGGGGGTGCTGCCCCTTCCACCACGAGAAGAGCCCCTCCTTCCACGTGAACCCCTCCACGGGTCTATGGAAGTGCTTCGGATGCGGCGAGGGCGGAGACCTCTTCGCCTACGTGATGAAGCGCGAGAGCCTGGACTTCCCCGACTCCATCCGATACCTGGCCGACCGCGCGGGCATCGAGCTCAGCGAGGAGAGAGCGGCGGGGCCCAAGGGACCCAAGCGAAACCGGATCGTCGACTGCCTCGCCGCGGCAGAGGACTTTTACTCGACCTTGCTCATGAGGGGCAGGGGAGAGGGGCCTGCGGCGGGCCGCGCCTACCTGGCGGGTCGCGGCTTCGGGTCCGCGGTCTGCCGCCGCTGGGGCCTGGGCTACGCCTCCGGTCACGGACAGCTCGTCTCGTACCTGCGCACCAGGGGCTTCTCCCCCCAGGAGATGCTTGCCGCCGACCTCGCGCTGGACGGCAGGGGAGGGCCGCGCGACCGCTTCTTCGACCGGGTGATGTTCCCCATCCACGACGAGCAGGGCCGCACGATCGGCTTCGGGGGCCGCGTGCTCGCGGATGCCAAGCCCAAGTACCTCAACACCAAGGAGACTCGCGTCTTCCACAAGGGCAAGCACCTCTTCGCCTTCCACCGGGCCAAGGAGTCCATGGTGGCCAGTGGCGAGGCCATCGTCTGTGAGGGCTACACCGACGTCATCGCCATGCACGAGGCGGGTATCACGAACGCCGTCGCAGCCCTGGGCACGGCGCTTACCCTCGACCACGTGCGCATGGTCGAGCGCTTCGCCAAGTCGCGGATCGTCTGCATGTTCGACGGCGACGAGGCCGGCCAGCGGGCCGCGGAGCGCGCCATCCAGTACATCGACAAGACCTCGGTGGAGCTGAGGTGTGTGGTGCTCCCTGGAGGGCAGGACCCCGCCGAGTACCTGGGCGACCATGGCGCGGACGAGCTCCGCGCACGCATCGCCGAGTCGCGTCCGCTCATGGACTTCGTGTTCGAGAAGCGCCTTGCGGACATGGACCTGAGCGTGCCGGGACGCCGCGTGGCCGCGCTCGAGCAGATGGCCGCCCTCCTCGCCCCTCTCGACGGCTCCATTCTGCTTGACGGCTACGCGACGCAGCTGGCGGACCTCCTGGGCACGAGCGTGGAGGAGACCAGGCGCCACGTGCACCGCCAGGCGCAGCGCAGGCGCGGCCAGGATGTGGGAGGGGGAGCCGCGCGCGCGTCTGCGGCGACGACCGCAGCGGCCTCGTCGGACGAGTACCTGCCGACCGAGGCCTACGGCGACTGCGACGAGCCCTCGACCTACGGTGCGCCCATCGGCCTCTCGGCGCTCTCGAGCGACGAGCGCATGCAGGCAACGGCCGAGCGGGAGCTCCTCTCGCTCATGGCGAAGGACATCGAGGCCATACGTCCCGACGCCGACCGCATCGCGTCCTTCTCCTGGGTGGACTCCCGTCACGAGTCTATGGCCTGGGCCATGCTCGCCACGCCGGAGGGAGCCTCTCCCGCCGAGGTAGTTGCTGCCGCGACGTCCATGGTTGCCGAGGCCCCGCGCCTCCTCGCTGGCGGCAGGCTCCAGCTCGTCTCCGGCATGACCAGCGCCGAGCAAGCCTCCTTCCTCCTGGACGTGGTCGAGCTCTGGAGCTGCCGACGCTCCGTCAGGTCCATGAAGGCGCGCCTCAGGAGCTCCTCCTCGGTTCCGGACGAGGGGTCTGCGGAGCTCTTCCGGCAGGCGACTGCCGTGCAGAAGCGTATTGCCGAGCTAGGAAGGCGCATCTCGTCGTTAGTGAACCCGTAAATTGGGTACCATTCCCTACGCCCTTGCGTGGAAAGGAAACCAGTGGCAGACAAGAAGAACAGCTCCGTTCCCAACCTCACCGACGAGCTCCAGGGCGTCGTCGAGAGGCTCGTCAAGCAGGCTTCCGACTCCAGGTCGGTGACCGAGGACGACGTCCAGGTGGCCATAGGGGAGCTCGACGTGGACGACGACGAGCTCTCGGACCTCTATGACGCGGTGCGCGCCAAGGGCGTCCATATCACGAGCGATGGCGAGGTGTCCACCCCCAAGGACAGCCCCGAGGACGACGACGAGCTGGACGAGCTCGACGAGAATGACGAGGAGCTCGAGGACGAGGATGAGGACGATGAGGACAGCGGCATCAAGGAGGCCCGCGCCGAGGCCCGCGCCGCCAACGAGGTCCTGCGCTCTGCCCCCAAGAACAAGCCCCGCAAGCGCTCCTCCCGCGCCCGTGCCCGCCGCACGGACAGCTCCACCGTCATGCTCACGGGCGACCCCGTCCGCATGTACCTCAAGGAGATCGGCAAGGTCGACCTGCTGACCGCCTCCGAGGAGGTCAACCTCGCCATGAAGATCGAGGCAGGCACCGAGGCGTCGCAGAAGCTCGAGGCGGCGGACGACGGCGAGCTCGAGCTCACCCGCGCCGAGATGCGCCGCCTCATGCGCATCGAGCAGGTGGGTCTCGAGGCGAAGCAGGCGCTCATCAGCGCGAACCTGCGTCTCACCGTCTCCATCGCCAAGCGCTACGTCGGTCGCGGCATGCTGTTCCTGGACCTGATTCAGGAGGGCAACCTGGGCCTCATCCGCGCGGTCGAGAAGTTCGACTACACCAAGGGCTTCAAGTTCTCGACCTACGCCACCTGGTGGATTCGCCAGGCCATCACGCGCGCCATTGCCGACCAGGCGCGCACGATTCGCATTCCCGTGCACATGGTCGAGACCATCAACAAGCTCGTCCGCGTGCAGAGGCAGCTCCTGCAGGACCTAGGCCGCGACCCCACTCCGGAGGAGATCGGCGAGGAGATGGGCATCACCGCCGACCGCGTGAGGGAGATCCAGAAGATCAGCCAGGAGCCCGTCTCGCTCGAGACGCCCATCGGCGAGGAGGAGGACTCCCAGCTGGGCGACTTCATCGAGGACTCCAGCGCCGTGGCACCCCCCGAGGCGGCGAGCGACTCGATGCTGCGCGAGCAGCTTGAGCAGGTGCTCGACAGCCTGGCCGACCGCGAGCGCAAGGTCATCAAGTTCCGCTTCGGCCTGGAGGACGGGCACCCCCGCACCCTCGAGGAGGTCGGTCGGGAGTTTGGCGTGACGCGCGAGAGGATCCGCCAGATAGAGAGCAAGACCTTGGCCAAGCTCCGTCACCCCTCCCGCTCTGGCAGGCTGAAAGACTACATGGAGGACTGAGCTGGCCTGCAGGCTTGAGATGTGCCTCGCATACGACAGATTGGTCCCGGGCCGACCCATGGCTCCCTCGCCCCTCCGTGGGTGGGGGAGCTTTCTTTTGGCGTTCTCCTTCCGGCCCCTGCTCGTCTGGCTGCCCGACCCCTCTCCCTGGCCGTCTGGCCTCCTAGTCCCGGTGGCCTCTATGCAAGTCGCGGAACCGCTCTCTGTGCTAACTGGGCATTTGCAAGCTTGGCCTCAAAGAGAAGCATGGAGAAGACAAGGAAGGGAGAGGGTGGGGAAGGAGACCGGGTCTGAACGAAGTCGGACATGATGCATGCGCATAGCAAAAGGGCCAGGACAGAAGTCCTGGCCCCGAGCCTACATGGTGGAGAATAGGGGGTTCGAACCCCTGACCTCGTGACTGCCAGTCACGCGCTCTCCCAACTGAGCTAATTCCCCGTTCGCGTTGGTGCAGTAGCTATAATAGCAAAGCAAGAAGGTCGGTCAAGAACTATTTTGACCATTTTTTTGCCGCCATGCTAGCAAGGGGTCCGGGTGGTGACCGTTCCGACGTCCGTCGCGGAGCTGGGTCGACAGGTGCTGCGATGCCACCCACGGTGCCCGTGCCACCCTACCGCTCGTGCAGGCTTACGCTACCGTCGGCGCATTGCCTCCTCGTCCCCGAACGAGAAAATTATTATGTTTCATGAGCCCCTGGTTCATTCTGTGCGCAAAAAGCAATCACATGCCGAGGCGACCGAACGTGCGGCCGTCCCGGCGTCGGCAAGAGGAGTGAAGGCATCATGCTGAACAGCGAGATCATGGAGCGGGCGCTCGACTGGCAGGCGAGGGAGAGTGACGCGGAACTTCTCGAGGAGCTCCGCATGCTCCTCGAGCCAGGTCATGAGGGCGAGCTCTTTGACGCCTTCTACCAGGCCCTCTCCTTTGGCACTGCGGGGATTCGCGGCGTCATGGGCGTGGGTACCAACCGCATGAACATACACGTGGTCGCGCAGGCGATGCAGGGCCTCTCCGACTGGGTCCTTGCCCATGCGCGGCCTGGGGAGCGCCCGCGCGTCGCCCTCTGTCGCGACACGCGCAACAACTCCGAGCGCTTCGAGCGCGTTGCCGCCGAGGTCTTCGCCGCGAACGGCGTCGAGGTGCTCATGTATCCCAGGGTCGAGCCCGTGCCCACCCTCTCCTTTGTCATCCCGCGCCTGGGCTGCTCCGCAGGCGTGATGGTCACCTCGAGCCACAACCCGCGCCAGTACAACGGCTGCAAGGTGTTTGCGGCGGACGGCTGCCAGATCTCTGGCGAGGTCGCAGAGGAGGTCGCCTCTGCCATAGGGAAGGTCGACGTGCTGGACGGGCCCCGGAGGCTGCCCTTCGAGGACTGCCTCGCCCGAGGGCTCGTCAGCTGGATCGACGACTCCGTCCTCGACGACTTCCTGGCCTGCGTCTACTCCCTCCACGTGCCTGGGTCGATCGACCCCGCCCGTCCGCCGAGGGTCGTCTACACCCCCCTCAACGGGACTGGCTTCGAGCTGGTGGAGCGCTCGCTTGCGGACATAGGGGTGAGCGACCTCTTCGTCGTGCCCGAGCAGGCGGTGCCCGACGGCGACTTCACGACCTGCCCCTATCCCAACCCGGAGTTCCGCGAGGCCCTGGAGCTGGCACTCTCCCTCGCCGACGAGGTGCATCCCGACCTCGTCGTGGCGACCGACCCCGACGCCGACCGCATCGGCAGCGCCGTCCTCCACGGCGGGGAATACGTCCTGCTCACCGGGGACGAGGTGGGTATCCTCCTCATGGACTGGATGGCGCGGACGAGCGCGGAGGCGGGGGACGACCTCTCGCGAAGGGTGGCCGTCTCGTCCATCGTGTCCTCCGACATGCTGGACGACGTGGCCCGCGAGCACGGCTTCCAGCTGCGTCGCACGCTCACCGGTTTCAAGAACATAGGTGGCCAGATAGCCGTCCTCGAGCGCCAGGGAGGGGCCGACCGCTGGCTCATGGGGTACGAGGAGAGCTACGGCTACCTGCCGGGCGCCTACGTGAGGGACAAGGACGCCGTCACGGCGCTCACCCTCCTCGTCGAGATGGCTGGCTGGTACGCCAAGAGGGGTCTCGACCTCGTCGAGGCCATGGACGCCCTGTACGAGCGCCACGGCTTCTACCTGAACCGTACGCTCAACCTCCAGTATCCCGGTGCCGAGGGTGCCGCGCTCATGGCCTCCAAGATGCGGGCCCTGCGCGAGGGGGCGCCCCGCGTCCTCGCCGGGCGCGGGGTCGTCCGTACCGTTGACTACCTCCGTCCCCAGTCCCTCCCGCAGCTGGGCGGCACGGGGAACGATCGTCCGCAGACGCTGCCTGCGTCCGACGTACTCGAGTGGAGGCTCGATGACGGATGCAAGGTCATGGTGAGGCCGTCCGGCACCGAGCCGAAGCTCAAGTGCTACCTCTTCGGAACTGCCGGCAGTCGCGAGGAGTCGACCCGTGCCCTCGACGAGCTCGAGGCCGCAGTGCGGCAGCTCCTTGGCGCATAGGGGGAAGGAGACGTGGAGATGGAAGACGAAGCGCGCTCGCAAGGGGGGCTGCAGCCACACGTCAGGTGCTCGAGGGCGGACGCGGCCCGCTACGCCATCCTCCCCGGCGACTGGGCGCGCGTGGACCGCATGCGCGAGAGCCTCGACGACGTGCGGGACATAGCGTTCAACCGAGAGATGAAGAGCGTTGTGGGGAGCTACAGGGGCGTGCGCGTCATGTGCGTCTCGACCGGTATGGGCGGCGCCTCCACGGGGATAGCCGTCGAGGAGCTCCACAACGTCGGCGTCGAGTTCATGATCCGCATTGGGTCCTGTGGCGCGCTTCAGCCCGAGGTGGGCATGGGCGACCTCATCGTGCTGAGCGGCGTGGTGCGCGACGACGGCGCATCACGGGCCTACGTGGGCGAGAACTACCCCGCCGTCCCCGACACCGAGGTGCTCATGGCGGAGGTCCAGGCGGCCCGCGAGCTCGGCCTCCCGTTCCACGTCGGGCTGGGGAGGAGCCATGACAGCTTCTATACCGACCGCGAGGAGGACGTCGACCGCTACTGGCACGACCGCGGCGTCCTCGGGGCAGACATGGAGACATCGGCGCTCTTTACCATCGGGCGCCTGCGCGGGGTCCGCTGCGGCTCCATCCTGAACACCGTCGCGCTCTACGAGGGCGACCTCGCAGTCGAGATCAACGCCTACGCCGATGCGGAGGACAAGGCCGTCCAAGGCGAGAGGAACGAGATCAGGCTCGCCCTCGAGACCGTCGTGCGCCTCGAGCGCGCCCGTCTGGCGGGCGCATAGCGGACTGCTATCGGGCAATCGGTCCGTCGGGAGGAGCGTCCCGTCTGACGGACTCCAACATTCGAAGGGAGCAAGTTCCATGGCAAGCAAGAGAGAGGGAAGTCCCTGGTCGCTCAAGCTGAACACGGCGTCGCTCGTGCTCATCCCCGCGGCGATCGGCATCAACTACGTCGGCAAGCTCTTCGCGAGCATGCTCAAGCTGCCGCTTTGGCTCGACGCGATCGGCACCTGCCTGTCTGCCTGCATGGCCGGGCCTGTGGTGGGGGCGCTCTCGGGCTTCCTGACCAACGTGATCTACGGTCTTACCATGGACCCGATCTCCACGGTGTACGGGCTCACGCAGGCGGGCATCGGCATCGCTGTGGGCCTCATGGCCTGGTATGGCCACATGCGCAAGGCACCCGGCATACTGCTCGCCGGTCTCGTCGCAGGCCTCGTGGCAGTCTGCATCTCGACGCCGCTCAACATGGCCTTCTGGGGCGGCTCCACGGGCAACGTCTGGGGCGACGCGGTGTTTGCGGCGATGGGCTCGAAGGGCTTCCTTGCCTCTGCCGTTGACGAGATCATCGTCGACCTGCCCGACAAGATTGTGGTGCTCTTCGTCACAGCCGGCATCTACAAGGTGCTGCCCAAGAGCCTCGTCTCGCTCTACCAGGCGAAGGACGAGTCCCTGGACTAGTGTCCCACACACTCCCCGGGACCACCCCGGGGAGGTCCCCTTCCACCGGTCCTTGGTCGGGACCCTATCGAAACAGCGGTCATGAAAAGCATCAGCCTGTTCGAGGAGAAGCACTCCTTCCTCAATGGACTCTCGCCCGAGACGAAGCTGCTCTATGTGGTCGTCGCGATCGCGCTGCCCGCCCTCGTGGGCGGGATGGTGCCGCAGCTGGCGATCATGCTTCTGAGCGTCGCGCTCCTGGCGAGTTCCAGGATACTGGCGAAGTCCAGGCCCATCGTCGCCGTGTCGGGCTTCGTCCTCCTCACCGTCGTGGTCATTCAGACCTTCTTCCGCGGCGGTGCCTACACCGAGCTCTTCCGCATCGGCCCCCTGGTGGCGCGGCGGGAGGGGTTCGACTACTCCCTGGGGATCGTCCTCAACGTCTTCAACATCATCTTCGCCTTCTGCGTCTTCGTGCTCGCCACGAAGCCATCCGACATGATGCAGTCTATGGTGAGGCGCGGCATCTCCCCGCGCCTGGGCTACGTCTTCGTCTCGCTCTTCCAGATCATCCCGCAGATGACGGAGCACACCTCCACCATCATGGATGCCCAGCGCAGTCGTGGGATGCAGACCGAGGGGAGCCTGGCGACGAGGGTGAGGGCGTTTCTCCCCCTCATCTCCCCCGTGATCATGAGTTCGTTCACCGACACGCGTGAGCGCTCCATCGCCCTCGAGGTGCGTGGCTTCAACTCCTGCGAGCGCAAGACCTTCCTGGACGAGTTCGTGCCAAGCCCTGCCGACGGTCCGGTGCGAACCATCCTGCTTGCCCTCCTCGCGCTCGGCGTCGCATTCTTCGCCCTGAGGATTTTGGGGGTGGTCTTATGGCCCAGATAGAGGTGCAGAACCTGAAGTATCGCTATCCCGACGCGAGGAGGCTCGCGCTGGATGACGTGAGCTGCCAGATAGAGCGCGGCGAGTTCGTGGGCGTCATCGGCAGGAACGGCGCGGGCAAGTCAACGTTCACGCAGGCGCTGCTCGGGCTGGTCCCCAACTTCTACCACGGTGCCTACGGAGGCTCCGTGACCATCGACGGCCAGAATGTGCGCAAGTCGAGCGTGGACGAGCTCTGCCGCAAGGTAGGCCTCGTGTTCCAGAACCCCTTCAACCAGGTGACGGGTTCGAAGCTCACCGTGTACGAGGAGATCGCCTTCGGGCTCGAGAACTTCGGGGTGCCTCCCAAGGAGATGCGTCGTCGCATCGACGCGGCCATGGAGCTGCTCGACATCGCCCAGTACAAGGATTGCGCCCCCTTCGACCTCTCGGGCGGCCAGATGCAGCGCATGGCCCTGGCGGGGATCATCGTCATGGAGCCCGAGGTCATCGTGATGGACGAGCCCACCTCGCAGCTCGACCCGCAGGGGTCGGAGGACGTGTTCCGCGCGGTGGACGTCCTGCGCGCCCAGGGCAAGACCATCGTCATGGTCGAGCACAAGATCGAGAAGATCGCGGCGTACAGCGACCGCGTGATGCTCCTGGACGAGGGCAAGCTCGTGGCGATGGACACACCCCGTGCCATCTTCTCGCGTGATGACCTCGCGGAGCATGGCGTTGTCGCACCCACCTACACGCAGATCTGCCAACAGCTTGGTGTGCGCGCCGCCGACGGGCTCTATCCAGTCACGCTCGAGGAGACGTGCGGCCTTCTTGGCACGGGCGAGAGGGGCGGTGATGCCCGATGAGTCGCATCGATGTCAGGGACCTGCACTTCTCGTACCCCAAGGGTCCCGAGGTGCTGAGGGGCATCGACTTCTCGCTCGACGGACGCTCCTGCGCCCTGGTGGGCCAGAACGGTGCTGGGAAGACGACCTTCGTGAAGCTCCTGAAGGGCCTGCTCAGGCCCAGCTCGGGGAGCATCCTGCTCGACGGCCATGACATCGTCGGGTCATCCGTGCCGGAGCTCGCGCGCTCCGTCGGCCTGGTCTTCCAAAACCCCAACGACCAGATCTTCAAGAACAACGTGCTGGACGAGGTCATGTTCGGGCCGCTCCAGATCGGCATGGGAGAGGGAGAGGCGCGCTCCTCGGCGCTCGCCGCGCTCGAGCAGGTCGGGCTTTCTGGAAACGAGGCGGTGAACCCCTACGACCTGGGACTCTCTGACCGCAAGATGGTGTCGATTGCGGCCATCCTCGCCATGGACACCGACGTGGTCATCTTCGATGAGCCGACCATCGCCCAGGACCACGACGGCAAGGAGCGCCTCGCCCGGATCGTGCGGAACCTCTCGAGCCAGGGCAAGGTCGTGATATCGATCCTCCACGACATGGACTTCGTGGCCCAGACCTTCGAGCGCGTCATCGCCATGGCGCGCGGGGAGGTCCTTCTCGATGCAGACCCGCGCTCGGTATTCTCGCGCCGCGACGTCCTCGAGCGTGCGCGCCTGGAGCAGCCCACCACGGCGCAGCTCTGCCACGCCCTGGGCTACGAGGGGCTGTTCCTCTCGCCCCAGGAATTCGTGGACCACTACAGAGCTCGCGGCTAGGGGAGGGTGGCGGACGGACGACCGCGTGCGTCCTCTCTGGCTGCTGGGGCCGCATGCGACGAAAGCCCCCTCTGCGGCCTGGTCGCCGCAGAGGGGGCCTCGTCTGGCCATCCCGGATGGCCGGGACGCGCCGCCCTATGGTCGTGGGCTAGTCGCGCTCGCGACCCTTGCCGTAGCCGCCGCGACGGTCGTCGCGGCCGCCCCGGTCGAAGCCGCCGCGCG
>CAMXZR010000048.1 GCA_947253595.1 uncultured Olsenella sp. | reverse complement strand
AGGCAGATGCACAGGCAGATGCACAGGCAGATGCACAGGCAGATGCACAGGCAGAATGCTTAGTAGAGGAGAGTAGAGGAGAGAAGAGTAGGGAAGAGCATACCCCCAAACCCCCAAGGGGGTCCCGCGCACGCTCGGCCGAGGTGCGCGAGGCGGCGAGGTCGGCCGTCGCGCGCCTCAACGCCGCCACCGGCGCGTCGTTCCGCCCCGACTCGGCCAAGACACTCTCCCTGGTCTCGGCCCGGATGGCCGAGGGGTACACGGCGGCCGACCTCGCCGCCGTCGTCGACCGCAAGGCCGAGGGGTGGCTTGGGACCGAGATGTCGCGCTTCCTGCGGCCGGAGACCCTCTTCGGCCCGAAGTTCGAGGGGTACCTCAACGAGCGGCCCCGCGGGCGGCCGCGCGGCCGTCCCGGGGAGTACGGGATCGAGGGCGACGACCCGTTCCGCTGCCCGAACCCGGTGGTGGTGGGGGGTGGTGCGACGTGATGGAGCTGGAGGAGCTCGCGGCGAGGAGGGAGCGGGCCGTCGCCGTGCCCGCGCGCTATCGCGGCGCGACCAGCCCCGACGCCGACGCCCTGCTCGCCGACATCCTGTCCAGGTCGGCGTCGGGCGCGTACGTCTGCGGCCCCGTCGGGTCCGGCAAGACGTGGCTGGCCTGCTCCGTCGCCCTCGCCGCCGCCAGGGACGGGCGCGCCGGGCGGGTGCGCTTCGCCAACGCGGTCGCCATGCTCGCGGGCGAGCGCGACTCGCTCGCGGACCGGACTCGGAGTGGCGGACGCCTGGCGCCGTGGCTCGACGCCGGGCTGCTCGTGGTGGACGACCTCGACAAGCCGCGCCCCACCGACTGGGCGGTCGAGTCGCTCTACCTGCTGTTCGAGCACCGCTGCGGGGCGGGGCTGCCCACCGTCGTGACGGCGAACTCCGACCCGGCGTCTCTCGCGGCGCGCCTCGGCGGGGACGCCATGGCCCAGGCGGTCGTGGACCGGCTCCGCGACGGCGCGCGCCTCGTCACGCTCTCCGGGGCGTCGAGGAGGCGGTGGGCGTGAGGGGGCACGAGTTCACGGCGGCCGAGGACGTGGTCCTGAGGGACAACTTCCCGGCGCACGGGGCCCGCTGGGCCATGTGGGGCGCCCTGCTCCCCGGCGTCGGGCCCGGTGACATAGCCCGCCGCGCCCGCGCGCTGCGCGTCGCCCACCGCTGGTCGGACGACGAGCGCCGGGCGCTGGTGTCGGCGATGGCGTCGATGGAGGAGCGGACGCGCCACACGCTCGACGAGTGCGTGCGCGAGCTGCGGAGGATTGCGAGGGAGAGGAGGGGGATGTGTGACCCGGCGAGCGCCGAGGACATGCGGGCCATGTTCCGCCAGGTGGTCCACACCGTCGCGGGCACGCACGCCACGGACTTCGTCGCGGCACAGTCCACGCTCGCGTGCGCGGCGGCGCTCATGTGCGTGGCGGACGAGGTGTGTGACCTGAGGGTGGCGATCGAAGGGAGGGGGGCGGCAGATGCGCAGGCGTGAGAATTGCACGCACTCCCGCTGCTGTCTCGGCCCCGCGCCGGGCATGCCCGACCTGTGGGAGTGCGCGGCACGCGGTGGGATGCCCGTCCTGCATCCCGTGCTGCGAGCGCTGACGTGCGGGGCGTACGACAGCAGATACAGGCTCAGGAAGGAGCTGGTGAACGATGGCTAGGTACAGGAAGAGGCCGGTCGAGATAGAGGCGTTCAGGGTGGCGAGGGGCACCATGCTCACCCGCGACTATCCGCAGTGGTTCGCCGACGCGGTCTCGAGAGGAGACGTGTACAAGAGACGCACACCGGAGGGTGCGGTCGCGTGCACTATCAGGACGCTTGAGGGCGAGATGGATGCAAACACCGGAGACTACATCATCCGTGGCGTCAAGGGCGAGCTGTACCCCTGCAAGCCGGACGTCTTCGAGATGACCTATGAAAGGCCGAAATGAAAGGCCGAATTACTGCCCTCACTGTGTGGCGCGAATCCTGTAAGAGGAGGACGAGGCATGAGAGCTGACGAGAGGCGCGAGGTGGCGGAAAGGCTGAGGGTGGCGTCCCGCCACACGATGCCCAAGAGTGGGCTGCTGGGCCTGCTCAAGTGGGCGACGGTCGGAGCTGACGGCACGTGGCGCGACATATGCGCCCTGCTTGCCGACCTCATCGACCCTATCTGCTACGTGAGCTCTGACTACTTCTGCGGCGGCTGTGGAGAGGCAGTCATGAGTGTCGTGGAGGAGCGAGGTGCCGATGGCGACACCTACTGTCCAAACTGCGGGGCGCGTTGGGTGGGGATTGAGGTGGTGGACGTGGATGACTGACATGGAGCTCGGCGCGCTCGCGATGTGGGTGATCTGCAGCCTGGTGTACGTGCCCACCGCATGGTTCATAGGTCACATGGAGCGCAGGCTCGGCTTCGCCGAGGGCCTGCGCGTCAACGTCGAAGCCTTGGTGCGCCTCCATTACGCCATGCGCAAGGCGGGTGAGGCGCGGTGACCGGCACGGAGGTCAGGCGCGACGCGCACGGCACCTGGTACTGCCGCCCCTACCTCGGCACCGACTCGCGCGGGCGGCAGGTCAGGCCCTACCGCGCGTTTCCGTCCGCGAGGTCGATGGAGGAGGCACAGGCCCTCGCCGACGCGTGGCTCTCGTGCCTCTCAGAGGACGGCTCTCCCACGGGCGGGCGGCTGCGCGACCTGCTGGCCGACTACGTGGACGGCCGGGAGGCGCGCGGCGCGAGCCCGAACAGCGTCAGGCTCTGGCGGCTCCTCTCGTCCTATGTGGACGCCCGCATGGGCACCGTGCGGGCCCGCGACGTGACGCCCGCCGACATGGCCCGCCTGGAGCGCGACCTCCTCAGGCCGAAGGCCGAGGGCGGGCAGGGGCTCTCGCGCAACTCGGTGCGCGCCGCCCACATGTTCCTGCGCGCCGCGTTCTCCCACCTCGCCCGCGCCGGGGTCGTGGGCTCCAACCCCATGCTCTCGGTGGACCCCCCGTCGCGGGAGTCCCACGAGGCGGCCGTGGTGGACGAGTGGGACTTCCCGGCCCTTGACTCGGCGCTCTCCGAGGCCCTCTCGCCCTCCGCGTGGGACGCCCGCTCCCTCTCCCGCGCCGCCTGCGCCATGGCCGCGTGGCTCTCGCTCAGGACGGGCGTGCGCTGCGGCGAGGCGTGCGCCCTCAGGAGGAGGGACGTGATGCGCGCCCAGGGGTGCCTCCACGTGGCCGGCACGGTCATGGAGCAGCGCGGGAGCGCCCCGTGGAGGCGCGACGTCACCAAGGGCAGGAAGTGCCGCAACGTCTCGGTCACGCCGGACGTCCTCGCTGCCGTCGCGGCGCTGGAGGAGGCGCAGGACAGTGCCCTGGGGCCGCTCCCGCCCGACGCGCCCGTGGTGACGGCGGACGGTTCGTTCATGCGACCCACGGCCGTCTCGCGCGCCTTCTCGTCGCTCAGGCGCTCGCTTGGGATGCCGCGGGCCGTGACGTTCCACTCCCTCAGGCACACCCACGCCGCCTGGTGCCTCTCGGCGGGGGTGGACCTCAAGACGCTCTCCGAGAGGCTCGGCCACGCCGACGAGGCCACAACGCTCAGGATCTACGCGCACCTGCTGCCCGGCAGGGACGCGCTCGCCGCGCGGGCCTTCGCGGACTTCGCCGCCTCCGCCCGCGGCGGGTGTCAGCCGAGTGTCAGCGGGCGCCCCGCGACTGGCCCGCCGACGGGCGCGCCCGCGCAGCTCGGCGGGGCCGTCGGCGCGCCACGCGTGGGACGCCCCGCAGATAAGAAGTGATTATCAGCAGGACGTGAGGAAAGAGGTATCCGGATGGGCATGAACAGGGTCGAGATGGTGGGGAGGCTCACGAGGGACGCGGAGCTCAGGCAGACGCCCTCGGGCACCCCCGTGCTGGCGATCGGGCTCGCCGTGAACGACCGCTCGCGCAACCAGCAGACGGGCGAGTGGGAGGACAGGGCAAGCTTCGTGGACTGCATCGTGTTCGGCAACCGCGCCACGGCGCTCTCCCGCATCCTCGCCAAGGGCTCGAAGGTGGCCGTCTGCGGGCGGCTGCGCTCGAGCTCGTGGGAGAGGGACGGCCAGAGGAGGACCAGGCTTGAGGTGGTCGTGGAGGACGTGGAGCTCATGCAGCGCCCGCTGCAGGGCACGGGCCCAGCCGCGCCGCACCCGGACGAGGCCGCGGCAGACGAGGACATACCGTTCTAGGATTCGTGAGAGGGGAGAGACAGTGGAGAGAGACGCGACTGACATGGTCGACCATCCGGCCCACTACACCCGGGGCGGCATCGAGTGCATAGACGCGCTGCGCGCCGCCCTGGGGACGCGCGGCTTCGTGGACCACTGCAGGGCCTGCGCGATCAAGTACGCGTGGCGCTCGCCGCACAAGGGCCGCGAGGCCGAGGACCTGCGCAAGGCCGCGTGGTACCTCGACCGCGCGGCCGGGGAGCTGGAAGCCGTGGCGCTCGGCCCCGCTGCGGGCGGTGATGACGCCGGGCGTCGCGACGCCCGCGGCGGGACCATGCTCCTATGAGCGACGGACACGTCCGCCTCTCCGACTTCCGCTCGGCGCGCGCGCTCATGGACGCCGCCCTCGCGAGCGCCGAGGACGCCGAGTCGATAAGGCGCCAGCTCGCCCAGATGGCCCGCCGGGAGGGCGTCCGCGCCCAGACGTACGAGCCGCGCGGCAGGAGCGGCCACAGGGCAGATGCCATGGCCGTGGTGGATGCCCGCCTCGACCGCGAGCGCGTGCTCTCGGAGCGCCTCCTCACGGACTACGAGGTGATCGACCTCGCCACCGCCGTCATATACGGTGCGGACGGCCACGGCGGCGTGATGCGCTCGGACGGCGCGCTCGCAGCCGACGCCCTCTGGTGGCGCTACCTGGACGGCGCGACGTGGGGCAAGGTCGCCCGCATGGTCGGCATGGGCGTCACGTGGTGCCAGTCGGCCGTGGCCACGGCGCTGGGGGGCATCGACGAGCGCGGCATGGAGGCGACAGCGGGGGTCCCGCGCGGCTGGCACCCGGACGTGGACCGGGAGTGGTAGGGTCGAGCGCCCTCCGTCCCGTCGACGGATTCCGCCGCCTCCTCGGCCGTGCCGAGCATGTGCGGCGCCAGCCTCACGCCGCCGCCTGGGACGTCCGGGTCCAGGAAGTCGTTGGTGGCGACTACCACCAGGCGTTCGGCGTAGATGGAGAACCTCGAGTTCCCCTCGTTCTCGGAGACCATCCGCCTGCCGTGGGCGCGGGCCACGTCCAGCGAGGCGAACATAGCCACGTCCCAGTCCATGCCGTCCGTGGTCCAGCTGACCCTCCACTCGAATTCCTCTCCGCGCATGTTGCTCTCCCTTCGGTCGTTGATTCCTCCTGTAGCGGGCGCTACAATGTGTGGCAGGCACTCGGGCCGCTGGTGACGGCGTGACTGCCTACCAACTCCACTTTTGGGGTTAGCTAACAGTTGGGCCGTTCCGCATTACGCGGGGCGGCTCATTCCCTTCTTCGGGCTTCTCCCATCAGCTTCCGCAGCCTGATGATTGACTCGATTAGGTCGATTGCCGCCTTGATGACTTGCAGGGCGACGAGCGCCCATCTTGCGTAGTCCATTGGCCTGTCTCCTATCCGGAGTTGGAGACGGCCACTTTTACCGCGTGCCTGTCACACATCGGAGCGCCTTCCGTGCTCTCGATGCCGCGCTATTCGTTTCTCAAGGTTCCCCGGCTGTTAAGCAACTTCCGTTGCTCTTGCTGTCTATGACTATACAACAACGTTCGTTGCTAGTAGCGACATTCTGCAACGGACGTTGTTATTCATACCTACTACACAACTAACGTTGCCACAACTTTTGTTGTGATATGATGTGCGCAGATCAAGCACCGATAGGGGAGGTCATATGGATAGCAAGGCCGCGCTTGCTCATGTCGTTAGTTGCTCTGGCAAGAGCAAGGCAGCTATTTCAAAGGAGCTGGGCAAAAGTGACGGCTACATCTCCTCGCTGTTCACCATGGGCCGCGCGCCTGGCACTGATGTTCTGGCATCCATAGCCGCCGCCTGTGGCTACACCCTCCAGCTCGTGGGCCACGGCGAGACGCTCACGCTGGACGGACGCCGCGCCCCTGGCGAGTAGCGGGGCGCCACGCACGTCACGACGTTCGGGTCCGCATTCCCTCGGGGGTGCGGACCCTTCCTTGTGCGCCGCCTGGCGCGCGTCCTGGCGGGCGCTCGCGGGCGGTCGTGTGTACTCGCGGGCGCTCGCGGGCGGTCGTGTGTACTCGCGGACGTTCGCGGGCGCTTGCGGGTGGTCGTGGGCGACTCCGTGCGCTCGCGGGCGCCCGCGAGCTTCGTTTGCGTGCTATCACTACGGTGCGCCGCCACTCGCGGGGGCGAGACAATCGCGCTCAATCCTTTTCGGCGCTAGCGACAGGGGGGGCGAACCCCCTCCCCCCGGGGCAGGCGGCGCACCATGCGGCAGAGCGCCTTTATAGCGAGGGGAATTCCCGTTCCACATATTCGCAGGTCAGGAGGTTGCCATGGGACGCCTTGTTTCCGCAGCTAAGAAGAACGACGCCATGGCGATGTTCAAGGCCATAAGGAACGACCTGGCGGAGCGCTGCGAGCAGACCATGGCCACCCGCGACTACGCCGCCCTGGTGAAGTCGCTCATCGACGTGACCGACAAGCTCGGGCGCATCGACGGCCAGATCGTGGACGGCAGGAGGAGCGCGTCGACCAAGACCCATCATACATCACCGATTGACCAGTCGCGCGCTCGCCGCAAGAAGAGCCTGCGCGTCGTGAATGGCTAGGCTCGGGCGCCAGGAGCCGACGTTCGAGGTGGTGGGCGAGTGGGACCACACGGACGGCCGGGAGGCGTCCGACATGTTCGCCTCGTACGGCATCGAGTTCATCCCCTCGCAGCGCCACGAGTTCGACGTGATGTGCGCGCGCAAGGAGGACGGCAGCCCCCAGGCGCTCACCATCGGCATCTGCAAGCCGAGGCAGAACGGCAAGAGCTTCTCCGCCTGCTACTACAGCGCGTGGATGTGCGCGGTCGAGGGATGGAACGTCCTCTACACGGCGCACACGGGCTCGACGGTCACGAAGTTCTTCAAGCGGCTGTGCAACCTGTTCGACGACCCGCGCAACGACGACTGGCACGGCCTGCTCGACTACGTCTACAAGCAGCCTGGCCGCGAGGGGATCTACCTCAGGTCGGGTGCCTACATAGAGTTCGCCACGCGCACCAACGGCGCGCGCGGCGGATCGTACGACATGGCGATCATAGACGAGGCCCAGGAGTACACCGACGAGCAGCAGGACGCGATCAAGCCGACGCTGCGCGCGCGTGGACACGTCCCGCAGATGATCTACCTGGGGACGCCTCACTACCCGGGATGCCACGGCACGGCGTTCCGCAAGATGCATGACGCGGCCCATGCGGGCGGCGGCGGGGCGTGGTGGATGGAGTGGGCCGTCGACGCCATCCCGCCAGAGTCGGCGACCGAGGACGAGCTGCTCGACCTCTCGTACATGACCAACCCGATGATGGGTCGCCTCATCCTAGAGGCCACGGTGCTGGACGACATCCGCGGCATCGACGCGGGCGGCATGACGAGGGACGGGTTCGCCCGCGAGCTGCTCGGCTGGTGGATGCCGGACGACGGGGGCTACGAGCACGTTATAGCGGCTTCCGCATGGGATGCCTGCAAAGTTGCCGCCTCTCCTGATCCCAAGGCTGAGGGGGCAAAGGTTGCCTACGGTGTGAAGTTTGCACCTGATGGTACACGTGCGGCAGTCGCTGTGGCCGTGCGCTTGAAAGGTGCACCTCTGCATGTCGAGCTTGTGGCAGTCAGGGATACGACCCACGGAACCGGATGGGTCGAGGAGATGCTCGCCCCAATGTCTAACGACGTGTGCTGTTACCTCGCAGACGGCAGGGGTAGTGCCGAGAACCTGGAACGTGCTCTCAGAGAGCGCAAGCTCCCAAGGCTCTACTGTCGCACGGCAGCGACAAAGGACGTTATACAGGCAGACCAGATGATCACCGACCTTGTCGCCTCCGGCTCGATGACGCACATTGGGCAGCCCGAACTGACGGCATCGGCTGTTGGCGCGGCGAAACGCTACATAGGCAACAAGACAAATGGGGCTATTGGCTTCGGTGACGCGCCGGGAGTTGACTCAGTGCCTGTTGAAGCTGCTGCTCTTGCGATGCAGGCAGTCGTGACAACGCTGAGGAACCCCCGAAAAGTGAGAAAGGCGGTGAGCTTCTAACATGCAGTTTTGGACTGATGTCCCCCTTACGGCGGTTGGCAGGAACATGCCTGTTACCGCTGATGGCGACGGGATAACCCCTGAAGAGGGGCATATGCTCCGCAGGCTGTGGGATGTCTGGACTTCGAAGTATGAGAAGAACGCTCTTAGGCTTGCTTACTACAACTCTCATAACCGCTGCAAGAATCTCAAGCTTGCGTTCAAGAGCGACAATGTCGCAGACGCCGTGGCCCCTCAGGTTGGCTGGCCTGCCAAGGCTGTTGATATGCTCGCCGAGCGTACGCACCTCGATTATTTCGCTATCCCAGATTCCGTCCACATCCCTGAGCTCAGAGAAGCGTATGAGGCAAACGACGTTTCGCAGCTGTACCGCCAGGCCGTCACTTCCGCTCTTGTCCAGTCGTGCGCGGCTATGACAGTGACCCTGGGAGATCAAGACGCAGGTGACCCCGCTGTTGTTGTCAATGCCTACAGTGCCCTTAACTGCGCGATGGTCTGGGACCGCAGACACAAGCGCATTGCCTACGGCATGACCGTCACTGACACTGACAAGAAGGGGAACCCAACGGGGTGCAACCTCTTCGCCTCAGATGAGACGCTGGTTTGCGCTTACAGGCGCAACCGCTGGTACACGCAAAGGCTCCCGCACTCCATGGGGCGGCCCCTCATGGAGCCGTTGACGTATCGCCCTTCGCTTGACAGGCCCCTGGGCCGGTCACGCGTGTCTCGTGCCGTGCGCTCCATCACAGACAATGCCGTACGAGAGGTGCTGCGCACGGAGATCTCCGCAGAGATCTTCACGGTCCCGCAGCGTTACTTCTTGAACGTCGACCCCGACCTGTTGGACGAGAAGACATTCAAGACATATTGGAACGGGTACTTCCTGATCCCAAACGATGGTGAGCAGAACAGCCCAAGTGCAGGGCAGTTCAACCCGCCTGGGATGAACGATCACGTGGTCTATATGCGCTCGCTTGCGGCGCAGTTCTCAGGCGAGACGGGCCTTCCCATATCAAGCTTGGGAGTTGTCTCTGACAACCCATCCAGCGCCGAGGCGATCTACGCGGCTAAAGAGGACCTTGTCAACGAAGCCGATTATCTCAATGCCACGAACGGCCCGCACATGATGAACGTGGCGCGCTTGATCGTTGCCACTGCTCGTGATGTGCCGTTCTCTGAGGCAACGCAGATACTCTCTGGGGCGTTCCCGCACTTCCGCCCGACCGACATGCCCTCCAAGTCGCAGGTAGCCGACCTTGCGCTCAAGGAGGTTCAGGCCATCCCTGGCCTTGCGAACACCAAGACGTTCCTGCGGCAGCTCTTCCCGGACGATGCCGAGCTGGAAATGCTCTGGTCCGAGCTTGGCAGGGCGACGGGGACCGGCACCATCCAGAGCCTCGTTGGCAGCATGCCGCAGGTCACGCATCCGACGTTCAAGGAGGCGCCCGAGACCGATGAACCTGACGAGGGAGAGGCTCAGTAGCTACGTCAACGGCCTCAAGACGCTCTCCGGCGCCGCGCAGGCCGAGCTCTCGAACGGCCTGTGGGACGTGTGGCAGGCGACCGCGCACGACCTCGACGCCCTCCACGACGCCGTGAACATGATGGCACCGCCCATTGCCGCGAAGTACGGGCAGGCATCCGGCACGCTCGCCGCCGAGCTTTGGGAGGAGATATACCGCGCCGACACCGGGAAACGGGCGAGTGCCATCCTCGATAGCGAGGACGATGCCCACCTGTTCGAGGCATCGAGCGGCTACGCCTTCTCGGGCGATGCGGTGGACCCCGACAAGGCCGTCGCCCATGTCATGGGGACCATGAACAAGGCCGTGAACGGGCACGCGCGCCGCACCATGACGCGCAACACGGCGAACCACGGAGGAAGGTACGCCCGCGTCCCGACCGGCGACACGACATGCGCGTTCTGCCTCATGCTGGCGAGCCGCGGGTTCGTCTACCACAGCGCCGAGAGCGCGGGCGAGTTCGACTCCTACCACCCGCACTGCGACTGCCAGGTCGTGGCGTCGTTCGACGAGGGCGCGAGCGAGATAGAGGGATACGACCCGGACGAGTACTACGCCATGTATCGCGCCGCGGCGGCTGATTCAGCGTCCGAGAGCACCAAGGGCCATTACGGCGCGCTCGCCGCCGGTCACAGCAGGAGCAACGTCTACAGCACGCTCGCCAACATGCGCAGCATGTACGGCCTCAGGTAGGGGGCGCCATGACGCTCATCGAGATCGCACGAATCGTCGCACGCCACAACACCGTCGTGGCAAGGGCAATGCGCGACGCGCTCATGGAGCTCGGCATCGACGCGGACGCCGTCCGCGCCGCCGAGCGTCGCTACGACGGCGTCGTGGAGTGCATGCGAAACGTCGTAAGCCCCACCGACCGGAAGGAGGCACGCCGTGCCTGACGTAGAGCTCAAGCGCCGCAGCCTGCGGGGGATGCTCGTCCACAAGGTCAGGGAGCTTGGCAGGTGGCTCGACGCCAACGCCGAGGCCGTCGTGGGCGACATCGACAGCACGTACATCACCGGCGACGGGTTCGGCATCCGCGTCGAGGGCCTCGCCCCCGAAAGCGTGACCACCGTCACGACCAGCATCAAGCGCTTCGCGGTACAGAGGAGCGCGCATGGCGACTAACCCGCGCTACGCGAACGGCGCGGCGCGCAGGAGGCTCAGGCGCGAGCTGCTCGCGACAACGACCCACTGCGCCCTCTGCGGGAGGCCGCTCCCCACGCGCGACGAGGTCACCCGCATGCCCGTCACCGACCCGCGCTACCCCGTCGTGGACGAGATCATGCCGGTGTGCCGTGGCGGCGACCCGCTCAGCCGCGATAACACGCAGCTCGTCCACCGCGCCTGCAACGCGCGGAAGGGCACCAAAGTGCCGGTGAACCCCGCGCTATACGGGATAGAGCACCCATACCGCACATCCCATGATTGGACAAGGCCCGGTCTTTAGGCGCCCTTGTCACAGCCACAGTGAGGAAACGGCCCCGCATGGGGCTTTTTCTATATGCAGCTGCCCCGCACGGGGCGAGACCACCTGCGCACGCAGGCGGAAGGAGGAGCTATGGAGAACGAGAACACGCAACAGGAGCCCACGCAGGAAGAGCCGGCCCAGCAGGAGCCCACGCAGGAAGAGCCGGCCCAGCAGGAGCCCACGCCGCAGGGCGACGGCACCGACTGGAAGGCCGAGGCCCGCAAGTGGGAGCGCAGGGCCAAGGAGAACGCCGAGAAGGCCAAGGCGTACGACGAGACGGCGTCCAAGAGCAGGACGCTCGAGGAGCGCATCGCCGCCATCGAGGCCGAGCGCGACGGCCTCGCCGGGGAGAAGGCCCGCTCGGAGCTCGTCGCCAAGGTGGCCAGGGAGTTCGGCATCAGCGCGGACCTCGTGTCCATGCTCTCAGGGACCGACGAGCAGACACTCGCCGCCCAGGCCAGGGAGCTGGCCGCCATCGCAAAGCCCAGGTCGTCCGTCGTCGTACCGACGGACGGCGACGCGCCCGCCGCCGTGGGGAAGCCCGACGCCATGCTCGGGTTCGTCCGCAGCCTCATGGGCTCCGAATAGCAGACACGAGAAGAAGGAAGGCACGATATGGCACTCCAGACATCCGGG
>CAMXZR010000047.1 GCA_947253595.1 uncultured Olsenella sp. | reverse complement strand
CGCTCCAGCTGTGCTGGGACGAGCTTCTTGCCTACCACAACGACGGAAGGCCGCTCGAGTCGACCAGCGGACCAAACGACCTGGTGGACGCTCTGAACGGGAGCCCCTTCGAGGCGGGCATGGTCTCGGACGACCACTATTACAGCTATGCCGGCCCCATGACCAAAGACGCCCGCGACACCATAGAGAAGGCCATCGGCCAACGCTTCGGTCAGGGAAGCGACGTTCTCGGCATGTTGGACTGGGAGGGGGCTGGGCCAAACGACACGCTGTTCTACGCCATGCTCTACCGGGCGTTCTCGTTCGAGCACCCGTTCGCGCTCCTCTCCCACGACGGCACCTTCGGCCCCGACCGCACGGAGGGGGTCAGGTACTTCGGGACCGTGGGGAGCGGCGACGACGTTCGCGGCGACCTCCTCGCCCAGGTCACGCCCCTCTATTACGAGAACTACGAGCACTGCGCCTGCAGGATCTCCACCAAGGAGGGCGACGAGCTCGTCCTGGTGAAGTCCCCCGAGGGGCAGGGCTTCTCGGACATGTGGAAGAACGCGATGGCGAGGGCGGCTGCGGCCGAGACGCAGATGCCGCTCTCGTACGAAGACGAGTTCGAGTGCCCCCTGCTGAGCGTCAACGTGTTCGAGGAGTACGGCAAGCTCGAAGGCCTGGAGTTCGCGCTCCCCCACGGCGACATGCTCCGCATCGGCCAGGCCATGCAAACCCTCGTGTTCGACCTGGACAACAGGGGCGGCAGGGTGAAGAGCGAGGCGGCCATCACCGCCGTGATGTCGGCGGCCCCCATGCCCGAGGGGCCACAGCCGCGTCGCTTCGTGTTCGACGACAGGTTCGCCCTCTTCCTGGTGGACGGCAGCGCCCCCGAGGGTGCGCGGCCCTACCTCGCGATGCTCGTGAGCGACGTGCGCGCATTCCAAGACCAGGGCGCCTAGCCACGAGGGGCTGGGGTGCGGCGGCGAGGAGGCGGGCGCACTACGGCGAGGAGGCGGAAAGGCCGGGCGAGGGGCGCGTATGGCGCGGACACCCGGATCCTGGACACGCCCGGACCCTAGGCCGGCCCCCTCCTCCTCAGGGCGCGCAGCTCTCCCTTGAGCTCGGTTTCGACGCGACGGCTCTCGACCGCCTTCTGAATCGCCTTGTTGTGCGTCCAGCGGTCGAGACTGCCATCGCGCAGCAGCGCAAGGGCGGCGTTACGCTGCCAGACCAGGGCCTCGGCCACGTACCAGGCGCGCATCATGTCCACGTAGTAGTCACCGGGGGCCGTGGAGGCGACCAGCCCCATCATCCAAGGCTCGAACCCATCGGCGAGAAAGACGCGCATGAGGGTCCCGATGCCAAAGCGGACGACGTAGGTGTCGCCGGAGCCCACCCATGCCCGCACGCGGTCGAGCGTCCGCGTCGGCTGCGCGGCGAGACCCCGAGGAGAGATCCCGTCGCAGGTAGCCCAGTTGTCCACGTGGGGGAGGAAGCGCTCGAGCTCGGCAAGCAGGAGGTCGTAGTCGCGCAGTCCCGACATGACGAAGGCGTGGACCTGGTTCTCTTCGAAGAGCGCATGGGGCAGGCCACCGAGGAACTCTTCCAGGTCATCGCGGCAGGACAGCTCCCGGGCAAGCCGGCGCAGGCAGGGAGTACGGACGCCCACGACGGTCGACGGGTCGACCGTCGGCATCAGACTCGCGCTGAACTCCCGGTACGCCGGGTCACGATGGTCGAAGAGGTACGAGCTCACGTATCCTGCTATGCTCGGCACCGTCATGTCCCTCTCCCCCGTCGAGCGTTGCCCATCCACGCCGTCTGCCACGAGGATATCCCAGGGGGAGCAAGCCAGGCCGCAGGACGTCCAACGCGCCCCGACGCTAACCACCCTGCCGGCCCCAACGCAGCCCAATCGTCATCCGAACGTAATCTTTGCCCAAGGGTCGGTTAATCTTTGCCTGTCACCATGCAATCATCGGATGGCAGAGATTGCCGTCCACGCAACACCCGCAAAGGGAAGGGATACATGGTCATGGACGACCTCGAGAAGGTAGAGCTCATCCGAGAGAAGACGGGCGTGGGCTACGCGGATGCCAAGCAGGCGCTCGACGCAAGCCGCGGGAACGCGCTGGACGCCATCGTCTACCTGGAGAACGAGGGAAAGACGCAGCCCCAGACGGCAAGCTACTCCACCGTCGGCAGCAGACAGGGCGGCGTCTCGCCCGAGATGGCGGAGGCCCAGGACGCCTACAGGCAGGCGAGCGAGGGAGGCAGGTTCGAGAGGGGCTTCGAGCGCTTCTGCAGCAGCTGCCGCCACGTGCTGAGGAAGAGCATCGACGTCACCTTCGTGGTGGAGCGTCGCGGGCGTCGCATCCTGGCCGTGCCCGTTCTGGTCCTGGTGCTCGCCCTGCTCGCTTGGGCGGTCACGCTGCCCGCACTCGTCGTGGGCCTGTTCCTCGAGTGCCACTACCGCTTCGAGGGAGTCGACCGCGTGACCGTCGACGTCAACGAGGCCATGGACAAGGCTGCATCGGGTGTGGAGTCCCTCAAGCGCGACGTCATGGGACACGACAGGAAATAGGATTCGCGGCTGGGCCCGCGCGCGGGCCCAGCCGCGAGACACGTCCGAACGGAAGCGGTGCATGAGCAGGATTCTTGTGGTGGAGGACGAGGCGAAGATCGCCCGCTTCGTGGAGCTCGAGCTGACGCACGAGGGCTACGAGGTGGGCAAGGCCGCCGACGGCAGGTCGGGGGTGGACGCGGCCCTCTCGGGGGACTACGACCTTATCCTCCTCGACCTGCTCCTGCCGCAGCTGAACGGCCTCGAGGTGCTGCGTCGCATCCGCAGGGAGCGCGACGTCCCCGTCATCGTTCTTACCGCGCGGGACTCCGTGATGGACAAGGTCGCCGGTCTCGACGCCGGCGCCGACGACTACGTGACGAAGCCCTTCGCCATCGAGGAGCTGCTCGCCCGCATACGCGTGGCGCTCAAGCGCCGGGAGGGGACGGCACCGTCCACGGGCCACGGCCCTGCGGACGGCGCGCCCGCCGTGGCGGCCGCGTCAGCAGGCGACGGCCGAGGCGAGGGCGGCCCCTCTGAGGCTTCCGCGCGCCACGTGCTGAACTCCAACGGCGTGACTTTGGACGTGGAGAGGCATGAGGTCATCGTCGCGGACGAGGAGGTTCCTCTCACAAACCGCGAGTTCGAGGTGCTGCGCGTCCTCATGGAGAACGAGGGCATAGTCATGACGCGCGATAGGCTCATGCGGCTGGCATGCGGCTACGAGTATGCAGGCGAGACGAACGCCATCGACGTCTACGTGCGACACATCCGCTCAAAGATCGACGACCGCTTTGGCATCAAGCTCGTGACGACCGTCCGCGGGGTGGGATATGTCATCCGGGAGGGGTAGCGCCAGGACGATCAGGCCGGGAATGCCCTCCACCGCCCGCTCGATCAGCTGGAGCTTCTGGTGGCGAAACCTAATCGGGATGGTCGCATTCGACCTGTTCGTCTGCGTGGTGCTCGTGGGCAGCTTCGCGGTGCAGAGCGCCCGGCAGCTCCCCGAGGGTGCCCTGCGGTCCAGCTCCCCCAACGCCATCGCGTCCCTCCAGATCGTCACGGGCGGCAGCCCTGAGGACCTAGGCCTGAGCGTCTCGCTCGGCGACGGGACGCACAGGGATTTTCCCATGGGTGACCTCGTCCGCCTCATGGAGCCCGTCGCCGTCGCCGTCGGTGCATGGCAGCTCGTCTCGCTCTTCAGGCTGCCGGGAGACACCCGGCGCGTGCGACGCAAGCTCCTGCCGCTGAACCAGCTGGCCCTGGATGCCGAGGCGATGAGCGACGGGGTCCAGGAGAGCAAGATGGAGAGCCTCGAGCAGGCGATCTCGCGCGCGACGGTCGACTCGCCGCGCGTCTCTACCGGAGACCAGGACCTCCAGCCCATCGAGGTCGCGCTCAACGGGCTCCTCCACCGGATGCAGGAGTCCCGGCAGCAGCAGACGAGGTTCGTCTCGGACGCCTCGCACGAGCTGCGCACGCCCATCGCCGTGATCAAGGGCTACGTGGACATGCTCGACAGGTGGGGGAAGACGGACGAGGCCGTGCTCGAGGAGTCGATCGAGTCCCTGAAGGCCGAGACCGACCACATGCAGGAGCTCGTGGAGCAGCTGCTCTTCCTCGCCCGCGGGGACTCGGGGCGCAACACGCTCCAAAGAACCCCCCTCAACCTGGCCGAGGTCACGGAGGACGTGTGGGAGGAGTCGTGCATGATCGACGACGCCCACCGCTACGTGCTTAAAAACCCCAAGGGCGCGGAGGAGGACCCTCTCTATCAGATGGTGGGCGACCTGGCGATGGTCAAGCAGTCGATGAGGATCATCGTCCAGAACGCTGCGAAGTACTCCCCCGCCGGGTCGGCCATCGCCCTCTCCACCAAGGTCGGGGACGGCCGCGTCTCGTACCAGGTGCAGGACGAGGGGATGGGCATGGGAGAGGACGACGTGGCACACGCGTTCGAGAGGTTCTGGCGCGCGGACGAGGCGCGCGGCGACGAGGCCAGCGGCACCGGACTGGGGCTCTCCATCGCCAAGTGGATCGTGGACGCTCACCAGGGGACGATCGACGTCGTCTCGCGCGAGGGCGTGGGCACGCGCTTCTCCGTGAGCTTCCCCGCCTCCGCCGACGCGTAACGATTCCGTGAGGATGTGAGCGCCCGCTCGGCATCTTGGTGGATCGCGCCGCCCGTCGGCGCATCATGTCTCCCATGCAAAGCGACACGGACAATACCGAGCGGACGGACGAGGCGGAGACGCGCCGCAGGGGCGGGCAGACGCCCGAGGAGAAGTTCCGGCAGATGACCGAGGAGCCCATCCGGCCCCTGATTCTCTCGCTCGCCACGCCCTCGATCCTCTCCAACCTGGTTACCAGCATCTATAACCTGTCCGACACCTTCTTCGTGAGCAGCCTGGGCACCTCCGCCTCAGGTGCCATCGGCATCTCGTTCGTGGCCATGACCGCCATCCAGGCCATAGGCTTCTACTTCGGGCAGGGCACGGGCAACGCCATCTCGCGCCACCTTGGGGCGAGGGAGAGGGACGAGGCGTGCGTGCTCGCCTCCACGGGCCTCGCCTGCACGTTGACGCTGGGGCTGGTCATCGCGGTTCTGGGCAACGCCTTCATCGACCCCATCTGCCTCCTGGCCGGTTCGACCCCCACGATCCTCCCCTACGCACGGCGCTTCGTGGGCATCATCCTCATGGGCGCGCCCTTCATGTGCAGCTCGCTCATGCTCAACATGCAGCTGCGCCTCGAGGGGGAGGCCCTCTACTCCATGGCCGCCATCATGACGGGTGCCCTGCTCAACATGGCACTGACGCCGTTTCTGATCTACGTCTGCGGCATGGGCATCGCGGGCAGCGCTACCTCCACCGTCGTCTGCGAGTTCGTTAGCTTCTGCCTCCTGGTCTTCCAGATGCAGCGGGCGGGAATCACTCCGCTGGGCCTGCGGTGGCTGCGGCGGCCCTCGAGGGCCATGGCGCTCAAGATCAACAACGGCGGAGTGCCCTCGTTCGTTCGGCAGATCATGCTGGGCGTGGCAACGACGCTGCTCAACGACGCCGCGCGGCCCTTCGGCGACGCCGCCATCGCGGGACTTGCCATCGTCCAGCGCATCTGCGGCTTCGGCAACTACGTTCAGATTGGCATCGGCCAGGGCTTCCAGCCCATCGTGGGCTACAACTACGGGGCGCGCCGCTTCGGACGCATCAGGGAGGGCTACGCGTTCGCGGTGCGCGCCGCGGTGGTGGCGGTATTCTCGATCGGCGTGCTGACCTGCGCCTTCGCGCCACAGCTGGTGGCGTTCTTCAACGACGACCCCGAGGTTGTGAGCATCGCCGCCCTCACCCTGCGCGTCGAGAGCCTCACTATGTCCATCACGGGCATGGCCATGATCACCAACTTTCTGCTCCAGACCACGGGTCGCATGTGGAGGGCCACCATCCTGGGCGCCTGCAGGCTGGGCCTAGTGCTCGGCCCGGTCGTCACCGTGATGCCGCACTTCTTGGGACTCCTGGGCGTGCAGCTGGCCCAGCCCCTGACCGACGTGATAACGGGCCTGGTGGCGCTGCCCATGGCTACAAGCATCCTCGGCGAGCTCAGACGCGAGGAGCAGGCTGCCTAACGAGCTGCGACAGGGTCTAGCTGCTGCATGGCCTAGCTGTGGATTGGTTCAGTTGCGGTTCGACTTATCTCGGCTGGCCTTGCCGGACTTGAGCCGGCTGGCCTCGCTCCTCTCCGCATCGACCTCCGCCTGGACCTCGACGAGTGCAGCGGCGAGGCGTTCTGCCTCCTCCTGGGCCGCTGCCGCGGCTTCCTTCGCGGAGGCGAGGCGTGCCGTGGAGTCCGCCTGGGCCTGGGCGGCGTGCTCGACGGCGGCGTCGGCCTCGCCGGCAATCCAGCGCGCGGAGCCCAGGCGTGCGGCTGCTGCGTCTGCGGCCGACTGTGCGGCACCGGCCGCCTTTGTGGCCTCGGCCAGCAGCAGGGCGATGCGGTCCCTCTCGGCCCAGGCCTCGGCGGCGGCAACACTGAGCTCCTCGTCCTCCCGCATGGCCGTCTCGACGGACTCGGCCTCGTCGCGGGTGCGCTTGCGGGCGGCCCTGAGCTCGGACTTCGCCTGCCTCAGGGCCTCGGAAGCGGCCTTGAGCTCGGCCGCGGCCGCCTCGCTCTGGTTGGCGGCATGCTCCGCCTCGGTGCGAGCGGACGAGAGCCGGGCGACCAGCTTGCGGTCGATGAGGCCGTTGGGTGCCAGGAGGCAGGGCAGCAGCTGGCGCGCCTCCTCCTGCCACCAAGACCAGCTGGGTACGACATCCCAGCCCCAGTACTCGAAGCTTGCCTCCAGGCCCAGCTCGCAGCAGAGCGCATCGAGCCCGCGCTGGGAGCCCAGGCCGAGCTCCTCCGACGAACGACCGCAGACGAGGGCCAGCTGCTTGCCTGCCAGGAGCTTCAGGGACTTGGCATCGTCGGAGAGGGCGCGCATCAGGTCCACGGGCGACACGTCGAGCCAGGCCTGGTCGGGATCAGAGCCCACGAACGCACGCGCGTCATAGCTGCCCGACATGGCCAGGAGGCCACCCAGCTTCCTGGGCTTGCGCAGCATGAGTGCGGCGGCGTTGATCGCTCCGACGCCGGTGCCCGCCACCAGCGGCAGCTCCTTGCTGCCGGAGTGCTTGGCCACGTACGGGAGGAGCTCCTTCTCCACGTAGCCCTGCCACTTCGCCAGGTTGTCCAGGCGGTAGTCGTCCGCGGCGCCGCGAGCGAGCCAGGTCAGCGCATCCATGGACTCGGTGCAGAAGAGTTGCAGCTCACCAGCCTCGATCCGCTCGCGAAGCGCCTCGACCATGCCTCCGTTCTCCCAGCTGGTGCTGCAGCCGTCCTCGGCCGGGAAGACGATGACCGCGCGGCCAGACTCGCCATAGGTCGAGACGTCGAACGACCTCTGCGCCAGCTTGCTCTGGATGCTGCTGTCCGCCTGCTTCATGGGAGACCTCCGGTCCGGCTTCTTTGCTCATCGAACTGCGATGCCCTGGTATCCAGGCAAGATTGTACGCGCTCGGCTAGCGGAGGGCCCCGATCTGGCACCTCGCTGACGCAGACGGGGGCGTGAGGGGAACGCGACTGCGCATTGGATTTCTTTCAGGCGATGGAATCCTGGGGAAATGTCGCTCGTCCCCATAATTCGAAGCTACCGTGCGCAGTTTTCCGGAGCAGCGACGCGCTGCCGCCCCTAGCCTGCATCCCCGACGATCGAGGCGAGCCTTGCAGCGACGGGAGCAACGTCGCTCTCACCCAGTCCGGAGTAGCTCATCACGAAGGCGTGGCGGTCCTCCTCGGGTGCCTCGCCTCTGGCATAGAAGCCGGACATCGCACGCAGGGGAATGCCGGCCTCCTGGCAGGCGCGCTCGAGCCCCAGGTCGCTCGCACCGTCGGGCAGCACCAGGGGAAGGACGAAGTGAAGGCCCGCGTCCCTTGACCTCACCTCGGCAGGGCGCACCCCAAGTTCCGCCTCCAGCGCAAGAAGCAGCCTGTCGCGCACCCTGCGACAGCGCGTGCGCATGCGGTTGACATGGCGCTCGAAGGCTCCGGACTCGATGACGCGTGCCAGGACCAGCTGGTCTATGGTCCCCACGGTACATGACGCAAACGAGAGCTCCTCCCTCCAGCGCCGGGCCAGCTCCTCGGGCAGCACGGCGTAGGCCACGCGAAAGGCGGGGCCCAGGCTCTTGGTGAGGGTGTTGGTGTAGATCACGCACCCGGAGACGTCCACCGACTGCAGCGTGGGCACCGGCAGGCCCGACAGCTTGAACTCACAGTCGTAGTCATCCTCGATCACGTAGCGCCGGGACCGCTCGGAGGCCCAGGCCAGCAGCTCGTAGCGCCTCCCCACCGGCATGACCCTGCCCGTGGGGAACTGGTGCGAGGGCGTGACGTGCGCCACGTCGGCCCCCGCCGCAACGAGCCCGTCGACGAGGATGCCCGATCCGTCCATCCCTACAGGCATGACGTGCACGCCGCTCGAGCGATACAGCTGGCGCAGCCTCGGGTAGCCCGGGTCCTCGACCGCAAAGCAGAGGTCCCGACCCAGCAGCCGCACCAGCATCGCATCGAGCAGCTGGGAGCCAGCACCCACCACGACCTGCTCCGGAGATGCGGCCAGACCCCTCGAGCGCAGCAGGTGGCGGCAGATCGCCGCGCGCAGGCGGGGCGACCCCAAAGGTTCGGTCTGGAGGACGATCGAGCGCTCGTCCTCCTCGGCGAGCACCTCGCGCGTGATGCGCGCCCAGCTGCCGAGGGGAAAGAGCCCCGCAGACCCAAGCTCGGCCTCGTCGTCCGGCATCACTGCCAAGGCGGGTCGCGCCGGGACGACAGGCCATCCCGCGGCGAACTCCGCCTTTGGCGACTCACAGCTCGAGGCACGGGACAAGAGGGTCCCTCTCCCCTTGCTCGCGACACCCTCCGCCACGAAGTATCCCCGACGCTCCGCCGACTCGACGTAGCCCTCGGCCAGGAGCTGGCGGTACGCCGACTCCACCGTGATCACGCTCACGCCGAGGTGCTCGGCCAGGCGGCGCTTGGAGGGCAGGCGCTCGTTCGCCACCAGCCTGGCTGACTCGATGTCCGCGCGGAGGCACTTGTAGAGGTATGCGTACAGCGTGTCGTCGCCGCGACGGCCCATGTCGTATGTGAGCATCCCTGACCCTGTCCTGACCTTATACTGACCTTATCAAATATCTTCTTATTGGATATACAGACAATATCAGATTGCCCCTAGCCTTGGGCTGCATGGCATTGGCGGACCCGCGCGAGCGGACAAGGACCAAGGGAGAAGAACATGACACAGAGGCAGACGAACGAAGACCGGGCAACAGCCAACCGAGAGTTCGCGCGATCGATGGCAGGTGGCGTCATAATGGACGTCACCACGCCCGAGCAGGCGCGCGTCGCGGAAGAGGCGGGCGCGGTAGCGGTCATGGCCCTGGAGCGCATCCCGGCCGACATCCGCGCGGCGGGCGGCGTCTCGCGCATGAGCGACCCCGGCATGATCAAGGGCATCCAGTCCGCAGTGGGCATCCCCGTCATGGCCAAGTGCCGCATCGGCCATTTCGTCGAGGCGCAGCTGCTCCAGGCCATCGACATCGACTTCATCGACGAGAGCGAGGTGCTCTCGCCCGCGGACGACGTGAACCACATCGACAAGACCGGCTTCTCCGCACCCTTCGTCTGCGGCGCGCGGGACCTGGGCGAGGCGCTGCGCCGCGTGGCCGAGGGTGCCAGCATGATCCGCACCAAGGGGGAGGCCGGGACCGGCGACGTGGTTCAGGCCGTGCGTCACATGCGCAAGATGAACGCGCAGATTCGCCAGGTCCAGGGCCTGCGGACTGACGAGCTCTTCGAGTTCGCCAAGGACCTGCAGGTTCCGCTGGGGCTGCTGAGGCGCGTCCACGACGAGGGCAGGCTCCCCGTGGTGAACTTCGCCGCAGGCGGCGTGGCAACGCCGGCCGACGCTGCGCTCATGATGCAGCTGGGTTCCGAGGGCGTCTTCGTGGGCTCGGGCATCTTCAAGAGCGGAAACCCCGCCAGGCGGGCCGCCGCCATCGTCGAGGCCGTGCGCCATTACGAGGACGCCGAGCTCGTCGCCCGCGTGAGCGAGGACCTAGGTGAGGCCATGGTGGGGCTCAACGAGGACGAGGTCACGCTGCTCATGGCCGAGCGCGGAAAGTAGGAGCGCGGCCCGGGTCCTGCCGCGCGGCCCTCCCGCGCGCAGTGGGAGACGCCACCCTGCGATGGACGCCGCCAGCCCTCAGTGGACGACCACCCTGCGATGGACGCCGCCAGCCCGCAGTGGACGTCGGCAGGCCCCTGCAGCATGGAGATGACAGCATTTCTCACAAAATGCTGTCATCCTTCTTCGCCAACTGGGAAAACGCCGAATTCGACAGCATTCTGGGAGATATGCTGTCGCGATGTATCGCCGCAAGCTCAAACAACGTGGGCCCTGGACCACGCGGGGCCGACCTTATGCCATTCGCCATGGAACAGCGACCAAACCTGGCCGATTCCGTGACAAGAAACAAGATGAATCTTCCTGGCAAGTGGCGCGGCCCAGGCATACGCACCGGACAAGAGAGGCGCGCATGCGAAGCCGCCCGCGCCATCGTCCCGGCACGCCAGCGCAAAGCGCCCCGAAGCCGGAGCTCCGGGGCGCAGCAGGTCTCGCGAAGCGAGAAGCCCGGTGGCAGTGGCGCCGCGGCGTCCTCGCCTACTCGACGTCGATCTTGTGGACCCAGCCAAAGCTGTCCTCGACCTCGCCGGACTGGATGCCGGTCAGGGTCTCGCGCAGCTTCCTCATGACGGGGCCGACCTCGTCCATGCCATAGACGACCTCGCCCTCGGGGCCAACGACCTTGCCCACCGGCGATATGACCGCCGCGGTGCCGCACATGCCGCACTCGGTGAACTCGCCGATCTCGTCGAAGCGCACGGGACGCTGCTCGACGGTCATGCCCAGAAGGTTCTGGGCCACGTCGACCAGCGAGCGGCGCGTGATGGAGGGGAGGATCGAGTCGGTCGCGGACTGGGGCACCACGAGCGTGCCGTCCTTCTTCACGAAGAGGAAGTTGGCGCCGCCAGACTCCTCGACGAAGGTACGGGTCTGCGGGTCAAGGAACATGTTGTCGGCGTAACCCTCGCCATGCGCCTCGACGCTGGGGTACAGCGACATGGCGTAGTTGAGGCCGGCCTTGATGTTGCCCGTGCCGTGGGGCGCCGCGCGGTCGTACTCGGAGACCTTGACCGCGACGGGCCTGACGCCGCCGGAGTAGTACGGGCCAACGGGAGTCACGAGGATGCGGAACTGGTACTCGTCGGCGGGCTTGACGCCGATGACGTCGCCGGTGGCAATCATGAGCGGACGCACGTACAGCGTGGCGCCGGAGCCGAAGGGCGGCACCCACGCGGCGTTGGCGCGCACGACCTGCTCGACCGCGTCGACGAAGCGGTCCTCGGGGAAGGGCGGCATCACGATGCGCTTGGCGGAGCCGGCCATGCGGGCGGCGTTCTGGTCGGGCCTGAAGCAGACCACATCGCCGTCCTTGGTGGTGTAGGCCTTGAGCCCCTCGAAGACCTCCTGGCAGTAATGGAAGATGCCCGCGCACTCGGAGAGCGTGATGCTGTGGTCGGTGGTAAGCGTGCCCTCGTCCCAGGCGCCGTCCCTGTAGTTCGAGACGTAGCTGTAGTCCGTGGGCATGTAGCTGAAGCTGAGGTGCTCCCAGTCCAGGTCCTTCTTCTGCATGTGACCCTCCTTGCCTTGTCTGTGGTTCGCGCGGGTGCGGCACGAGGGCCAATCGAAGTCGGTCCGTGACCTGCGCCCGCCGCGATGCCCAGTCTACTCTCGCCCCCGCGGACTCCCAGCGTAGGTGACGCTCCCGAAACATGGGGAGGCGCTTCTCCTCGCACCCATCATCTGGGAG
>CAMXZR010000046.1 GCA_947253595.1 uncultured Olsenella sp. | reverse complement strand
GCCCAGTCCCTGAGCGCCTGGGCGCGGTGGTAGATGCTGCGCCCACCCTTGGAGCGCAGCCCCAGGAGCGGTGCCGCGAGCAGCGTTGGCCCGAAGAAGGTGACGATGCGCCAGATGAGGAATCCCGCCGAGGTCGACGTGCCAAACATGTGGCCATAGAACATGACGAAACCACCCTCTGCCCCGCCCGTGCCGCCCGGCAGCGGAACCGCAGACGAGACCATCTGCACCATGGATCCCGCGGCAAGGCACTCGACGAAGTCCGCCTCGATGCCGAAGGCGCGCAACACGAACCAGGGAATCATGTAGAGGCAGGCGAGCTGCGCCATCGTGACCACCAGGGTGAGCAGCATGGAGGGCACGTCCCTGGCGGCGCGCTTGAAGGCGTCGGAGAACTCCATGACCTGTACGTTGACCATCTCATCCCAGTGGGAGCGGTCCTTGAGCCAGTGCCGGCGGTCGGCGAAGCGAATCGCGCGGTTGCCCACGCGAATCACGAGCCTGGGACAGAGGCAGACCACGAAGAGCCCGGCCAGCTCCAGGAAGTGCACCGCGAAGACCACCAGGTTGAGGATGATAATGTCGCCGTAGGTCTGAAAGAAGTACGAGAGCTTGGCAAAGAGCATGATGGCGGCGAAGAGGACCACGCCCAGCTGAAACATGATGAAGCGCGTGAACTGGGTGGCGCTGGCCTCCCCCACATCGAGCCCCGTGCGCGTGAGACGGTAGATTTGCGACGGGACGGCACCGGCCATCATGGGCGTGAGGTTGCCGAAGAAGACGCCCGAGGCCTCGACGCTCATGAGGTCGCGCACGCCCACGGGCGAGTCGTGGTCCAAGTAAACGGCGATGGCGTAGGCCAGGACGCCGAAGGCGAAGTAGAGGACGAAGGCGAAGGACGCCCATGCGACCCAGCCCGTGTCCACCCTCGAGAGCGCGGAGAGGAACTCTCCCATCTGACCCGTGACCACAAGGAAGACGACGTAGACGCCTATGACTCCGGCGAGGAAGATGGCACCCTTGCGGGCCTTCGTGTTGTTCTCGCCCATCTCGGGCGCACCGGGAGTGGCCGCGGGAGTCACGACGTGGGGACCGGCGACCTTCAGGGACACCTTGGCCTTCGAGAGCTCGCTGTTGCTGTCCTGTGCCATGTCCCTCCGACCGCGCGGTCCGTGGTTGCGGGCAGCAGAACGTGACGTCCGCATGCCGTTCCCTGCCAAGTGGGCACGTTCATCATACCCGCTCGACGGAATCGGGCATACTAAGCGGGACTCAACAAGCCAGACGGGGATGGGAGCACGGCATCTAGCTGCCGCCCTGCCAATAAAGGGAGTCTCGTCCATGCAAGAAACAAACAAGCTGCCCTCCGCCGAGGAGCTCGCCCGCGCGACGCTGCTCGGCTCCAACCGCCGGCGAATGCTCGCCCAGCTGCGCGGCGACGCCCAGGCGCATCTGGGCGAGAGAGCCATCACCCTCTGCCTCGAGCGCTTCGTGATCGACCGGCAGAGCGGTGCCACCGTGCCCTACCAGGGCGAGCGCGGCATGGAGCGCGTGCTGGAGGCGCTTGGAGCGTACTATCCGGAGGGTCGGGTCGTGGAAGAGGGCCGCCTCGTGGGGCTGCGCGGCTCCGTCGACTCGTCGGGCGTCCGCGTGGGCGTCGAGCTGGGGCTCGGCCCCGCGGCGCAGCTGGTGGTGAGCCTGGGGCCAATCGCGCGCGTGTCTCGCCTCAAGGGGGCGCTGCAGGCCGTCGACCGCCAGTTCCACCTCGCCTCGAGGGGAATGGGAGCTGACTACGAGCTCCTGGCGCAGGGCGTCAACCCACGCCCGCGCTCCGCAGCCGAGGTGCCCCTGGTTCCTCTCACCCGCCACGGCGTCATGGGCGCCCACCTGGGAACCAGCGGGAGGACGGGACGCGACCTCATGAGGCTCACGGCCGCCACGGCGATCCGCCTCTCGCAGGCGGGCGAGACTGCGGCGGCCGAGGCCTTCCGTCTGGCGAGCGCGCTCTCGCCCGTCATCTCGTTTCTGACGGACGACGCCCTTGGCCTGCGCGGCGGCAACCCCCACGAGGCGGGACGCATGATCCGCACGCGGCTGTGGAGGGAGGCCGACCCCGAGCGCAGCGGGACCATACCAGGCTGCCTTGCGGCGGACTTCGGCTTCGCGGCCTACGGCGAGTGGCTCGAGAGCGTGCAGGCCGTGCTCGTGACCAACGACTCCGGCGAGACGACCTCCTGCGACAAGCGGCTCGTTGAAGACGTCATGAGCGACCACGAGCTGGACCGCTCCGAGGTGGCGAGCCTCCTCGCGGCGGCGCATCCTCTGGTGCGCTGGGACGGCCAGCTGGAGGTGCGCTCCGCCGACGCACTGCCACCCCGGCTCGCCTGCGCCTATGCAGCGCTGATGCGGAGCGTGTTCTGCGACGAGAAGGCCTCCGAGCTGGCGGGGATCCTCTGTGCCGAGGCGAACGAGGAGGGTGTGGCCGATCTCGAGCAAGACCTGAGGGAGAGGGGCTGGGACGCCCGGGTGTACGGGCGGAGCCTGCCCAACTTCGTGGAACAGCTGGTGGACGTGGCGCGCGGGGGGCTCGAGGACGCGGCCGACCGGGCCGTCCTGGACGAGCTGACGCAGCTGTGGGAAATCCGCACCGTCCCGCGCGACCTGCTGGTAGACACCTGGGACAAGGCGCACGTCACGGGTGGGAAGGCTGGGGCGGCGGAGGCTGGCTTCGGAATCGCGGGTAGCGGGGCGACCGGGACGGCTGTCGACGCGGCGGATGCGCAGTAGCCCGCATGCCCGACCGCGCTGCCGCTCGACTGCGGGACGGCATGTGCCCGCCCGCGCGGCAGCTCGGCCGCGGGTCCATCGCCTGAGCGAGGGAGGTCTGCGTTTGCCCGGATGGCGCGCCCCTTCCCTCGCACACTTGCACATGAAAGGAGCCGGCCGCTAGGCCGGCTCCGGAGAAGTTGGTAGCCCGTACCAGATTCGAACTGGTGATCTCCGCCTTGAGAGGGCGGCGTCCTGAACCGCTAGACGAACGGGCCGTATGTGGATGCACTTGGCTGGGACGGAGAGAATCGAACTCCCGCTGACGGAACCAGAATCCGTTGTCCTACCGCTAGACGACGTCCCAATCGGTGCCTCAGTGCAAAGAGAGACTCTACGCGAACTCACGCGATAAGGCAAGTCCACCGGTCCATCGGCGCCGCCGAAAGGGATAGGTGACGCATGTGCGGCTGAACCAGCAACCCAAATCATGTGCTCCCCATCGCCCCCCGGCTGGCAGCAGTCAGAAAGATGGCCCCTTGTTCCGACGAAAAACTGCGCATGGAAGCTCCGAATTGTGAAGACGAGCGACGTTTGCCCAGGATGTACCCTGCTGAAAGAAATCCAATGCGCATTATTCTGGCGCACATGCTTAGCCCGAATGACTTCCTGCACTGACTGGGCCACGGAGACCTGGTCGTCACGACGCACGATGGGGCTCATCCACCCGATGCGCTCGGAGGCGAGCTCCTCGCCGTACCCCTGGCGAGGCGTCCTGGCACCCGCCATACCTGGATTCTTTCCGTGGCCGCCGCTCCCCCAGCCTCAGCTTCTACCGCCATCCTTGGCGTGGTTTTCTCCTGGGGCGACGAGCAGAGAACGTCTTCCGGAGAAGGGGTCGAAGAGAGACAGCCCGCCCCATAGGAGGGTGGGGAGAGTCGCCTCCGGGAAGAAGGGCCGACGCGGGCGATGTCCCTACATGAAAGGAGCCGGCCGCTAGGCCGGCTCCGGAGAAGTTGGTAGCCCGTACCAGATTCGAACTGGTGATCTCCGCCTTGAGAGGGCGGCGTCCTGAACCGCTAGACGAACGGGCCGTATGTGGATGCACTTGGCTGGGACGGAGAGAATCGAACTCCCGCTGACGGAACCAGAATCCGTTGTCCTACCGCTAGACGACGTCCCAATCGGTTGCCATGTGCGCGTAACGCGAGAAAGAACTATACGTGAACGCATCAAGCCACGCAAGAAGAAGCTGGTGGGATTTTTTTGACACAATTCCTTCATGAGGACCCCGAAAACCGAGAGCCACGAGAGCCACCACGCACGACGCGGGCGCAGGCCACCACCACTCCCCATCCGCGGCGCACGCCATCCGCACAGCCCGCAGCGTCGAACGCGTCGCCCGCACAGCCCGCAGTGCGCGCCCCTCTCCCCTAGAGCCTGATTTGCCTCAGCAGCACCTCGCGCTCGCAGGGAAGCTCGTCGTTCACCACGGCGGATAGGAGCTCCGCCAGGATCAGGCCCACGCCGGGGCCGGGCTCGATGCCCGTCTCCCTTATGACGTCGGCGCCGCTCACGGGAAGGTCCCCCAGGCGGTAGGCGCTCCCCGAGGCAACCTCCCTCCGGAGGACGGCGCCCACCTGGTCGAGCTCGGACGCATAGCCGGCGACGTCCGGGACCTTGGCGACGGCATCCGCCCGCTTGAGGTCGAGGAGGTCGAAGGCGAGGGAGCGGGCGTGTCCGGGGCAGGCGCGCTCCAGCTTGAGCAGGGTCCTCCTGATGGAGCGGCTCGTGGGGCGCACGTTGTGGTCGTGCAGGCGCACCAGGGCGCGCGTGGCAGAGACAAGCTCCTTCGGCAGGGCAAGGCGGCGCATGATCTCCTCCGCCATCTGCGCCCCCAGCTTGGGATGGCCGAAGAAGTGCCCGCGACCCCCATCGTCCTCGGAGTAGCAGAGAGGCTTTGCCACGTCGTGCAGGAGCGCGGCCCACCTGAGGGGCTCGGACGCCGCCCCTCCCGTGAACTCCTCCACCCCCCGGCAGACGTGCGCCGTGTGCTCGAGCACGTCGAAGGCGTGGTAGGGGCTGTGCTGGTCAAAGCCATCCATGGCCAGGAGCTCGGGGACCGCCTGGCAGAGGACCTCCGTCTGGCGCATGAGCGCCCAGCCCGCCCGACCACTCTCCACGATGCCCCCGAGCTCCTGGCCGACGCGTTCTCTCGCGATGCCTGCGAGCTCTGGCGCGTGCGCGACGAGCGCCGCCTGCGTTCGGCCCTCCACCTCGAAACCCAGGCGGCAGGCGAAGCGAACCGCGCGCAGGACCCTGAGCGCGTCCTCCTCGAAGCGCTCGCCGGGCTCGCCCACCGCACGCACCACGTGCCTCGCGAGGTCGGCCCGGCCGCCGAAGGGGTCGAGCAGGCCGTGCTCGGGATGGTAGGCCATCGCGTTGATGGTGAAGTCCCGGCGGGCGAGGTCCTCGCGGACGTCGGTCACGAAACGCACCTCGTCGGGGTGACGGTGGTCGCTGTAACCGCCTTCGACGCGGTAGGTGGTTATCTCTATGGGACGTCCCCCGCAGACAGCCGTCACGGTTCCGTGGGCAATGCCCGTCCGATGCACTTCGACGCCTGCGGCGACGAGGCAGCTCTCGACCTCCTGCCAGCGCGCGGAGGTGGTGAGGTCCACGTCGTGGGGGGCCGCCCCGCGCAGGGCGTCGCGCACCCAGCCCCCGACCACCCAGGCCTCGTGCCCGGCATCCTCGAGCGCCCTGAGCACACGAAGGGAGTATCCGGGCAGGCCGTAGGCGATCTGGCACTCCGCATGGATCATCTGCGCCCTCCCAGAGCGGCTCGAGGTGTCTTGCCGATGACGCCGTTAGCTGGATTATAGGAAAGAACGACGTCTCGGTTATCCCAACGCTTCGGTTATGCCGGTTATAGGGAAGAGCGGCATTCCGGACCCGCCCCGGAGGCCGTGGCGCCGCGCGCGCGGACGCGTGCTATCCTCGATTGGTTAAGAAACCCAACCATCCCCAGGGAGGGAAGCATGGACCAGACCAAGAGCGTCACCCCCGAGGACCTCGCCGCCGCACGCGACGAGTTCCTCTCGGAGCGCGCCAACATGGTGGCAAAGAACGCCGCCAGCTCCATGGGCGTCCGCAAGGCCGCCCGCAACCCCGAGGCCATCGCGCAGAACAGCCTCCAGTTCGACGTAGAGGTCACCCAGGGCGAGCGCACCAACCAGAAGCGCTCCGGCCGCTGCTGGATGTTCGCGAGCCTCAACACCATGCGCTACCGCACCATCAAGAGGTACAAGCTCAAGGACTTCGAGCTGAGCCAGGCCTACCCTCTCTTCTTCGACAAGCTCGAGAAGAGCAACTGGTTCCTCGAGAACGTCCTCGACACCCTGGGCGAGCCCCTCTCGGGCCGCCTCATGGCGTGGCTCCTCGCCGACCCCATCGGCGACGGCGGCCAGTGGGACATGTTCAAGAGCCTGGTGCGCAAGTACGGCGTGGCACCCAAGGAGGCCATGCCCGAGACCGCCTGCTCCGAGGACACGGGCGAGATGGACGCCTATCTTACCCGCTACCTGCGCGGCTGCGCCAAGCGCCTGCGCGAGACCGCTGCCTCCGGTGCCACCCTCGAGGACCTCGGCCAGATGAAGAAGCAGATGATGGGCGAGGTCTACGGCCTCCTCGTCACCTGTCTGGGCGAGCCTCCCGCGCGCTTCGACGTGCGGCTGCGCGACAAGGACGACAAGCTCGCCCTCAGCGGGAGCTTCACGCCCCAGGAGTTCTTCGCCGAGGCCGTGGGCATGGAGCTCGACGACTACGTCTCGCTCATCAGCGCCCCCACCGCTGACAAGCCCTTCGGGCGCACCTACACCGTGAGCCGCCTGGGCAACGTGGTCGAGGACGGTACCGTGCTCTACCTCAACCTCAAGCCCGAGGAGCTCAAGCGCGTCGCCATCGCCCAGCTGAGGGACGACCTGCCCGTGTGGTTCGGCTGCGACGTGGGGCAGAGCTACCTCAGGGACGAGGGCATCATGGACACGGCCGCCGTCGACGTGGACGAGCTCTTCGGCTTTGCCGTGGAGGGCGCCCTCGACAAGGCAGAGCGCCTGGACTACGGCGAGTCGGTCATGACCCACGCCATGGTGCTCGAGGGCGTGCGCCTGGACGAGGGCGGCAGGCCCACCATGTGGAAGGTCGAGAACAGCTGGGGCAAGGACCACGGCCGCAACGGCTTCGACACCCTGAGCGACGCCTGGTTCGACGAGTACGTCTACCAGGTGGTCGTCGACAGGAAGTACCTCAGCGACGAGCAGCGCGAGGCGCTCCGCACCATGGAGCCCACGGTGCTTGAGCCTTGGGATCCCATGGGAACCCTGGCCCGCTAGCATCCGGAACTACCCTGGGCACCCGCGGCGAGCCGTTCGCAGGTGCCCTCTGCGTGCGCAGGCAAGACGAATACGAGAGGAAGACCAGATGAGCGAGAAGACCATCGGCCGCGGCTGGGCGGCCAGGCAGGGCGAGGAGTTCGGCTCCTCACGCGCCAACCGCATCGCCCGCAACGCCGTCACCGCCGCCGACGTCATGCAGGCGGCCCGCGACACCAGCGTGATGCGCGGCTACCACGACACCTACGGCGTGCGCGTTCCCAAGACGGCCGAGATCACCAACCAGAGACAGAGCGGCCGCTGCTGGATGTTCACCGCCTACAACGTCGCGCGCCACGCCACCATGGACTTTCTGGACGTGGACAGCTTCGAGTTCAGCCAGGCCTTCGGCATGTTCTATGACAAGCTCGAGAAGGCCAACGCCATGCTCGAGCACGTCATCGCGACATCCGGGCTGCCTGCGGACTCCCGCGAGGTCCAGTTCGTCCTTCAGGAGGGCATGAGCGACGGCGGCTACTACCACTTTGCCATGAACCTCATCGCCAAGTGGGGCGTCGTGCCCAAGGACGCCATGCCCGAAACCGCCTGCTCCAAGAGCTCGTCCCAGATGGACGCCCAGCTCGAGCGCCTGCTGCGCCGCGATGCCGGCATCCTGCGTCGCGCATACGACGAGGGCAGGGGCGAGAACGAGCTCCGCGCCCTCAAGGACGACATGCTCTCGGACGTCTACCGCATGCTGTCCATCTGCCTGGGCGAGCCTCCCGCGCGCTTCGACTTCGTCTGCACCGTGGGCAAGAAGTGCAAGGCCGACGCGAGCAAGGTCAAGGCGGTCGAGCCCCAGAAGGAGGACGACAGCGGCGAAGACAAGGGCGAGAAGGGCGAGCCCAAGGACCAGAAGCTCGTCCTGCGCGACCCTGGCATCACCCCGCTCGAGTTCGCTGAGCGCTACCTTCCCTTCGACCCGCACGACTACGTCTCGCTCGTCTCCATGCCGGGCAAGACCCGTCCCTACGGGCACGCCTACCACCTCACGCTGACCGACTCCGTCGTGGGCGGTGACCCCCACCACGTGCTCAACGTCGAGCCCGAGCTCCTGGACCAGGTCGCCGTCAACAGCCTCAGGGCCGGCGTGCCCGTCTCGATGGCCTGCGACGTCATGCAGGAGTTCCCGCGCAACGTCGAGGACTTCAAGTACGTGCTCTCGACCGACGGCATGGACCTCGAGGGACTCTTCGACGTCGAGCTGGGCATGGACCGCGGCGAGATGATCGACATGTGCGAGACCGGGCTCACCCACGCCATGACCTTCCAGGGCGTCGAGCTGGGCGACGACGGCAAGCCCAGGGCCTGGCGCATCGAGAACAGCTGGGGCAAGGAGCAGGGCAAGGACGGCTACCTTATCATGACCGCCGACTGGTTCCACACCTACGGCGGCGAGGTCGACGTCAGGCGCGAGTTCGTGCCCACCGAGCTACTCAAGATGTGGGACGAGACCCCCGTCGAGGACGTCGCCCCCTGGAGCGGCGTCACCTCCGGCTTCGCCCGCAAGCTCCGCTAGGCGGGAGGCGCCGTCCCGGGTGGGTGACGAGGACGGCACGGGGACGGCAGGAACGACGGGATGGCGGAGGCGGCGTTCGTTCCTTTCTGTGCCCGTAGGACCAGCCTCGGGAGAAATGCTACCAGTGGGGGGGTGCCCGCGCTGCCGATTGGCGCGCGGGCACCCCCCCACTGCGCCCATATCGCTGCGATGCGCCGGAAGTCGCAGGCCAAGGGCGTCGAAGCTCCCCGTCCCCTAGACTCGGAGGGCCAGAGGCGGGGTGCCAGGCCCTCTCCCCTAGCGCTTCGCGGGGAGGATCTCTATGCGCTGGCCGTCGGGGTCGCAGATGAAGTAGAGTCCCATCCCGGGATTCTCCTTCTGGATGCAGCCCATCTGTCGGTGCAGCTCGTGCGCCGCCTCAAAATCGTCGACCTCGAAGGCGATGTGCGTATCCATACCGCCGTTTTCGTAGGGCTCGGTGCGTCCGCAGTTCCAGGTGAGCTCGATCTCGAAGCCGGCGTCGTCCGCGAGGTAGGTGTTGGTCCAGGAGCCGTCCTCGGGACCCTTCTCGCGCGAGACGTGAAGTCCAAGTGCCTTCTCGTAGAATGCGATCGAGGCCTCCTTGTCCAGGACGTGGGTGCAGCGGTGGATGAACCTTGCGTTCATGTGACTCCCTTCGATGGTCGGTGTGGTGGTCGATTTTCTGGTCGGTTCAGGGGGTGACGCGACGGAGCTGCCGTCGCAGCCGCCAGCCCGGGAAGCCGTCGGGAGTCTCCTCAGAGGGCCCCGAATCGGGGCTCCCCCACCAGGCAGAGGTCCTCCCCGTCGAAGAGCTCGCGCATTGCGTCGCAGAAGGCGATTCCGGCAGCCGAGGGGAAGACGGCGTTGATCTGGACGTCCTCCGCGAAGATGGTGTCGCGCACCCGGCCGCCGCAGTCCGCCAGGAGCCGCTCCACGCGGCCGTACGCCGCGTACGGGATGCTGCAGCTGAGCCTGGTCACGAGCTGCATGCTCACCAGGTTCCCCTCCTCGCGGGCGGCATCCACCGCCGCCTGGGCCGCGGCCGAGTACGCCCGCACGAGCCCGCCCGGCCCCAGGAGCGTGCCACCGAAGTAGCGCGTCACCACGCAACAGACGTCTGCCAGTCCCGCGGCGCGCAGGACCTCCAGGGTCGGCATGCCCGACGTGCGCTGGGGCTCGCCGTCGTCCGAGCAGCGCTCGCGGCCGTCCGAGAGGATCCATGCCGGAACGTTGTGCCGGGCATCATGGTGCCTGGCGCGCACCTCGGCCACGAAGCGCGCTGCCTCGGCCTCCCCTCCCACGTGCCTCAGCTGGGCTATGAAGCGGCTGCGCCTGTCCTCGACCTCGGCCTGCGCCTCGGCACCCTCCGCCAAGGTGAGGAAGCCCGTCCGTCCTGGAAGCATGGGTGCGTCCCCCTTGCCTGGTCCAAAGCGAGAGAAGAAGTGCGAAGTGGGCCTGTGAGCCGGGTTCTGTCGTGGGCAATCATTTATCTACGACCGCCGTCGCCGACGGCCTCTAGCGCGCAACCCGAGCGCGGTGCGGGCCACACCATGGCGCTCCTATTTGCGTTTGCTCCGGAAGGGGCTTGCCAAGCCGCCGTGTTGCCACGACGCTGGTGGTCTCTTACACCACCGTTTCAGCTTTTCTCTCACCCGCCGAGGCGGGCAGCGGGAGTCTTCTTTTCTGCGGCGCTTTCCGTCGGGTCACCCCGCCAGGCCGTTAGCCTGCTTCCTGCCCTGTGGAGCCCGGACTTTCCTCATGGCACGCGCCCCGATGCCGACGCGCGTGCCCCGCGATTGCCTGACCCACTTCGCGTCGTCGATTGTAGCACGCCCCGGCATGGGAAGGGAGGCCGCCGCGGATGCGACGACCTCCCCACACCTGGCCCACGCGACCAGGAGAATCCTGTGAAGGGGCCTGGCCGGACTAGTCCAGGTCGCTGAAGTCGGTGTCGGCAGCGACGGGCGCGAAGGTGGTCGCCTCGGCGTTGGATGCAGGCGCAGGGGCGGGCGCGACGGCGGATGCGGGGGCAACGTAGGAGTCGCCGCGCGCAGCGGATCCGTTGGGGGTGCCCAGGGCCTGGTTGGGGAAGACGCTGTCGGCGTCGTCCATGAAGTGCTGGAGCAGCTTCTTGTACTCGCTGCGGAAGTCCTCGCGGGACTGCTTCAGGCGGTCAATCTCGTCCAGCTCGTTCTGCTTCTCGGCCAGGGCCTGGCGGATGACCTCGCGGGCCTTCTGGTCGGCCTCGTTGCGGATGTTGTCCGCGTTGGTGCGGGCGTCGGCGACCAGCTTGTCGGCGCTCTGCTGGGCGACGATGAGCACCTGGGAGATCTGCCTCTCGGACGCGCTGTAGTCGCTCGAGGGAGCGGGGGCGGTGATGACGACGGGCTCGGGTGCCGCGGCGCTCGTGCTCTGCTCCTTGAGCTGGGCGACCTGCGCCTGGGCGGCGGCGAGCTGCTGCTCTGAGTTGTTCAGGCGGCCCTTGAGGTCCGCGATTTTCTGGAGCATGGCGTCGACCTCGCCGGAGAGTTGGTCGAGGAAGGCGTCGACCTCCTCGGTGTTGTAGCCGTGCTTCTTGGCCTCGGAAAAGGTCATCTGCTCGATGTCGGCCGGAGTGATAGCCATCTTTGTTCCCCTTCGAACGTTTCTTGCTACTCTTCAGCGCGGGCTACCGCTTCTAACGATTATATCCTCGCCCGCGCGCCCTTGCCTTGCCGCCCTCCCCCCCCTCAGACGATGCGCTGCGCCAGCTGGAGGACCACCAGCGCGAGGATGGGAGAGAAGTCCACGCCGCCCATCGGAGGGATGAACCTCCTGAACAGGCCCAGGTAGGGCTCCACGATGGTGGAGAGGGCCTGGTAGAAGTCCTCCACGAGCGGAATCTGGGTCATGCGCAGCCACGAGAGCACGACCTCCACCACGATCAGCGTCTGGTAGGCGTAGAGGAGCCTACCGATCAGGACGTGTATCATGCCTTCCTCCCCGCAAGCTCGGTATTGCGTCCGAGCGCCGCCTCGACCGCCTCCGATGTCGCCCAGAAGGACTGGGTCTCCATGGCCTTGAGCCCCGCCGCGGTGGTGCCGCCGGGAGAGGTCACCTTCTCCATGTAGGCCCTGGGATGCTCGCCAGAGTCCAGGAGCTGGCAGGCCGTTCCGCGCATGGTGGAGAGGACCATCCTGCGGCAGGCTGCGGCAGGAAGGCCCCTCTCGACCCCGGCGCGGACGAACTGGTCGACGATCAGGGCGAAGTACGCCGGGCCGCAGCCGGACACGGCCCCGGCCACGTCGAGCTGGTCCTCTCGCATGAGCTCGCAGACGCCCAGGCTGGCAAAGGCCGCACGGGCAAGCTCGACGTCCTCGTGCGTGCAGCCCGAGCCGGCGCAGAGCGCCGTCGCCCCCGAGAGAGCCTGGACAGGCAGGTTGGGCATGGCGCGCAGCACGCGCGAGCCGGGAAGTGCCGCCTCGAGCGTGCCGAGCGTGACCCCCGCGGCGATGGAGACCACCGCGTGCCCCGCGAGCTGGGGCTCGAGCTCGGCGAGGACCGCAGGGAGGACCTGGGGCTTCACGGCCATGACGGCCAGGTCGAAGCCAAGCGAGAGGAGCTCCGCCGCGCTCTGGTGGCAGGTGATGCCCAGCTCTGCCAGGGGCTCGAGCTTGGAGGACTCGTGGTCGCAGGCGAGGACCTGAGA
>CAMXZR010000045.1 GCA_947253595.1 uncultured Olsenella sp. | reverse complement strand
CACATACAATGTGCAAGGAATGCGCAGCGTGCAAGGAATGCGCAACGAACCCTGCTGGGAGGGAGCAGAGATGGCACACACCAGGTTCACGAGGGCCGAGAAGAGCTGGATCATGTATGACGTGGGTAACTCGGCCCTCGTACTACTTGCCACGAGCGTCATCCCCATCTATTTCAAGTCCCTGGCCGACGGCCCCGCACTCGTGGCGTGGAGCTACGGAGAGACCGTTGCGTCCCTGGTCATAGCCCTGCTCATGCCCATCCTCGGTTCCATCGCCGACATGCGGGGCATGAAGAAGAAGTTCGTCCTGGGCTGCGTGCTCACGGGCGTCGTCGCCACCGTGGGCATGGGTTTCCCCACGGACGCCATGGCCTTCCTGGTCGTGTACGTCGTCTCTTCGGTGATGCTCAACTCTTCGATCGTGTTCTATGACGCGCTTCTGGTGGACACCACCACCGACGAGAACATGGACGAGGTGTCGAGCCAGGGCTACGCCTGGGGCTACATAGGAAGCTGCGTGCCCTTCGTCGTCTGCCTGGCCGTCGTCCTCCTGCGCGAGAGGCTGGGCCTGGCGCTGCAGACCTCCATGCAGATCTCGTTCGCCGTCACCGCCGCCTGGTGGCTCGCCTTCACGATTCCGATGCTGCGCGACGTGGAGCAGACCCACTACAAGCCCCTGGAGAGCCACGCGCTTGCCAAGGCAATCCGCGGCATTCGCAGCACCCTGCGCGACATCTGGAGAAACGAGGCCCTGCGCACCTACATGCTGGCCTACTTCTTCTACATCGACGGCGTGCACACCATCATCAAGCTCTCCACGAGCTACGGGTCCGACCTGGGGATCGACGGCACGCAGCTGGTGCTCGCACTGCTGGTCACGCAGTTCGTCGCCTTCCCCTCCGCCATCGCCTACGGAAAGCTGGGAAGCAGGGTGGGCACCCGCAAGATGATCCTGGTGGGCATCGCGGGCTACACCTTCATCACGCTCTTCGCCGCCTTCTTCCTGCACAGCGCCCTCGAGTTCTGGTTCCTCGCCATCATGGTCGGGCTCTTCCAGGGCGGCTTGCAGGCGCTCTCGCGCTCCGAGTTTGGAAAGCTCTGCCCCAAGGACCACGCAAACGAGTATTTCGGCTTCTTCGACATATTCGGCAAATATGCCGCCATCCTGGGCACCTTCATCGTGGGGACCATGACGGCGGCTACGGGAAGCGGGTCTCTGGGCGTGCTCTCCATCGTCGCGCTGTTCGTCGTCGGCTTCGTGCTGATGACCCGCGTGCCCGAACGCAGGTAGCGTCGGCGACAGGGCGGGGGCCGGCGCCGAGAGGCGTTGCCATGGAGGGCTGGCCACCTCGGCTGTCGGCACTTCCTTGCGGCGGGACGGTTCCTTCGCACGATACGCCAAAAGTGCGAACGCCGTCCTCTCTCAACTGGCCTTTTTGTCAGGACCGCGCGCACGGAATCGAATCCGTGCGCGCGGTCCTCCTGTCTAGATCGTCCCCCTTCCCGCAGCAAGGAGGTCCCGGTCGCGTCTGCAATCGTCCACGTACTTTTCCCTCAGCTGCCGCTGCACCTGCTCGAGCGTCTGACGGATCGTGGGGGCTGCGCGAAAAGCCGCCAGTGAGCTCGTTGCACGGCCGATAGGTGCGGAGCTACCGAACGCGCTGGACTTGAACGGCAAGTTCTTCGCACAAAAGAAGAATCCCGCGAGGGAGTGATTCAGCCGCGCCAATAGACAAACCTTCGCAAAAAAAGGAGAATCGTGCGAGAGAGAAAGACGTTCGCCCAGTTGGTCGATGGAACCTCGCGCGCAAAAACGATTTTGTGCGCGAGATAGCCGACGGTAGTTGGGGCTCTCCTGCCCCGACCAATCGATATAGGCGGCGTCCGCTTGCCCCGCGCGGCAATCCCTGGGACAGGCGGGTCATCTAGCCCCTCGCGACCTCGTCGGGGATGGCCAGGTCTCCCCCGCTCCGCGCGATGGCTTCCATAACCTGCGCCGGCGCGTCGTCGAGGTCGCGCGCGATGCGGAAGCTCGCCGTGCGCTTCGCCTCGTCACTGCCGTTCTCCACGCAGATCGAGTTGGGAAGGCGATGCATGAGGGCGAGGTCGTTCTCGGAGTCTCCGAAGAACGCCACCTCGTCCGCCTCGATCCCGAGCGCCTCGAGGAGGGGGTCCAACGCCGTGCCCTTGTTCCATCCGTGGGGCAAGACGTCCAGAAAGCCCGGGGCGGGAGAGACGAAGTCAAGCTCCGGCGCGGTGACGGCAAGGTCGTGGCGAACCTCGGAGAGGCGATCCGCGGAGCCGCTGCAGAGGAAGCCCACCGTGAGGATGGGGCAGTCGGGCAGCTCGGGCACAAGGCTCACGTCCACGCGGCCGCCTTCGCTGGTGCGCATCCCCGCCGCCTCCTCGGCGCTCGCCCCCAGGAGCAGGCGCTCCGAGCTCCCGTCGGGGCGTACCGGGCCATGGGTCACCAGGCCACAGTCGCGCTGGCTCACGGCGTAGTCGACGACCTTCTGAAGCGCCTCTCGGTCGAGCTCCCTGCGATACACCACCTGGCCGTCCGCAAGGACGTACCTGCCGTTGGCGAGGATGCCGTTCTCTATCGTGACGCTGCCCCTGCCGAAGAACCCCGTCATGTCCTCGAGCTCCCGGCCGCTCGCCGGCCCGAAGCGGACACCCGCATGCCGCAGCTCCTCGATGGCACCGATCGTCCGCCTCGAGACCTCCCGGCACCCAAAGGGCAGGAGGGTGCCGTCCATGTCACAAAGAACGAGCCGTATCATGCGAATTCTCCCAGCGTCGGCCATCCGCGCGGACGCGGGGCAAGTCTTGTGTGAGATAGTAAGCCAAAAGGAAGGGAGATGGTCCAGACGAGCGCGGGGCAGAGCACCAGGGACATGCTCGACAGGGCTCGCGGGCTCATCCAGAACGATGGGTCCACGCGAGCGGCGGATGCCTGCCGCAGACTCGCGGAGGTACGTGACGGCCTCTCGGCCCAGGAGGCGGTCGACCTCCTGGAGCGGGCGTGCTGCATGGCAGACACCACAGTGGTTGAGGCGGTGTGGCAGGCCTTCGATGGTGACTTCGCCTACAGCGGCTGGGCGCTCGCCCTCGCCCTGCGCTGCGCCCGCGAGGACGTGGCGCGCCTGCTCCTCTCCTGGGGCGTGGACCTCCTTGGTGGCGTCCGCCACCCGCGCGCGATCCGTGCCCTTCTCCCTCCCGAGGGCGTCTTCACCCGCTTCGACCTCGTACGCGAGAGCCCCACCCTCTTCGTGAACAACATGGATCCCACGGTCTCCACCGAGGTGTTCGAACCCTTCTCCGGAAAGGAGCGGTTGGCAGGGGCTCCCTATGCGCCCGAGGTCGACCTTGCCGCCAGCTGCGAACTGGTCGCGCGGCTGGCCGAGGAGGGGCTCTTCGACGCCACGGTCTTCGACGACCTGCTGCGCGCCTGCGTCGTCAAGGCGTGGAAGTCCCTAAGACATGCCGACCGGCGCGAAGAGGGCACCGCCCGGACCTGCCTCGCCCTCGCGCGTAGGCTCCTCGGGCTCCATCACGAGTGCGGCATGGGAGACTCCAACGTAGAGCATGTCCTGGGAAACCTCATCGTCCCCAGGGCCGACCCTGCCATCCTTGCCTTCGTCTGCCAGACGGAGCCCCAGGTCTTCCTGGGCAGGCTCGTGGCGCTCAGATGGCTCCGCGACGACGGCGAGCTTGTGCGCTCGATGGTGCCCCTGCTCAGCGCGGGCAGCGAGACGCAGAACCGCGCCGTGCTGGTCTGCTGCGCCCGGAACTCCTATATGCGCGAACTGAGGCTGCTCGAATCCTGGCCCCGCACCATGACGGACCGGAACCTGCGGGCGGCCATCCAGGCCGCAAGCGAGGGGGGACACGCCGAGGCGGCGGCCTGGCTCCTGGCGCGTCTTCAGGGCCTGGCGGACGAAGGGCCGAGGCCCCGGACGCGGCACGGGAACGCGTCCGAGGCCACCCTGCCGCCGAAAGTCAAGGGCCTTGCACTTCCGCAGGTAAACTATGGTGACTCGGCCTCCCGCAGCAACTTGGCCCCGTCGAGGCCCCTCCCGGCAGGAGACAGCATCCAAGGCGAGAGGGACGCGCTTGCCCTGGAGGTGGTCTCGCTCGCGCGCGATGGGCTCCTGGCCCAGAATCCCTTCCTCGCCTCCAGCATGGGCCTCCTGGAACTCGCACCACGGGAGCTGGGGTCCTCCCTCCTCTCCACCGACGGGAGCACGCTCTGGTTCGACCCAAGCCGCGTGCTGGCGGACTTCCGCACGACGCGCGCGGCGCCCGTCCACGACCTCGCGCACCTCTTCGTACACTGCCTGCTCCTGCACCCCTTCGTGGGAACCGACGTGGACGCCGCCTCCTGGGACCTCGCGGCAGATGTCGTCGCCGAGAATCTGGCGACCGAGCTGGTGGGGCCACGCGAGGGGGAGCGGGGAAAGAAGATCGCCGTAGTGATGGAGCAGGTCCGCGAGGCGCTCGGCGGGCGCGTCACGACCGAGCGCCTCTATGGCCACCTGCGCAGGGGCGCCTGGGACAACATGCGTGGGCTCTGGGCGGACATCTTCCGCGTAGACAACCATGCTCCCTGGCATCCCCAGAAGCCGGACGCATCCCCCGGAGAGGGTAGCGGGACGGACGCGAAGGGCGGCAGCTCCGACGGCCAAGCGGGTTCCCAGCATCCGGGCTCGCAGGACCAGGACTCCGCGCGCTCGGGCGAACGCGGAAGCGGCTACCGCGACGGCATCTGGGACGGGGACGAGGGGGAGCCCGAGGAGGGCGACGGGCGTGGCGGCGAGGGGGCACCCCAAGAGGACTCCCGACCCCACCAGGCTCCCGCTCGGTCCGCTGCATCGGCGGCTGAGGAGCGCTCGCGGAGCGAGGAGACCTGGAGACAGGCCGCCAAGTCGATTCGCGTCGACCTCCAGACGCTCTCGAGGCAAAGCGGCCAGCGCGTGGGTGGGCTCGTCGACGAGCTCGAGGTCTCCGCCCACGAGCAGGTCGACTACCGCGAGTTCCTGCGGCAGTTCGCCGTCCAGAACGAGGAGATGCGCCTCTCGCAGGACGAGTTCGACTACGTCTTCTACACCTACGGACTCGAGCTGTACGGTGACACCCCCCTGGTCGAGCCCCTCGAGTTCAGGGACGAGCGCCGCATCCGCGACTTCGTCATCGTCATAGACACCTCGAGCTCGGTCACGCGCGAGGTGGTCCAGCAGTTCGTCGACGCCAGCTTCGACGTCCTCAGCAGCGAGTCGAGCTGGGCCGCCCGCACCAACATCCACATCATCCAGGCCGACCTGCGCGTGCAGGACGACGTGACAATCTCCTCTCTCGCCGATCTCGACCGATGGCGGCGTGACATCAGGCTCAGGGGCTTCGGCGGGACGGACTTCAGGCCCGCCTTCCGCTACGTGAACGACCTCCTCGCCAACGGGGAGTTCGACGACCTGCAGGGCCTCATCTACTTCACCGACGGCTGGGGCATCTACCCCGACCGCATACCGCCCTACAAGACGACCTTCGTCTTCTACGACGAGGACCATCGTCCCGAGCTGGTGCCGCCCTGGGCGATGCAGATCACGCTCCATCCGGGGGAGTTCGAGTCCCTCTCCGTTTATTAGGAAGCCTTGGCCGGGACCTGCGGCGCAGACGCGGCACCACGGGCCCGGACGCACGGGAAGGAAGAAACGTGAACATCAGATCGGCCACCGAACAGATCGAGGGCGCCGTCAGGGCCTACCTGGCCAAGGACGAGCATGGGCTCTACCTCGTGCCGCCCCAGATGCAGCGCCCCATCATCGTGATGGGCCCTCCCGGCGTGGGCAAGACCGCCGTGGTGGCCCAGATAGCCGGCCGCCTGGGGATCAACTTCGTCTCGTACTCCATCACGCACCACACCCGCCAGAGCGCCCTGGGGCTCCCCTACATCGCCGAGGCAGAGTTCGGCGGCAGGGCCTGCCGCGTGAGCCGCTACACCATGAGCGAAATCGTCGCCGCGGCCTACGACAGCATCGAGACGTCGGGTGTCAGGGAGGGCATACTCTTCCTGGACGAGGTCAACTGTGCGAGCGAGACTCTCATGCCTGCCATGCTGCAGTTCCTCCAGTACAAGACCTTCGGCCAGCACCGCCTGCCCGAGGGCTGGGCCATAGTTTGTGCCGGCAACCCGCCCGAGTACAATCGCGCCGCGCGCGAGTTCGACCCCGCAATGATGGACCGGCTCAAGCGCATCGACGTGGAGCCCGACCTCGACGTGTGGATGGACTACGCCGTGAGCCATGGCGTGCATCCGGCCATCACCACCTACCTGAGCAGCAAACCCTCGAACTTCTACAAGGTCCGGGCGAGCGTCAACGGGACGAGGATGGTCACGGCGCGCGGATGGGAGGACCTCTCGCGCATGCTTCTGGCCTACGCCCACGAGGGAATCGGGACGGGGCAGGATCTCGTCTCGCAGTACCTGCAGGACAAGCAGATCAGTGAGGACTTCTCGCTCTACCTGAGGCTCTTCGAGAAGTATCAGGATGACTACAAGGTCCAGGACATCCTTGCGGGAGACGCGGGGGATGACATTCGCCAGCGGGCCTGCGCGGCCCCCTTCGACGAGCGCGTCGCCCTTGTCAACCTCCTCCTGGACGCGCTGCTCGCCCAGGCACACGAGCTCGACGCGCGCGAGCTCGCCCTGTCAGACGTGAAGTCGCAGCTCGCCCTGCGCGAGCAGGGGCCGGACTCCCCTGCCGCACCGGCGGACGCGCAGGCGCTGGGCGGGCTCGCGGGAAAGGCCGCTGAGGAGCTTGCCGAAGCTCGCTCCAAGGGAGGGAGCTCGGCCAGTCTGCTCCTGAGGCTTGCCCATCGGCACGAGCTCCTCGAGGGACTGCGCGCGCTCCTCGCCCGCCTCGCTGCCGAGCGGCAGGGGCAGGATCCCTCGCTTGTCCGGGAACGCATGCTGGGCTACCTCGAGGAGCAGGCGCGGGAGCTCGCGGGCGACGCCGATGCCTGCTCCCTCGGACTCGACCACGCGCTCGGCTTCCTCGACGGCTGCTTCGGCGAGGGACAGGAGCTGCTGGTCTTCGTCACCCATCTGGCAGTCGATCCCATCTTCATGCGCTTCGTGGGCAGCCATGGCTCGGACTCGCTCGCGCGGCACGGAAGCGCCCTCATGTTCCACGAGCGCGGGAGCGACCTCCTGGGCAGGATAGAGGCCCTGGGCAGGTAGAACCGAGGGTGCCCCTCAGCGGCGCGGAACGCGCCCGCCGAGGGGCACCTACTCGACGCTCTTGAGGGAGTCGACCATATCGACTCCGTCCAGCTTGTGGCGCATCGCCAGGAGCACCAGCCCCGTGAAGACGAGGGTGAGGGCAAAGGCGACGGCGAAACTCTGGGGATGTATCTCTCGCCCGAACATGACGTAGTCGACCTCGGCGGTCGTCACGACGAAGTTCTCCAACCAGGCCCCCAGGAGCATTCCCAGGACGTCACCCAGGAGCGAGAGGATCAAGATCTCTCGGAAGATGTAGGCGTAGACCTCACGCCGAGTGAAGCCCAGCACCTTGAGGCTCGCGATCTCTCGGACGCGCTCGTCGATGTTGATGTTGGTGAGGTTGTAGAGCACGATGAAGGCGAGGGCCGCCGCAGAGGCAACGAGCACCACGACCACGGCGTTCACCGCACTCAGCATGCTCCGGTAGGTGTCGATCGTCTCCTCGCTGAAGAGCACCGTCGAGACCTCCCGCCTCCCATACAGCTCACGGGCGATCTGGCTGCGCGCCTCGGGGTCCTTCGTGCAGTTCGCGAGTATCGTGGAGAAGACAGGCAGCTCCTGGCTCGTCCGCCACCAGGCACCGCGCCCCACGTAGACGTAGTTCCTGACATAGTTCTCCACCACGCCCGTGACCGTGAGGCGCAGGCCCTCGCCCACGGCGTTGCCCACGTCATCCTGGTCGAAGACGGTGATCTGGTCCCCCACCCCTACGCCGCAGAGGGAGGCGAGCTTCTCGCTCACCAGGACGGAGTCATCCGTGAAGTCGACCCGCGCGCCGCCCCTGCGCTCCCTGAAGCTCACGAGCGAGCGTAGCTCGACAGAGGAGCGCGGGACCACGACGCTCACGCGCGTGGTGTCGGTGGCGGAGCCGCCCTCGCTGGGACCCGACGCCTGCATGTTCGTCTCCTGCACGCGGCAGAGGTCCTCGACCTCGCCGGTCGAGGCGAGATAGTCGGCGACCGAACTCACGTCCAGCTCGTCCGCCGAGTCGCCGAGCCCCACCGTGGTGTCGTAGTGGACGATGGACCCGAACTGCTTGTCGATGATGTCCCAGATCGAGTCATGGAGCCCCAGCCCCACGAGCAGCAGCGCGGTGCAGCCCGAGATGCCCATCACCGTCATGAGGAGACGGCGCTTGTAGCGGAAGAGGTTGCGCAGCGTCACCTTCCACGAGAACGAGACCCTCCCCCAGAGGGGACCCACGCGCTCGAGCAGGATGCGCTTGCCTGCCTTTGGGGCGCGCGGGAGGAGCAGCGCCGCCGGCGTCTCGCGCAGGCTGCTGATGACCGCCGCCCAGGTAGCCATGAGCGTGACGCCCACGCCCAGCCCTCCCGCAAGGAGCGCCGAGCGCGGATCGACAGGCAGGGGGAGGCCCATTGGGGGCAGCGCGTAGATGATGGCGTAGGAGCTCATGATGATCCGGGGCAGGACCTGCGAGAGAATCGCTATGCCCAGGACGGCGCCCGTGCCCGCCGCAAGCCCGGCATAGAGGAGATACCTGAGCGCGATCTGCGCCTTGCCGTATCCCAGGGCCTTGTAGCTGCCGATCTGCATGCGGTCGTCCTCCACCATGCGCGTCATGGTGGTGAGGGAGACAAGCGCCGCCACGAGGAAGAAAATGAGGGGAAACACCTTTGCTATGGAGTCGATGCGCTTGCTGTCCGCATTATAGGTGGCTGCGCCCTCGCTCTGGCCGCGGTCGAGCACGTAGAAGTCGGGCAGGTCGATGGAGTCGATCTTCTCCTGGGCGTCCTCGAGTTGCCTGCGGGCGTCGGCGAAGCGCCTGTCGGCCTCGTCCCTGCCGCTGCGATACTCTGCCAGCCCCTCCTCGTAGCGCGTCCGCGCATCATCCAGCCTCTGACGAGAGGAGACAAGCTCCCGTTCCGCAGAGTCGAGTCTGTCCCTTGCGCTGGCCAAGGCTTCGCTGGCCTCGCGCCTCCTCTGGTCAAACTCCTCCTGCCCTGCCTCGAGGCGCGTCCTGCCTTCCTCGAGCTGCCGGCGCCCCTCGGTGAGCTGAACCTCGGAGTCCACGAGCATCGCGGCGGACTCGCGGGCGCCGGCAAGCGCTTCGAACTCCTGCTCCGAGGGGAGTTGGGACTCGATCGAGGCGATGCCGGCGTCGAGCTCCGGAAGGCGCGCCTCTGCGGCGTCGAGCTCGCCCAGCCTCCCCTCGAGCAGCTCGAGCTGCGCCTTCGCCTGGTCGAGCTGCTCCTGCATCTGGGGGGTGAACCCTTCGCCCAAGAGCTCCTTGGCCGCCTCGAGCCGCTCCACGCCGGCCCTTGCCTGTGCGATGCCCTCCTCGAGCTCGTCCCTCTGCGAGACGGCCTCCTCGATCTGTGACTTCTGGGCCTTCAGGGCCTCGAGCTGCTCGCGGGCGGATGCCAGCTGGGCGAGGCGGTCGTCGAGGGACTTGAGGAGCTCCGAGGCGCTGCCGCTCATTCCCTGTGATGCAAGCGCCGAGGACAGAGCGTCGTAGCCCTCCCCCCATTCGGACTCGGCCGCCGCGAGCTCGGCGTCCTTCTGGTCGAGCAGGCCGCGCTGCTCGTCTATCTGCGACCGCGCCTCCGCGAGCTGCCGCTCGGCATCGGCCTTCCGCTCCTTGTATGCGGAGAGACCCTCCTCGTACTCCGCCTGTCCGGCATCGAGCTCCGCCTGCCCGCGTAAGATGCGTTCGGCGGCGCTGTCGAGCACCGCCTTTGCGTCAGTCAGCTTTCCGTAGGTCTCTTCGCGCTGCCCCTCGTACTCGGCCCACTTCCCGTCGAGCTCGGACTGCGCCTTCGCCTTGAGGTCACCCTGCCGCTCGCCCTCGAGGTCGTCGGTCCTCTCCTCGAGCGCCGTCTTCGCCTTGCCCACGACGTCGAAGTAGGCATCCGACTCGCTCGCCTCCTCCCTCGCACCCCTCACCGTCAGGAATGCCTCGGTATAGGGGCTCCCCTCCTTGAAGGCGTCCTCTCCGACGAAGACGAGCTGCTCGATGGACCCGCTGCCCAGCCTGGTGGAGCCCAGGCTGCCTGTGTAGGGGTAGTCGGGCGAGCTGACCGTGCCCACGACCCTGAGCTCCCTCGCCTCGAAGAGGTCCGAGAAGCCCTTGCCCCCATAGAGGACGTCGACCTCCTGGCCCTCGCGCGCACCCACCGGTGCGTCGGAGCAGACGACGCACTCGTTGGGGCCCTCGGGCCATCGCCCGCTCCTCAGGAAGAGCCTGTTCAGGTAGGAATCGTCGTCCGATCCCATGGATTCCTGCCCCTGCTGACTCGAGGCCTTGGCGCTTTCCGTCCGGAGCGAGCTGATGCGGACGGCGAGCTGCTCGTCGCCCAGGCGGGCCGTGGCGTCGGCGGAGCGCGAGGGCATGACGTCCTCGACGCCGTCGATGCCCGCGAGGCGTCCGAGGTCCGCGTCGTCCAGGCCCAGCGTGCTGATGACCCTGAGGTCCCAGAGCCTCGTCCCGTCGTAGTAGCGGTCCGCGGCCATCCTCATGTCCGCCCCGCTCATCTGTAGGCCCGCGAAGAAGCCGCAGCCCAGGGCGACGATGCCCATGATCGCCAGGAAGCGACCGAGGGAGCCCCTCACGCCGCGGGCGAGCTCGACCCAGAAGGCGGGGACCCTCCTCCGGCCTTCTGGCCTGGTATTGTCGGGCACGCCCGGCATGGCGCTACCACTCCACCGTGAGCGCGTCGACGGGATGGTTGTTCGTCTCTATGCTCTGGGCGTGCCCCTCGCGCACGTGAATGACGCGGTCGGCTATGCCCGTGAAGGCGAGGTTGTGCGTTACGATGGCGACGGTGCGCCCATCCTTCCTGCAGCTGTCCTGCAGGAGCTTGAGGACCTGCTTCCCCGTCTTGTAGTCGAGGGCCCCCGTGGGCTCGTCGCAGAGGAGGAGCTTGGGGTTCTTGGCCAGTGCGCGGGCGACGGCCACGCGCTGCTGTTCTCCCCCCGAGAGCTGCGAGGGGAAGTTGTCGGCACGGTCGGCAAGGCCCACCTGGCCAAGCACCTGGGCCGCAGGCAGGGGGTCACGGCAGATCTGGCTGGCGAGCTCGACGTTTTCCAGGGCGGTGAGGTTCTGCACCAGGTTGTAGAACTGGAACACGAAGCCTATGTCGTGCCGCCGGTACTGGGTGAGCTCCCGCTCACCCATGGCGCTCACGAGCTGACCGTCCAGCTCTATCTCGCCGGAGCTGCAGGAGTCCATGCCGCCCAGCATGTTGAGGACGGTCGTCTTGCCCGCGCCAGAGGGTCCCACGATGACGACGAGCTCGCCCCGCTCGATGAAGAAGCTCATGCCGTCGACGGCGCGCACCTCGACGTCGCCCATTTTGTAGGTCTTGCACACGTCCCTGAACTCGATGAGCGCCACGTGGACCCCCTTTCTGGGACTATCATGACACAGGAGGCCTGCTGGCCGACATGCATTCGGCCATAGGGATTCGTCCCCTGGCGAGAGGGAGCCTAGCTTCATCCGCGCCGCTCCCTCGCATCGCGGACGCGACCAACCCCCAGGTAGAAGATGGCGACTCCCGCAAGGCCCATAAGCACCGCAGCAAGGGTCCAGGCGACCCCACGCTCGAGCGACGCAAGCATGAGCCAGGCTGCGGCGAGGGAGATCGCAAGGCCCAACAAGAGGAAAATTCCCCCGCGCCTGGGCTCGCCCGCCCTCTCGTCGTCGCCCAACCCCGGATGCCGCTCGCTCTCCCGGCGCACGAAGGAGGGCTCCTCTCCCCATTCGACGCTGTCGGCGAGTTCCCTCAGGGCCGCCACCACGCCGCCCTCGTCCCGGCGGCCCATCACGTAGCGCGCCGCCTCGAGCAGCCCTGCAGGGGCGTCCTCGCAGGCGACGGAGCATCCCGCCCGGAGCATGCAGCCGAACCCCGCTTCGGAGGCACCCAGGAAGGCCACGTCCTCCCATCCGTGCCCATGGGACGCGAGCAGGGACGCCAGGCCATCCTCGAACCCCCGTGCCGTGGGGAGGCGATGCACCCGACCCCCGTCGACGACGACCGCGCCACCCTCCAGTATGGCCGCGGAATGCAGGGAGGACCTCCCCCCGAGCAGATCCGCAAGCTCCCCCTCGCCGCCCACGCAGAGGGGGACGACGGCCACCCCGAGCCCGACCAGGCGTTCCAGGGCATCCAATTCCTCCGGGGAGGCACCACCGCTTCCGCGGGCTCCCAGGACTTCCGCTTCCATTGCAACGAGAC
>CAMXZR010000044.1 GCA_947253595.1 uncultured Olsenella sp. | reverse complement strand
CGGCATCCGCGACGACAAGTTCATCGGCGAGGGCGACGCCTACATGAAGGAGGTCTCGGAGTCCGTCGAGCAGTCCTGGCGTGACGGCATCCTGGACCACCGTCCGACCCTGGTGTCGCTGCAGTCCGACTCCGACCACCCCACGCAGTCCTCTGCAGACATGCTGTACCTCATCAACGAGTTCGGCGGGCTTGACAAGCTCCGCGGCAAGAAGGTCGCCGTCACCTGGGCCTACTCGCCCTCCTACGGCAAGCCCCTCAGCTGCCCCCAGTCCCTCATCATGCTGCTGACCCGCTTTGGCATGGACGTCACCCTCGCCCATCCCGAGGGCTACGACCTCATGCCCGACCTGGTCGAGCAGGCCGGCAAGTACGCCGAGGAGAGTGGCTGCAGCTTCAGGAAGACCAACAGCATGGCCGAGGCCTTCGAGGGCGCCGACATCGTCATTCCCAAGAGCTGGGCTCCCTACGCTGCCATGGAGGAGCGCACCAAGCTCTATGCCGCCGGCGACGCCGCAGGCATCGACAAGCTCGAGAAGAGGCTTCTCGCCCAGAACGCCACCCACATGGACTGGTGCTGCACGCCCGAGCTCATGGAGAAGACCGCCAACGGCAAGGACACCGTCTACATGCACCCGCTGCCGGCCGACATAAACGGCGTGTCCTGCGAGCACGGCGAGGTCGCCAACGAGGTCTTCGACTACCACCGCGACGGCCTGTACAAGGAGGCCAGCTACAAGCCCTATGCCGTGGCTTCCATGATTTTCCTGCAGAAGGCCAAGGATCCCGTCGCCACGCTGAGGGCGCTCGAGGAGCGCGGCGAGGCTCGCTGGTACGAGGCGTAGAATCCGCATAGCGGGACCGCAGTCGTCTGGCTGCGGTCCCGACGGATGGGGCGACGGTTCGTGCTACGGTACCGTCGCCCCGCCCCAAAGCTCGGGAGGAGCGGCTATGAGACCCTCACAGGCCATGTTCGTCCTGGATGACAACGGAACGCGGTGCTTCGGTCCGGGGCCCTGCAGACTGCTGCAGGCAGTCCAGACCACGGGGAGCCTGCGTTCCGCTGCCATGTCCATGGGCATGGCCTACACGAAGGCGATTCGCATGCTCAAGGTGGCCGAGAGGTCGATGGGGGTCAAGCTCACGAGTCGCACGATCGGCGGTTCCGGCGGCGGTGGCTCTCGCCTGACCCCCGAGGCGTTAGACCTGCTCGAGCGCTACGAGCGCTGGAGCTCTGCCTGCCGCGTCTTTGGGACGCGCTCCTTTGACGAGTGCTTCGGCGGCTTTGGGAGCGGTATCCCTGCGACGGGCGCACCAGGAAAGGACGTCTGCGGCCGCATAGGTGCCGTGGTCATGGCCTCGGGCTTCGCCCGTCGCTTTGGCTCGAACAAGCTCGTGACGCCGCTGGCGGGCACCCCCGTCCTCGAGCGCACGCTTCGTTCGCTGCCCCTCGACCTGGTCGACCCCGTGGTCGTCACGCGCTGGCGGGAGGTCCAGGACCTCTGCGACCGCCTGGGGGTGCGCTCGGTCAGGCACGAGCTGCCCCTCCAGAGCGACACGGTCCGCATGGGCCTCTCGCTTGATGCCGGATGGGACGGCTGCATGTTCGTCACGGGCGACCAGCCCCTCTTGGGAGAGAGGAGCGTCCGCTCCCTGGTGAGGGCCTTCCGCGAGGATCCCTCGCGTGTCGTGCGCCTGTCCTGGCAGGGCAAGCCTGGTGGCCCCGTCCTCTTTCCGGCCTCTTGCTTCGAGGGGCTGAGGGGCCTCGAGGGCGACGTGGGCGGAACGGGGCTCCTGAGTCAGGATGCCGAGCTGGCCCGACGTCTCCGTCTGGTGGAGGCGGAGCGCCCAGAGGAGCTCGAGGACGTGGACACCCCCGACGAGCTCGCTCGTCTCGAGCGCTTGGTCAGGGGGGAGGAGTAGCCCCTTCGCTTGCGGATTGGTGCGGACGCCTGCGGGCGCCAGCAGCGACAAAGGAGATGGTTCGCATGAAGCTGATCAAGGGTGGCAAGCTCGTACTGCCCGATGGCCTGGTGCGCGGTGACGTGGCCCTGGATGGTGCCAGGATCGCTCGCGTGGCCGCCTGCATCGAGGCCACGGACGCCGACGAGGTCGTGGATGCCGATGGCTGCTGGGTCTTCCCGGGCTTCATAGACGCCCACACGCATATGCAGTGCTGGACGGGCATGGACTGGACGGCAGACAGCTTCGAGACGGGCACCCGAGCCGCCGCGTGCGGCGGAACCACGACCATCGTGGACTACGCCACCCAGGACAAGGGGATGACGCTGGCGGAGGCCCTCAAGGAGTGGCACGCCCGCGCGGACGGGACCTGCACCTCCAACTATGCCTTCCACATGGCCATGGCAGACTGGAACGAACACACCAGGTCTGAGGTCAACGACATGTTCGATGCGGGCATCGTGTCGTTCAAGACCTACTTCGCCTACGACCACCTGCGCCTGGACGATGCCCAGACCCTCGAGGTCCTGGAGTCGATCAGGGACCGCGGCGGCATACTCTGCGTCCACTGCGAGAACGGCACCCTCGTGAACGAGCTCCAGCGTCGCACGCTCGCCCGCGGCATCACGGGTCCGGAGGGGCATCCCATGAGCCGTCCGGACGTCTGCGAGGCAGAGGCCATCTCGCGCCTGTGCTACCTGGCGGAGCTCTCGGGCGCCCGCATCAACATCGTGCACCTCTCCACGGCGCTGGGGCTCGAGGCGATTCGCGACGCGAAGGCGCGCGGCGTCGACGTCGCGGTCGAGAGCTGCCCCCAGTACCTCCTGCTCGACGACACCCGCTACCTCGAGCCTGGCTTCGAGGGAGCCAAATACGTCATGAGCCCCCCGCTGCGCAAGCCCCACGACGTGGCCGTGCTGCGCCAGGCGGTCTGTGACGGAGAGATAGACACCCTCGCCACCGATCACTGCGCCTTCAACCTCAGGGGCCAGAAGGACCGCGGCGTCGGCGACTTCACCAGAATCCCCAATGGCGGTCCCGGCGTCGAGCATCGTCCCGCATTGGTCATGACCAGCTTCGCCGACGTTCTCGGCCCCCAGGACTTCTGTCGGCTCATGAGCGAGAACCCCGCAAGGGTCTTTGGCATGTATCCCCGGAAGGGCGTGCTCTCCGAAGGATCCGACGCGGACGTCTGCGTCTGGGATCCAGGCCAGCGCTGGACCATCGAGGCGGCCACGCAGCACCAGAACGTGGACTACACGCCCTACGAGGGCTTCGAGGTCCAGGGGCGCGCGAAGTACGTCTTCGTCAACGGCGTCCTCGTGGTGCGTGACGGGGAGCCCACGGGCGAGAAGCCCGGAAGCTACGTCAGCCGATAGCGAGTCGCGGTGGGGATTCGTTATCCCAGCAAACGGAAGTGGTTCCAACGTCGGCCGCTCTGGTGCGTCCGGCGAGAGAAGAAAGGAAGTTTGGAATGAACAAGAAGGCCATCGTCACCGACAAGGCACCCGCCGCCGTCGGACCCTACTCCGCCGCCATCCAGGCCGAGGGCGTCTCGATCAACGTCTCGGGCCAGCTCCCCGTCGACCCCGCCACCGGAGAGTTCGCCGGTGACGACATCAGGAGCCAGACCCGCCAGAGCCTGACCAACGTCAAGAACGTCCTCGAGGCCGCCGGCGCCAGCATGGCCGACGTCGTCGAGACCACCGTTCTCCTGAGCGACATCGCCGAGTTCGGCCCCATGAACGAGGTCTACGCCGAGTTCTTCGAGGCCCCGTATCCCGCGCGCGCCGCCTTCCAGGTCGTGGCCCTGCCCAAGGGCGCGAAGGTCGAGATCAAGGCCGTGGCCAGGGTCTAGAGGAGGGGCATGCCGCCGCGCATGCGACAACTTTTGGGGCCCCGGGCGAAGCGCCGCCCGGGGCTCCCCCTGTGCGCAGGGGGGGTTGCAACCTGGGGCGACCCGTCCTGGATGGTCAGCTCTGGCACGTGCCGCGCCCCTCGAACAAGGCTGGGGAGGGCGACGCTCCATCTTGTCTCTTACCACGCCTTGCATCGATTATTGACGGAAAAATGGGGCGAGAGACAAGATGGTCCGCTTGGGACGGGGACCGCTAGGGCTAGACGAATGTCGATGGGAGCGGTGGGCCAGACGGGTGCCGTCAGTCGGGTGCGCAGCGGCGCGGCAGGCAGGCGTTATGCTTCTAAAAATATTACGTATCTGCAGCTCATAGGCCTAGTTCTTGGGGACGTTCGCCTGGTTTCGACTATCTTTTGCCTTGCTTTAGGCGCACGATGGATTCGCATGGAATAGTCCTCCCTGACCGTGCCGAACCGACGTTTGCTGGGAGGAAGTGCGCGCCGTGCCGTTCGCGCGTCTGTTCATCGGAGTATTACATGGACGAGAGACTTGTCATTGCGGCCTCTGCGCAGGAGGCGGCCAAGCTGGCCGCCTCCGGTGCGGGCTACCTCGCCGGGGGGACCGAGCTCAACAGGCTCGGCTCGCCCCTGCACCACCAGCGGCTGGTATCCATCGGCCGCGTTACCGAGCTGGCGGGAGTCGAGGAGAGTGACGGAGAGGTACTGATTGGTGCCGCTACGAGCTTCCAGGAGGCCCTGCAGAGCGAGCTGGTCCCCTCCTACCTCAAGGAGGCCCTGCTCTTCATGGGGTCGCGTACCAAGCGCAACATGGCCACCGTCGGAGGCAACGTCGCCTCCTGGCGCGACGACTCCTACCTCGCGGCGACGCTGCTCGCCGTGGGCGCGAGCGTCGAGCTCATGAACGAATCCGGCGCGACGAGGAGGCTGGGCGTCGCCGAGTGGGCGCAGACGCGGCCGGAGCGCAGGCTCATCCGTCGCGTCATCATTCCCGCCGATCCCGGCTGGGTCGCCTCGAAGCGCTACGCCAACACCATGGAGAGCCTCTCCTACCTCGTCGTCTCGCTCTGCATGCGCGACGGCGCGGCTCGCGTGGCGCTTACGGTCAAGGGCGTGGGGACGTTCGTCTCGCCCGAGCTCGGCGACGCCGCCGCGCGCGGTGCCGGCGAGGACGAGCTGGTCGAGCTCTCCTACGGGCTGGACGCGTCAATCCCCAGCGACATGTACGGAAGCGAGAGATACAAGCGCTACCTCGCGGGTGTCACCCTCGCCCGCATGCTCGAGGATGCTGGAAGGGATGATGCACGATGAGGATCGAGTGCAAGATCGACGGTCGCGAGCGCAGCTTCGAGATTGACCCGACGCTGTCGCTGCGCGAGCTGCTGGTCAGAAACGGAAACCTCTGCGTGCGAGACAGCGACGACGGGGAGGGCTTCTGCGGCTCAGATACCGTGCTCGTGGACGACACCCCCGTGTACGCCAACCTCATGCTCGCGGGCGAGGTAGACGGCCGAGAGGTCCGCACCCCCGCCGGCCTGGGCGAGCCGGGCAAGCTGAGCTACGTCCAGCAGGCGCTCATCGACGCAGGCGTGGTGCAGAGCGCCTACAACTCTCCCGCCACCGCCCTTATCCTGACCTGGCTGCTCGAGAACGAGCCCAACCCCACGCGCGAGCAGGTGAAGGACGCTCTGTCTGGCATCTACATCCGCGACGCCAGCTATGAGAACTACTATCTGGCGGTCAGGCTCGCCTGCGAGCTCCGCGACAAGGGTGGCTACGAGTCAGAGATCGCGCCAGACTACCGTCCCGGCCTTAGCTACGTGGGCAAGCCCGGGTCGAAGGTGGACGGCCCGCAGCTCGTAAGAGGGGAGCGGGCCTTCGTGGAGGACTTCGTCGATTCCGATGCCTGCCACCTGGTCATGCTCCGCTCGCCCTACGCCTCCGCCTACATCAACTCCATCGACGCGAGCGCCGCCGAGGCGCTGCCGGGTGTCGTGGCGGTCATCACCTGCTTCAACTGCCCCGACATCACCTACATGCAGGCCGGGCAGGGCAACCCCGAGCCCTCTCCGCACGACACCAGGCTCTTCAACCACAAGGTGCGCTTCGTGGGCGACCGCGTCGCCGCCGTCATAGCCGAGACGAAGGAGATAGCCCAGGAGGCCTGTGGGCTCATCAGCGTCGACTACCAGGTCCTGGACCCGGTCTTCTCCGTTGAGGAGGCCATGGCCGAGGGCGCGCCGCGCGTGCACGACGGCATCGTGGAATACGGCGTCGGCGCTCCTGCGGATCTGGACGAGTACAACAGGGACGCCGGCGACGAGCGCGAGGGCAAGGTCTTCTACCCCTTCCCGCTGAGGGCCGACATCCACAAGAACATCGCCGCCTCCAACAAGGGTGGCATCGGCGATGTGGAGCGCGGGTTCGCCGAGGCGGACGCCATCGTGGATGAGACCTACCGCACCACCAACGTGCAGCAGGCCCCCCTCGAGCCGCACCTCTGCTATGCCAAGATGGAGGGTGGGCGCCTTCAGGTCTACGCCTCCACGCAGGTGCCCTACCACGTGCGCCGCATCGTCTCGTGGGTCTGTGGGCTCCCCCAGAACAAGATTCACGTGATCAAGACCAGGGTCGGCGGTGGGTATGGCTCCAAGCAGGACATCCTCGTCGAGGACGTCTGCGCCTATGCCGCCTACGCCACGCACCGTCCGGTCTATTACCGCCACACCCGTGCCGAGGAGCTCGTGGCAGCCTCCGCGCGCCATCCCATGCGCGTGCGCGTGAAGATGGGTGCCAAGAGGGACGGCACCATCACCGCCATCTTCATGGAGGTGCGCGCCAACACCGGCGCCTACGGCAACCACTGCCTCACGGTGCCCATGAACTCCTGCTCCAAGGTGCTTCCGCTCTTCAAGGTCGACAACATGGCCTACGACCTCATCACCTACTACTCGAACAAGCTCCAGCCCGGCGCCTACCAGGGCTATGGCACGCCCAAGGGCAGCTACGGGATCATGATGGCGATGGCCCAGCTGGCCGAGGAGCTCGGTATCGACTTCAAGGACATGGCAATCAAGAACCACGTCGAGACGGGCTACCGCCTCGAGATCCTAAAGGGTCTCGGCGAGGGCCGCGAGGGCAATGTGGTGCCCGTCGGCTCCTGTGGCCTGGACGAGTGCATCAGGCGTGGCTGCGAGATGATCGAGTGGGGCAAGCGCGAGGAGTCTGCCGACCCCGACTGGAAGATCGGCAAGGGCTTCGCGATGATCATGCAGGGCAGCGGCCTGCCCGGCCTGGACCACGCCGAGGCTATCTGCAAGCTCGAGACCGACGGCACCGTGATCCTGAACAGCGGCGGCGCAGACATCGGCACCGGCCTCGACACCATCTCGACCAAGGTGGCGGCAGAGATCCTCCACCTGCCCCTCGAGCTCGTCAGCGTCATCTCCGGCGATACCGACTCGGCCGCCTTCGACACGGGCTCCTATGCCTCTTCTGGCACCTTCTTCAGCGGCAACGCCTCTGTGGACGCCGCGCGCAAGCTCGCCTGTGGCATCATCGCCGAGGCCGCCCTGCAGATGGGGGAGGACGAGGCCGACCTCGAGCTCCGCTATCCGGGAGAGGTGCATTCCACCAAGACCGACGCCTCCCTGAGCTACGGAGACCTCTCGCACGCCTGTTGTGCCGGCAACGGACGTGGCCAGGTGGTGGCGCACGGCAACTTCATCACCACGGCCAACGCCATCCCCTACGGTGCCCACTTCGCCCAGGTCGCAGTCAACGTCCGCACGGGCCAGGTCAAGGTGCAGAAGTATTACGCGCTCCAGGACGCCGGCACGCCCATCAACCCCGAGCTCGCGCAGTGCCAGATGTTCGGGGCCGCGCTCAAGTCCATCGGCCACACCCTCTACGAGGACATGACCATCGACGAGAAGGGACGCCCCCTGCGCACCACCCTCACAGACTACGGCGTGCCCATGATCTTCGAGCAGCCGGACGACTTCAAGGCGGTCATGGTGGACGTCGACGACGCCGATGGTCCCTTCGGGGCGAAGTCCATCTCAGAGATCGCCTGCAACGGTGCGGCACCTGCCATCGGCAACGCCATCCACGACGCCTGCGGAGCCTGGATGCGCAGCTGGCCCATGACGCCCGAGAAGGTCCTGAGGGAGCTCGGAAGGATCTGACGCCCCGCCCAAAGTACTTCACGTTGTGAACGGTACGTTTTCTCTCCCAAACGGCACATATAGGCCAACCCCTCGCATCTGAAGCTGTTGCGAGGGGTTGGCCTTTAGACTTTTCGTCTTGTTGTCATACAAAAAGTCTTTAGGGGGGACGTACTCATGGCAGCAGACGATCTCAAAGAGCTGAGGAAGTTCGACGGAAAGCCCAGTTGGGGGGCCAGTGTCCCACACGCGTTGCAGCATGTGCTGGCCATGATCGTGGGCAACATCACGCCGCCCATCATCATTGCCTCGACCCTGGGGCTTCCCGATTCCGACAAGGTCATCCTGATTCAGGCCTGCATGCTCATCGCGGGAATCACCACGCTCGTGCAGCTGCTCTCTCCCTTCGGCGTGGGCATGGGCCTTCCCAATGCCATGGGCGTCGCCTTCGCGTACCTGCCCATCCTGCTCACTATCGGCAAGACCTACGGCGTCTCGGGCATCCTCGGGGCCCAGCTAGTCGCGGCGTTCCTCTCCATCTTCATCGGCATGGCGATGGAGAAGATTCGCCCGCTCTTCCCGCCCGTGGTCAGCGGCACCGTGGTGCTCTGCATAGGTCTCTCGCTCTATGGCACGGCCATGAACTACATCGGCGGCGGCGCGTCCAACCCCAACTTCGGTGCCCCGATCTATGTGGGGGTTGCCACCCTCGTCCTGGTGGTCACGCTGGCGTTCAACTTCTTTGGGAGGGGCATCCTGAAGACCCTGGGCATCCTCTTCGGCCTGCTCGTGGGCTATGTGGTCTGGGCCGTCCTCATCGGTGTCGACACCTCGGGCATCGCCAGCGCCGCCTGGGTCGCGCTTCCGCAGCCCCTGCACTTCGGCCTGACCTTCGAGCCCAGCGCCATCATTGCCATGGTCCTCATGTACGTGGTCCAGGCCGTCCAGACCATCGGCGACGTCTCGTCCACCACGGCTGGTGGCTTCAACCGCCAGGCGACCGACAAGGAGCTGGGCGGTGCCGTCAAGGGTACGGGCGCCTGTGGCATGCTCGGCGCGCTCCTCGGGGGCTTCCCCTCCGATCCCTTCAGCCAGAACGTGGGCATCATCGTCACCACGAAGGTCGTCGCCAAGCGCGTCTTCGTCATCGTGGGTGCCGTGCTCATCGTGGCCGGCTTCATCCCGAAGTTCGGCGGCCTCATGACCTCCATCCCCAACCCCGTGCTGGGCGGTGCCACGCTCTCGGTCTTTGCGGCGATCACCATGTCGGGTATCCAGCTCATCACCGAGCAGCCCCTCAACTACCGCAACCGCATGATCGTGGGCGTCTCGTTGGCGGTGGCGGTGGGTCTCACCAACGTGCCCGCCGTCCTGGGCTTCCTGCCCGCCGAGGTCGCCGGCGTCATCACCGGCTCGCCTATCATCACTGGCTTCATCGTCTCGTTCCTGCTGAACGTCATCGTTCCCGAAGACGACTCCGAAGCGGAGGAGTAAGGTTCCCGCCCGTGTCCCAGGCGCTGGTGCCTACGCACCGCTAGCGCAGCCGAACAAGCTCTCTTTTCTGGAGGCTCCCGGCGAGGACGGGAGCCTCCAGCCTCAGATGGGAGGCGAGCCTGCGCGCGTCCTCGAACGCCGCCGCGTCCTCGACCTGGTTGACGAGGATGACGTCGAAGCTGACCAGCCCCAGCTTGTGCTCAGCGTCCAGGAGGCGTGCCAGGTCCTCGGGCCGCGCCGGGTCGTCCTCCCGCGCTCCCGTGCGCTCGCGGTAGAGCGCGGGGCGGTGCACCACCTCGCGGACGGGACGCCCGAAGCCCGACGCCCCCATCACCAATATGGTCCTTGCGCTTCCCGCGGGAATCACGGGCTCCCAGGTCTCGTGCGCCTTGAGCGGCAGCTGCCGGGAGCCGTCTGCCTCGATCAGCACGTAGGGCGAGGCCTGAGCGAGCTCCGAGGGTGAGAGGGTCGCGGGTGCGCCGAGCTTGCCTCCCCTCCCCAGGCCGCCCACGCACACCACCCCTTGCATGGCGCCCGCCCGCGCGAGGTCCTCGCGGCTGGGGTCAACGAGGGTCTCGATTCCCTCGAAGGGGAGGAAGTGCGTGGTGGTCGTCAGGATCACCGCAGGTCCTAAGCACTTGTCCCCAGAGGGGTTCTTGGGCGTGCTGCCAGGAGCTGCCGCCGCAGGATGGTCCATGCTGCCCGAAAGCTCGTCCGAAAGGGTTCTGAGCAGGGTCGTCTTGCCTCCGCTGCCGACCACGCAGGTTATTCCGGGCACCACTCGCAGAAAATCGCTAATAAGCATCAGACTAACTAATCCTTAGTAATATACTGTGCGAACATGGTCCAGCAGGCCGTTCAAGGTCTGCTGGTAGCATCGTAGCAGCCGGTCTTCTCGCCCCTGGGGACCTTTTTTCTGTATGCCGTTATAGGTGCCCAGAAACATCGGGGTCGGCAGAGGGGATTGCTGCGGCAGGACAGCGGGACGGCGCCTGCGATGACAGGCGCGGGGGTCTGCTGCGGGGGAGTGAGGAGTGGTCGCATGCTGGTCGTGATGAGGGGTGCCGGGGACCTTGCCTCGGGCATCGCCCTGCGCCTGCGTCGAGCGGGAATGGAAGTCGTCATGTGCGACATCGCCGTTCCCACTGCCGTGCGTCGCACCGTCGCCTTCTCTGAGGCCATCCGCCTGGGACGGACCATGGTCGAGGACCAGCTCGCCCTGCGGGCCGAGGACGCCGCAGACGCCCTGCGCATCGCGCGCTCGGGCGAGGTGGCGGTCCTGGTCGACCCCGAGGCCAAGGTCATAGGGGAGCTTCGTCCCGACGTGGTGGTGGACGCCATCCTGGCAAAGCGCAACCTGGGCACGACGAGGGACATGGCGCCCGTGGTCATAGGCGTGGGCCCCGGCTTTACGGCTCCCGTCGACTGCCACGCCGCGGTCGAGACCAAGCGCGGCCACGAGCTCGGGCGCGTCTACTACGAGGGGACCCCCATCGCGAACACCGGCATCCCCGGCATCATCGCGGGTCATGGGGCCGACCGCGTGCTGCGCGCTCCTGCGGACGGCAGCTTCGAGCCCGTGCTCAAGATAGGCGACGTGGTCAAGGCGGGCGACGTCGCGGCATACGTGGCGGGCGAACCCCTGCCCTGCACCATAGACGGCGTCCTTCGCGGCCTGCTGCAGGAGGGCGTGCCCGTCACCCGTGGAATGAAGTCCGGCGACATCGATCCGCGCGGCAATCCCGAGCACTGCCTGACCGTCTCGGACAAAGCGCGGGCTATCGGGGGCGGCGTCCTCGAGGCCATTCTGCATTTCAGGCCCCGTCTCGCCCTTGCCTAGCGGGGGCGAGGCGGGGGCGTTTCGGCTTGCAGGTCTTTCGGCGGCGTCTGCCGCCAGATACGGTTCCAGGCATCGCACAGGAAGGAGAAGGCCATGAACGACTCCCGCGACTCCATGCGCGACCATGACTTCGTTCGCAGGCTCATCGAGGAGATCGAGGCTGGTTGCCCTGTCGCGCTCTGCACTGTGCTCGCCACGCGCGGCTCCATGCCGCGCGGCGCGGGGGCCCGCATGGCCGCCTTCGCCGACGGCGGCTTCATGGGCACCGTGGGCGGCGGCAGGGTCGAGCAGATGGCTCTGGACCGCGCCCTTGCCCTGGCCTCGGGCAGGGGCGAGCCCTTCCTCGAGTGGTTCACCATGCAGGTCACGGGCATGGCCTGCGGCGGGGACGCCCTCGTCGCCTGTGACCTGTTGGACCAGGGGGACCTCGACGTCCTGCGTCGCACCCTGGAGCTCAACGGCCAGGGTCGGCCTGGTGTGTACTGCGAGAGCTGGTCGGATGGGAGGCACCACGTCGAGGCAGTCGCGCTCGACGAGCTCGCGTCGGACGATCCCCGCTCGGCCCTCGAGGCGCCCCTGTGGGACGAGGCGACCAGGAGCTATGCCGAGCCCCTGGGGTCCGACCCCGTCGTCTACGTCTTTGGTGCGGGTCATGTCGCGCACGCCCTGGTGCCGGTGCTCGCGAGTGTTGGGTTCAGGACCGTGGTGTACGACGACCGCCCCGAGCTTGCGGTGGCCGAGCGCTTCCCCATGGCGCAGCGCGTCCTCTGCGGCGACTTTCGCTCCCTGGAGGACCAGGTCAAGGTGAGTCGTCGTGACTACGTCGTGGTGGCCACCCATGGACATGCGGCCGACATCGACGTTCTTGAGCGCGTCGCCTCCGCAGAGCCCGTCTATACCGGATGTCTGGGCAGCGCGCGCAAGTCCGCCTTCGCCAGGGGGGTCCTGGCAAGGCATGGCATCGCGCAGCCCTGGATCGATTCGCTCTGCATGCCCATCGGCGATGACATCCTGGCTGTGACGCCAGGAGAGATTGCCATATCGATTGCGGGAGAGATGATCCGCCGCCGCGCCGAGCTGCGACCGCATCGCCCGCACGAACACTGAGGAACCGAGCTCGGCCCAGTCGGGCGATCGGACCTATTTGGCCCCATAGGGGAAACTTGCACGAGAGAGGAAGCACACA
>CAMXZR010000043.1 GCA_947253595.1 uncultured Olsenella sp. | reverse complement strand
GCTTGCGCGCACCCTGGGGTGCAGGTCCGGCCTTGGAAAGCGCCACGCCGCCGCGCGCAGCGCGGGAGGGCCTGGGGGCGCGGGGTGCCGCCGACCCCTTGGGAGCCGGTCGCTGCTGGCCCGCCGCCTGACGCGGCGTGCCCCTCCTCGTTGGCCTCCGGGCTGCCAAGGCGCGTCCTAGCGGCCGAAGCCGAGGCACTTGACCTCGGGCTCGAGCTCTATGCCATGCCTCTGTGCCACGCACTCGCACAGGTGAGCCATGACGCGGGCAACGTCGGTGGCGGTCGCGCCGCCGACGTTGACGATGAAGTTGGCGTGCAGGTCGGAGACGCGCGCGCCGCCCACGCCGTAGCCCTTGAGCCCGCAGGAGTCAATGAGGGCACCCGCCGAGCGCGCTCCCGGGTTCTTGAACACCGAGCCGCAGCTGGGCTGTCCCATGGGCTGCTTCGAGCGCCTACTGGCGAGGCGGCGCTCCATCTGGGCGGATACCTCCTCGCGCGTGCTGGGGTCGAGCCTGAAGCTGGCCTCCAGGATGACCTCCTCGGACGGGATGGAGCACCAGCGGTAGCCCCACTCGACGTCCGCGCCCTCGTAGCGCCGCAGGCCCACACCGGGACGCAGGGTCACCACGCCGCTAACGCGGCTCCCGATCCACTCGTGGCGAGAACCCGCGTCCATGGACACGGCGCCACCCACGCTGCCGGGGATGCCCGCGCAGCACTCCAGCCCGGCCAGGCCCTCCTTGAGGGTCTGGCTCACGAGGTTCGAGAGGGGTGCGCCTGCTCCGGCAAAGACCAGGCCGCCCTCCCCCACGCCGACGCGCGAGAACTCGCGCCCCAGCTTGATCACGCAGCCGTCGTAACCCTCGTCGGAGGCAAGGACGTTCGAGCCCCTGCCCAGCACGACCCACTCGACGCGCTCGCGGTCGAGCACCTCGATGGTGCGCCTGAGCGCGGCGTAGTCGTGCGCGGTCACGAAGAGGGAGGCGGGCCCCCCCACACGCAGGGTCGTGCGACGCGAGAGCCTCTCGCCGCGCAGGACCTCCGCGTCGACCGCGCCCGAGAGGGCAACGTATGCATTGAAGACGCTCAAACTAGGACCTCTGCCCCTCTTCCTCGGCGTCGGCCTCCAGGCGCGCCTCGATGAAGGCGGGCCCGATGGCGGTGATGTCCCCGGCACCCTGGGTGATCAGGAGGTCACCAGGGCGGCAGGTCTCGACCAGGTGCTGGACCAAGTCCTTGCGGTTCGCGATGAAGCGCACGTCGGCCACCTTGCCGGCCTCGACGACGCCGTTGGAGACGGTCTTGCCCGACACGCCGGGGATGGGCGTCTCCCCCGCCGAGAACACCTCGGTCACCACGAGTTTGTCGGCGTCGTCGAAGGCGTGGGCGAAGTCCGCCGCAAGCGCCTGCGTGCGGCTGTAGCGATGGGGCTGGAAGGCGCAGACGATGCGGTCGAAGCCCAGCTCCCTGGCGGCGGCCAGGGTGGCACGGATCTCGGTCGGGTGGTGGCCGTAGTCGTCCACCACGGTGACGCCGTCGACGTCACCCACGTGGGTGAAGCGGCGATGCGCCCCCGCGAAGCCAGAGAGGGCCACGGCCGCCTCGTCGAGGTCGCAGCCCAGGGAGTCCGCAACGGCGATGGCGGCGGTGGCGTTGGCCATGTTGTGGCGACCGGGGTTGGCCTTGATGGTGACCTCGACGGAGCCCCCAGAGGGGAGCCTCACCGAGAAGCGGCTCGCCAGGCCCGGCTCCCGCGGCGCAGGCACGCAAACGTAGTCGCAGCCCTCGTCGAAGCCGTAGCTTACGACCCTGCGTCCCGTGGAGCGCGCGAGCTCCACGTAGTGAGGCACATCCCCGTTGATGACGACGGTGCCGGCGTCTCCCACGAGGCCCATGAAGGTGCAGAAGGTGCGCTCGATGTTCTCGAGGGTGCCGTAGTGGTCGAGGTGGTCCGCCTCGATGTTGGTGACCACGACCACGTCGGGATCGAGGAAGAGAAAGGAGCCGTCCGACTCGTCCGCCTCGCAGACGAAGTAGCCTCCCCTGCCGTCGCGACCGTTGGTGCCGTACTCCTCGACGATGCCGCCTATGAGGAAGGAGGGATCCATGCCCAGGTGGTCGAGCATCGTGGCGACCATGCTCGAGGTGGTCGTCTTGCCGTGCGTGCCGGCGACGGCCACCGTGGTGGCGTCGGCGGAGAGCGCCGAGAGCATCTTGGCGCGGGGCCAGACGGGGATGCCCAGCTCGCGCGCGCGGATGACCTCGGGATTGGTCTCGGGGATGGCCGAGGAGGTCACGGCGACCTCGGGGGCGACCTCGTCGATGGTCGCCGCAGCATGCCCGACGTGCACCTCGATGCCGGCCTCCTCGAGGTCGCGCACGTAGCGCGAGGCCTTGAGGTCCGAGCCGGTCACCTTGCAGCCGCGCTGGTGCAGGACGAGGGCGATGCCACTCATCCCGGCGCCCCCGATGCCGATGAAGTGCGCGCTTCCGATGCTGGAGGCGGAGGGTGATGAGGACATGAGGCTTCCTCTCTTCGAAGTCAGGGCGTTGCAGCCCGCACGCGGCGGGCTGCGTCTACTCTAGCCGATTGGCGCGTCCCGCCTGGGGACGGCTGCCCCCTCCACTTGGTCTGCGAGCGCGGAGGCGGCCATCGCCTGTCCCAGGCCGTGGGCGGACGCCCGCATGGCCTCCCTACGTGCCGGGTCGTCCACGAGCGAGAGCAGCGTCGAGGCGAAGCCGGGACCGTCTATCTCGTCGTCGGCGACCAACTCGGCCGCGCCCGAGTCCACCAGGTAGCGGGCGTTGGCGGTCTGGTGGTCGCCGGTGGCAAGGGGATAGGGCACGAGCACGCTGGGCACGCAGAGCGCCGCAATCTCGGCGATGGAGGAGGCACCAGCGCGGCTGAGCACGAGGTCCGCTGCGGCGAGGGCCTCTCCCATGGAGTCGATGTAGGGCAGGACCTGCCAGCGGGCAGCCTCCTCCCCCGTCAGGGCGAGCGACTCCACCACCGAATCGTACTCGCCCCTGCCGGTGGAGTGGACCACGAAGAGGTCCTTGCGCGAGAGGAGCTCCCCCTTGAGACGGGCGACCCCCTCGTTGATGTGGCGCGCCCCGAGGCTTCCGCCGAAGACGAGGAGCAGCGTGGCACCCTCGGGGATGCCCAGACGGCGCCTGCCCTCCTCGCGGCTCGCCTCGATGACGCTGCGCCGCACGGGGTTGCCCGTCACGACGATCTGGGTGTCGGGTGCGACGTGCGACCTGAAGGCGTCGATGGCCACGGGCAGCGAGACGCAGACGCTGCGAACCTTGCCCGCAGCGTTCCTGTTGGCGAGTCCCGGCACGGAGTTCTGCTCGTGGATGACGCAGGGAACCCCATGCGCGTGGCACCAGTTGATGAGGGGTGCCTCGACGTAGGCCCCGAAGCCCACCGCCACGTCGGGCGCACCCTCCTCGGAGAAGAGCCTGCCCAGCGCCGACTGGGCGCGAGCCATGTGCCAGAGGGCGCTCACGACGGTCCAGGGGCGACGGCGGTCTATGCCCGTCACGTTGATGGGGCTGAGCCTGAACCCCGCCTGGGGCACGAGCGTGCCCTCGAGGCGGGCGGGCTGCCCGTAGAAGCTCACCTCGTGGCCGCGCCCGCGCAGCTCCTCCGCGAGGGCGAGCGCCGGATTGATGTGTCCTGCCGTTCCGCCCGCCGCGATGGCGACCCTGAGCCTATCTGCCACGCCCATCACTCCCTCGGCCTCCTCGGCGCCCGTTCATTCCGCGGACGTCCGGCCTCCCGTCGCTGTTGGTCCTGAGGCGGTCTCCCGCGCTGGGGCCCAAGTCTATCCTTCCCCTGCCGCCGCGTGCCTGGCGGTCCCGGGCGCCGGTCCTCCCGATGGGGGTGGCCCTGATGGAACCCGCACGCGACGCCGTCCTCGTGGGGGACACCTCTCCCCTGGCCCCTCCGCCCAGGACGATGAAGCGCTGTCGGGCGTCCGCCCGCGAGGACCTTGCCGAGCGCGGGGTGGCCTCCCCGGCGAACGACCCCGTGGGTCCAGGGTCGCGCGGGGCCTCGGTGACGCTCCAGTCGCGCCTGCGCTCGTCGTGCTCGGTCAGGGGAAGCCTGGACTGCCTCGAGACTGAGAGCACCAGCCCGGCCAGCATGAGGCTCGCCATGATCGAGGAGCCGCCGTACGAGACGAAGGGAACGGGCTTGCCCGAGAGCGGGAAGGCACCCACGACCCCACTCACGTTGAGCAACATCTGGACGAAGATGAGGGTGGAGCAGCCACAGGCCACGAGCCTGCCTGTGAGGTCCGGCGCATAGCGGGCGATGCGGTAGCCGCACCAGAGCAGGAGGGCGAAGGCGGCGACGAGGCCCAGGGCACCGACGAGCCCGCACTCCTCCCCGACCATCGCGAAGATGAAGTCGTTGTAGGGGAAGGGCAGGTAGGAGTACTTCGCGCGCCCCATGCCGATGCCAACCCCGAGGAGCCCGCCCGATCCGAAGGCGTAGAAGCCCTGTATGAGCTGATACCCATCCCCGTACGGGTCCCTCCAGGGGTCGAGCATGGTAAGAATGCGCGCGCGGGAGTAGCTGTCCCTGAGCGAGATGACGAGAAAGCCCGCGAAGCCGAGGACGGCCACGCCCAGGCAGACCCTCCAGTCGACGCCCGACAGGTAGGCCATGACCAGGATGGTGACGGCGCAGATCATGGTGCTGCCCTTGTCGGGCTGGAGGACGATGAGCAGCAGGGGCACGCCCAGGACGACGGCCGCCTTCGCCAGGAAGCGGCCCTCGAGGCGTCCCCCCGAGCGATGGAGCTCGTCCAGGAGCTCCGCAGCGGCGAGCACCACCGTGATCTTGGCGAACTCGGAGGGCTGGAAGTGCAAGGGTCCCACGGCGATCCAGCGGGTGGCGCCATAGGCGTCCTGGCCGGCGACGGGCAGGAAGATCAGGAACAGCGCGAACACGGTGCCCATCCAGATTGCGGGGCCGATCCGGTGCACCAGCACGCGGTAGTCGACGCGATAGAAGAAGTACGCACCCACGATCCCCACGAGAGCGAAGCCCGCCTGCCTGGTCAGGTAGTAGGCGGGGTTGTTGCCTGCGTCCTTCGAGATGAGGCTGAGGATGGACGAGGACGAGAAGACCATGACCAGGCCGAAGGCGACAAGCCCCAGGACGCAGGCGACGAACACCAGGCGCGGGCCCATGAAGCGGGCGGGAACGCCCATGATCAGGCCCTCGGCTCCTGGCCTCCTGCGGGAGCGCGCGCCCTCGTCCCGGTCGGCGCGGGAGCGGCCGGGGTATGCGGAGCTGGAACGCAGGGCCATCTAGTGACGCTCCCCGCTGCCCAGCCCGGCAACCAGCTCCTTGAAGAGCCTGCCGCGCTCGGCCATGTTGGCGAACTCGTCGAAGGAGGAGCAGGCGGGCGAGAGAAGCACCACATCCCCCTCGCGCGCGCTGGCCACGCCGGCGTCGAAGGCCTCGCGCAGGTGGGGTGCCCGGACCACGAGCGCGAGGGAGCCCTGGGCGTCCCTCGCGGCCTCCACCGCAGAGGCGATCCTTTCGCCCGCCTCGCCGAAGCAGACGGCGACGCGGCAGTCGCGGGCCACGGCGTCGGCAAGCGAGCCGAGGTCGGTGCCCTTGTCGTGCCCTCCCAGGAGGAGCACGACGCGGCCGGGCTCGAAGGCGGTCAGGGCCTTCTCCACGGAGTCGGTGTTGGTGGCCTTGCTGTCGTTGACGAAGCTCACGCCACCCACCTCGCCGCAGGGCTCGATGCGGTGCTCGAGGGCCTGGAAGCCCGCGAGCGCGCGGACCACGACCTCGTCGGGGACGCCGAGCTCGAGCGCCAGGGCCGAGGCGGCGAGGCAGTTCTGCAGGTTGTGCTCGCCCCTGAGCGCGAGGTCAGAGGTGGCGCAGAGGTCGTGCTCGCGCCCGTCGATACGCACGACCATGCGGTCGCCGCGCACGAAGGCCGAGCAGGGCGTGCCCGCGTCGTGGCGCGCGCAGAGGCGCAGGACCCTGAGGCCGCGGGCGTCGAGCCGGTCCGCGGCGGCGCGGCACCAGTCGTCACCCACGCCCACCACGGCCAGGTCGCCGTAGTCGAGGTTCGCGAAGACCCTCTCCTTCGCGGCGGCATAAGCCTCGAGGGAGCCGTGCCACTCGAGGTGGTCGGGCGTAACGTTGAGGAGCACCGCCACACGGGGGTGCAGGTACCGGGAGGTCGCCAGCTGGAAGCTGGAGAGCTCGGCCACGAACCACTCGCCCTCGGCGCGGTCCGCCACCTGTGAGGTGGCCAGCGTGCCAATGTTGCCCACCGTGCGGGCGGAAAGGCCCGCCTCCCGCAGGATGGCGCACGAGAGGCTGGTGGTGGTCGTCTTGCCGTTGGTGCCCGTGATGGCAACCCAGCGCTCGGGGCTCTCGCGCCAGGCGAACTCGGGCTCGCCCATGACCTCGCGCGAGCGCTCGCGCGCGGCGGCGAAGAAGCCGCTCAGCTCGCTGATGCCCGGCGACACGACGGCGAGGTCGTAGCTGCCGCGCACGTCCTCGCTGCCCAGCACCACGCGCACGCCCGCCTCCTCGAGCCTGGCCGAGGTCGCCCCGGCCTCGGAGCCGAGGCCGCCGTAGAGCGTGACGGAGGACACGCGGCCCTCCTCCAGGGACGCGAGGTACAGCGCCACGTCGACGCCCGTCTTGCCCATGCCCAGTACCAGGACGTCGCCCAGGTGTCCTCCCCTGCCCGTCTGCATGCGAGCCTCCTAGCCCAGCTGGAAGTAGAGCGCGAACCCGAGCGCCGCGAAGGCGGCCGAGACGATCCAGAAGCGGATGACCACGGTGTCCTCCGCCCAGCCCTTCTTCTCGAAGTGATGGTGGATCGGTGCCATGAGGAGGATCCGGCGGTGCAGGAAGCGGAAGCTCAGCACCTGCCCGATGACCGAGAGCGCCTCGATGACGAAGAGACCGCCCATGACCAGGGAGGTAACCTCGGTCTTTGTCAGCACGGCCAGTGCCGCGAGCGCCGCCCCCAGCGCAAGCGAGCCGGTGTCGCCCATGAAGATCGAGGCGGGGTGGCAGTTGTGCCAGAGGAAGCCGATGCAGGCCCCGGCGATGGAGCCGGCGAAGACCGAGAGGTTTATCTCGTCGTAGCGGAAGGCGACCATGGCCATGGCCAGCATGACCACGGCGATGCAGCCGCCCGCCAGGCCGTCCAGGCCGTCGGTGAGGTTGACCGCGTTGGAGAGCCCCGCGAAGAGCAGGAAGACGAAGAGCACGTAGAGCCAGGGGATCTGGAAGTAGCCGCCCGACCCCAGGGGGACCGCGGTGGTGAGGACGCCCAGGTTGACCGAGCCGCCGCCGGGGAACTCGACCCAGGGGGCCACGCCGCCCAGGTTGACCCCCACCAGGCAGAAGACGACCGAGATGATGCCCAGGCCCAGCATCTTCTGGGGCGGCGTGAGCCCCAGGGAGCGGCCGTGCGCCACGCTCTCGATGTCGTCGAGGAGGCCGATGGCGGCGGCGGCAAGGGTTGCCACCACGGCCATGATCAGGTCGATGGTCCAACTTGCCTGCAACACGCAGGTGAGCACCGTCCCCACCAGGATGATGGCACCGCCCATGGTGGGCGTGCCCTGCTTCTGGAGATGGCGCTGGGGTCCGTCGGCCCTCACCTGCTGGCCCACACCCTCGTGACGCATGAGCCGGATGAAGGGCGGAAGGAGCAGGCCCGTCACCAGCGCAGCGATGCCCACAGAGAGAAAGACCTGGTAGGTGGGATAGCTCGGGTTGCCGAACATCAGGCAAGCACCCCCTTGACGAAGCGGTCCAGGCCGACGGAGCGGGACCCCTTCGCGAGGACCAGGTCACCCTCCCCCAGAATGGGGCCGATGGCGCGGACGGCCTCCTCCGCCGTGGGGACCAGCTCCAGGCGGTCCTCGGAAAAGCCCATGGTGAGCGCCGCATCGGCCATCTGGGACGCCGCCTCGCCCCCCACGAGGACGAGGAGGTCGGGGTCCTTGGCGGCTGCGTAGGCACCGACGTAGCCGTGCAGGCGCGCGGACTCCGTGCCCAGCTCGCCCACCTCGCCCAGCACGGCTACCCGCCTGCCCTCGTGCCTCATGGAGAGGAGCACGTCCAGGGCGGCGGCGATGGAGCTTGGGCTGGCATTGTAGGAGTCGTCGATCACGCGGGGCCTGCCCGGCGCGGTGACGACCTCGAGGCGCATGTGGGTCTGGGGCATCGTCGCGATGGCCTCGGCGGCCTTGGCGCGGTCCGCCCCCAGGCGGTCGGCCACGGCCATGGCAAGGAGGAAGTCCCACACCACGTGACGGCCCGGGATGCCCAGGGTGACGTCCCTCTCCCATCCGTCCCGGAAGGCAAGCGAGAGGGACGCGCGGCCCTCGTCGTCGAGCTCTACCCGCAAGGCACGCGCCACGCAGCCCTCGCCGGACCCCACGTAGGCAACCTCGACGCCGGCGGGGCGGGCGTACTCGCCCTCGATGAGCGGGGCGAAGTCGTTGTCGCCGCAGAGGAAGAGGCAGGAGGCGGGTGCAGGGCCGGCCCCGGCGGTGGGGCGCATGCCCTCCAGGATCTCTGCCTTGGCCCGGGCGATGTTCTCGCGCGAGCCAAGCATGCCGATGTGGCTCGTACCAACGTTGGTGATGATGGCGAGGTCGGGCCTGGCGCAGCGCGTGAGGCGCGAGAGCTCGCCCTTGTGGTTCATGCCCATCTCGGCCACGACGACCTCGTCGTCGGGCGAGGCGGAGAGAAGCGTGAGCGGGAGGCCGATGAGGTTGTTGAAGTTGCCCATCGTGGCGTGAACCTGCCAGCGGGTAGAGAGCGCCGCGGCGAGCATGTCCTTGGTGGTGGTCTTGCCCACCGAACCCGTCACGCCCACCACGACCCACTGGGGATTGCGCGACCTCCAGAGGCCGGCGAGGCGCAGGAGGAACTCCTCGCCGTCGTCCGCCTCGGCGCGCAGGAGCGCACAGCCACGCCCGCCCGCGAGCGCCAGGGTCGCGGCGTCCGGCTCGTGGGTCATGACCACGCAGGCCGCGCCAGCCTCGACGGCGGCGGGAGCGAAGTCGTTGCCGTCGACGCGCTCGCCGGGGAAGCAGACGAAAAGCGAGCCCTCGCCAAGGCGGCGCGAGTCGGTCTGGACATCGGTCACGCGATTCGACCCCACCTGCACGAGCGCCGCGGCACCCGTCGCGCGGACGACGTCGTCAACCTGAAGTTCGAGCATGCGTCACTCCTCCATAGGGCAGATGTGCCACCTAGTTGGTGGGTGCGACGCCCAGGTCCGAAAGCGCCTCACCCATGATAGTAGAGAACAGCGGCGCCGCCGAGGCGGAGGCCAGATATGGAGTTCCGTTGAGACCCACGTACACCAGGACCTTCGCGTCCGACGCGGGAGCGAAGCCGATGAGCGAGCTCACGTAGCTGTAGTCGATGTAGCCGCCCGTCTCGCCCGCCTGCTCGCCGGTGCCCGTCTTGCCCGCGACGTCGTAGCCCTCGACCTGGGCGTGGACGGCCGTCCCCTCCTGGACCACGGTGCGCATCATGTCGGTCACCGCAGAGGCCGTCTCGGCCGAGACCGCCTGACCCGCCGGGCCCCACTCCGCAGCCTGGCCGCCCTTGCTCACGAGGAAGTGCGGGGCGCGGAGGGTGCCTCCGTCCGCGAGCGCGCCCACGGCCTTGACCATCTGGACCAGGGGGACGGCGAGCGACTGGCCGAAGGACATGCTCCCCAGGCTCGCGCCGTCGTACTGGTCGAGGGTCTTGACCAGCCCGGGGACCTCGCCCGGAAAGTCGATGCCCGTATAACTGCCGATGCCGAAGCGCGCGACGCCCTGGGAGAAGCGCTCCGCCCCTATCACGTCCTGGGCGAGGAGCGCGGCACCGGCGTTGGAGGAGCGGCGCAGAATCTCCCTGACGCTCATGTCCATGCCGTAGTCGCGGCCGTCGTCGTCGCTCACGTAGTCGTCTCCCACCTTGAGGTAGGCGGGGACGTCGTAGGTGGTCTCGGTGCCCATGAGGCCGCTGTCTATGCCTATGGCAGTCGTGAGCAGCTTGAAGATGGAGCCCGGCTCGAAGGAGGACGAGACGGGCTTGAGGCTCGTGGCCCCCTCCTCGATCTTGGAGGTATCCGTCACGTCGTAGAGGGGCGTGGAGCAGGCGGCGATGATCTGGCCCGTCTTGGGGTCCGTCACCATGACCGAGCCCGACTCCGCGTCGAAGTCCTCCGTGCCCTTGGCGATGGCCTTCTCGGCCGCCTCCTGCACGTCGATGTCCAGCGAGATGACGATGTCGGTGCCGTCTCGGGCGGTGGAGGTCTGCGCGGACGAGCCGGCTATGGGCGTGCCCTTGGAGCCGGTCTCGAAGACGAGCTCGCCGTCGGTGCCCTTGAGCACGTCGTCGTAGTAGAGCTCGAGGCCCGAGAGACCGTCGCCGTCCGTGCCCACGATGCCCAGGACCTGGCTGCCCACGGCGCCGTAGGGGTAGACGCGCTTGACGTCGTCGAGGAAGTAGACGCCGTTCGCCCGGGCGGTCTCGAGGGCGTCCTCGACCTCCTTCGCCTTGGCGGAGTCGACCTGCCGGCGCACGTAGGAGAAGCTGGAGTCGCCCTTCAGCGTCGAGAGGTAGCTGCTCGCCTCGCCACCCAGCTTCTCGGCTAGGATGCGGGCGATGCCGTTGGGGTCGTTGACCTTCTGGGGGTTGCAGTAGATGGTCTTGCAGGCCTGGCTCATGGCGAGGACGTTGCCGTCGCGGTCGTAGATGGTGCCGCGGCGGGCGTGGACCGCCACCACGTTGGTGCGCTGGGCCGCCGCGGAGGCGGCGAGGCTGGGTGCCTGGATGACCTGCAGCCACAGGAGGCGCGCGACGACCACCACAACGAGGGCGCCGAGGACCAGGAAGAGGGAGCGGGCGACGCCCTCGAAGCCGTCGTCTGGCCCGAAGTCGTCACCCCTGCCGCGCCGGGACGCCACGTCATACGAGGCGCCTCTCGCTCCCATCCGCCCGAGGCGGCTCTGTTCGTTGCGTCTGTCCACGACGTAGAGTCTAGGACTCGGAGGCAGCCGACCCCGCCCCGTCCGATGGCTGCGCATCATCTGCAGAAGGCTGGCCGTCCTGCTGCGAGGCGTCCTGGCCCTGCTCGCCCACCTGGATTGTGTCGGTGCTGGTGGCGAAGACCATGCCATAGTTCTGGGTGGCGATGCGGTCGATGCGCGAGGAGCGGCAGAGCGTCGAGCGCTCGACCTGAAGGTTCTCGTTGGTCACCCTTGCCTCGCGGATGCCCTGGGTGATTCCGGAGTTGGCCTCGAGGACGCGGACGGTCGCGGTAGGGATGAGGACCCTGCTGCCTCCCAGGACGAAGATGGCCGCGATGAGGCAGAGGGCGGCGCGGAAGCCGATGACGAACTGGCTCGAGACCCCGCGGCGTGCGCGGGCGTCGAGGCCCCCGCCCTCGACGACCTCGAAGGGCGCATGCCGGCGCTCCTCGAGCCGGCGCCTCCCCTCGTTGGCGTCGAGGCTCACTGCCTCGGACCCTGCGTACCTCATGCCCTACCCCTTTTTCTGCTGCGGAGTCGGCGGGCCTCGCGGCCCGCCTCCGCATGCTTCTGCGTCTGTGCTGCGTCTGAGCTGCGTTTGTTCTGCGTTGGTGTCACGTGCTGCTGCGTCGTGCCGCGATGGTGCTATGCAAGCGGCCCTGAGGCCGGTGTTGCCGTCCGGCGCTAGGCGTCGAGCTTGACCGCCACGCGCATGAGCGCGCTCCGCGACCGCGGGTTGCGCTCGAGCTCCCCCTCGCTCGCGACGAGGGGCTTCCTGGTCCTGACCTCGAGTATCGGCACGTGCCCGCACACGCACACCGGAAGGTCCGGCGGGCATATGCAACCCTGCGAGAGCTCCGAGAAGACGTGCTTCACGACGCGGTCCTCGAGGGAGTGGTAGGAGATCACGCAGATCCTGCCACCGGGGTTCGCCCAGCGAGCCGCGGCCCTCAGGCCCTGGTCCAGGACGTCCAGCTCGTGGTTCACCTCGATGCGCAGGGCCTGGAAGGTCTTGCGCGCCGGATGTCCCCCATGGCGCCTCCCCGCCGCGGGAATCGCGGCCTTGACCACCTCAACGAGCTGGAGGGTGGTGAGGATGGGCTCCTTCTCCCTCGCACGGACGACCTGTCGCGCGATGCGCGCGGCGAACTTCTCGTCCCCGTATACGCGGAGAACCCGGGCGAGGTCTGCTTCGTCGTAGTGGTTTATGACCTCTGCTGCGGTTTGGGTGTTGTTACCCGGGTCCATGCGCATGTCTAGCGGGGCGTCCTCGTGGTACGAGAAGCCCCTCTCTGGGATGTCGAGCTGGGGTGACGATACCCCGATGTCAAAGAGGAAGCAGTCGACCCCGGGGACCTCCGCCTCGACCAGGAGCTCGTCGAGCTGGCCGAAGTTCCCCTTGAGGAAGTGGTGGTCCGCCCCAGGCGCCTCGCGCTCGAAGCGCTCGGTCGCCGCAGCGAGGGCCATGTCGTCCTGGTCGATGCCAAGCGAGAGTCCGTCGGGCTGGACGAGCCGGGCCATCTCCGCCGAGTGGCCGGCACCCCCCAGGGTGCAGTCGCAGACGACCTCGCCTGGCTTGGGGTCCAGCTCGCGGAGGACCTCCTCGAGCATCACGGGCACGTGCCGATATTCGCCTGTCAAGCGGTCCACCCCCTGTCTCGGCCTAGTCGCTGAACATCAGCGCGTCGAGGTCCTCTTCGAGCTCCTCCATCTCCTGGCCGAAGCGAGATGCGTCCCAGATCTCGAGGTGATCGATGTTGCCAACGATCACGACCTCGCGTCCGATGCCGCACTTCTCGAGGCTCCCGGCACCGATCTTGCCGAGGGCGACGCGTCCTGCGGAGTCGACGTCGACCGTCACGGTCTTCGACGAGAGGGCCCTGCGAAGCTTGTCGTCCTTCCTGCTGCGCGGGTCGAACCCGTTGGGGAAGAAGCTCTCGATCCAAGCCTGGTGGCTCTCGGGGGTGAATCCGTAGATCGCGTCTCCGACGGGGACGAGGCAGACCTGCTCCTCGAACTGCCTGCGGAACGGGGCGGGGAGCGTGACGCGAGACTTGGCATCCAGGTTGTGCTGGTAGCTGCCAGTCAGGTACATGTCCCCCTCCCCTCTCTGCTCGCAGGGAGTCCCCTTCGAAAACGTGAGACCAATAATAGGACATTGGCCCCCTTTCGCAACACTTTCTCCCACTTTGGGACACCAAAGGCACCACATTTAGGGTTGGACGGCGTTGGGAAGAGCGGCATGCCCCACATATCGTGGGAACGTCCGTTCTACGCACAATCATCCTGGAGTAGTTGTGGAGGATTCGTGAATCCGCTGGTAGCTTACATTTATACAGGTAGATGG
>CAMXZR010000042.1 GCA_947253595.1 uncultured Olsenella sp. | reverse complement strand
CAAAAGGACGGAGACGCAATGCGCCTCCGTCCCGTGTCAGTCTGTCTTCGGCTGCCGGAGCTTGTCCGGTGCTGGGGTCTTCCCGGCCTACGCGCGGGCGACCCGACATCGACGTCGAGGGAGGCGTGGGACGCAGCGACAACAGGCGCAGGTGATGTTGCGAAGCTGCTGGCTCACGTCTTCTCCCCTCCCATCCAACTGGACTCGTCGATGCGGCACCATCGAAGTGACGCCTTAATTCCTAGCACTACAGTGGGTATTAAAGGACGCAGCCGCCCGTGCGTCAAGCGAGAACGGCGTTCTGGCATCCCGCGAAACGCGTTCGTAACGGGCGGGGTGGACACACGGCGGGACCCTGGGCCATGGGGCGGGCCTTCGTTCGTCCTTGCGACCTTCCCCGATGGTCCAAGTCGTCATAATTTGAAATTCTGACGACTGAATCTCTCCTGCCAGGGATTACGCGAAGCAGGCCAGCACTTTATTATTTTTGCTGGCTTCAGTCGCACCTCGATCACATGCAGGCGCCATCGCTCGAAACCCCGACCCATCCATTAGACTCAGGCAGGAAGGGAAGCGGTCCCGGGAGGAAAGATGCGCGCAAAGCCCCAGCTCCTCGCACTCGACATGGACGGCACCCTGCTCAACTCGCAGAAGCAGGTCTCGCCCCACACGCTCTCTGCCGTGCGGGAACTGGCAGACAGCGGCGTCGCGGTGGCGCTTTCGACCGGCCGGGGGCTGGCCGAAATCGCCGACTATTCCCGCGAGCTCGCCGTCCTCACCCACGCCTCGCTCAACAGCGGCGGCCTCGTGTATGACTTGCGCGCCCGACGCGCGATTCACCACTCGCCCATCCCCCAAAAGGAGCTCGTGGCCTGCCTCGACGCCGCAGAGGAGGAGGGCGCCATGACGCACCTGGCAACCTGCGACCTCTCCGTCGTTCAGCGCGGACTCATCGAGCGCTGCGCGGAATTCAATGTGGGCGTATACCGCCCCATGTTCGAGCGCAACTACACGGAGGTGGACGACCTGCGCTCCTATGCGCTCGAGCACGCAGACGAAATCGTGAAGGTGGACATCCACCACCATGACGCCGCTGGACGCGACCGCAGTCGGAAGGCGCTCGAGGCAAGGACGAGGCTCGTCCTTGCCTATGCCGAAGTTGGATCCCTCGAATGCACGCCGTGGGGCGTGAGCAAGGCGTCGGGCCTGCGCCACCTCTGCGAGCTCCTGGACGTTCCCATCGAGCTCGCCGTCGCCGTAGGGGACGACGACAACGACCTGGCCGTGCTCCGCGCCGCCGGGACGTCGGTCGCCATGGGCAACGCGAACGAGCGCGTCCGCACCACCTGCGACCTGGTCGTGGCAGACTGCGACCACGACGGAATCGTCGAGGTCATCGAACGGCTCTTCTAGGGACGCTTCCCTACCAGATGCCCAGCAGGCGCTGAGACACGAGGCTCGTGGCAATGATGCCAGCCCAGCAGCAGAGGCCCAGGGCGATGGGCTTGCCACCGGTGCGCACCAGCTTGACCACGTCGGTGTTGAGGCCGATGGCTGCCATGGCCATGACGATGAGGAACTTGCTCAGGGTCTTGATCGGCGCGAAGGCGACCGCGGGGATCCCTGCGGTCGCGGCGACGGTGGTGACGAGCGACGCCGCGACGAACCACAGCAGGAACATGGGGAAGGCACGCCTGAGGCTGAAGGAGCTTTCCTCGCCGCCCTTTTCCCTGCGCGCGCGCAGGAGCGCCAGCACCAGGGTGATGGGAATGATGGCCAGGGTGCGCGTGAGTTTGACGGTCACCGCCTTGTCCAGCGTAGCGGTGCCCAGCCCATAGAGGGAGTCCCAGGTCGAAGCCGTGGCGGTGACCGAGGAGGTGTCGTTCACGGCCGTGCCCGCAAAGATGCCGAAGGCCTCGCCGCTCGTGGTGCTGAAGCCCAGCGCGGCACCGATGGCGGGAAAGACCAGGGCGGCAATCAGGTTGAAGAGGAAGATGACCGACATGGCCTGCGCGACCTCGGAGTCGTCCGCGTCCACGACGGGTGCGGTCGCGGCGATGGCCGAGCCGCCGCAGATGGAGGAGCCCACTCCCACCAGAGTCGAGATCTTGCCCGGCACGTCCAGCAGGCGGTGCATGGCGTAGGCAACGACGAGCGACGAGCTGATGGTCAGCAGGATGATGGGCAGAGACTGCGCGCCCGTCTGGAGGACGATGCGCAGGTCGAGACCGAAGCCCAGGAGCACGACTGCAGTCTGAAGCAGCTTCTTCGAGGTGAACGAGACGCCCGCATCGAGGCTGCCGCGCTCCTTCAGGAAAAGCGCCACGACCATGCCCGCGACGATGGAGAGCACGGGGCCGCCCACGACGGGGACGGCCGTCCCCACGACCCAGCAGGGGATGGCTATGGCCAGACAGAGCAGGATGCCCCTGCCGTTCCTCTGGACGAACTGCAACATGCTCTCACCTCTCTTGATCGGGCGAGGAGGGGCGCGCTGCGCGCGAACGCCGCTTCCGCCCGGCTGCAAGACCTCGGTAGCGTACACCCAAGCTCGCCCCGGACGCCGAGCGACGGCAAATCCCACCCAAAAAGGAAAGGGACGCCTGCCATGGCAGCGCGCCCCTCTCATGTGAATGACCTCGACAGTCGCGGCTGAGCCTTGCGTGGGGTCCCCTACTCCGCACCCTCCAGGAAGCCGCCGGTCTGGCGGTTCCAGAGGCTGGCGTACTCTCCGCCCGCCTCGACCAGCTCGTGGTGAGTGCCATCCTCCACGATCCTGCCGCCGGAGAGGACGACGATGCGGTCCAGCGACGCCACGGTGGAGAGGCGGTGCGCGACGACGATGGCCGTGCGGCCGCGCATCAGGTTCTCGAGCGCTCCCTGGACCAGCGCCTCCGACTCCGAGTCGAGCGCGCTCGTCGCCTCGTCCAGCACCAGGATCGGGGCGTTTGCCAGGATCGCGCGGGCGAGGGCCACGCGCTGGCGCTGCCCGCCGCTGAGCTTTACGCCCCTCTCGCCCACCATGGTGTCCATGCCCTGGGGCAGACGGTCGATGAACTCGAGCGCATTGGCCTCGGCCGCTGCGGCACGAATCTGTTCCTCCGTGGCGTCGGGACGGCTGTAGGCGATGTTCTCCCTGATGCTGCGATGGAAGAGCAGCGCCTCCTGGGGCACGTAGGCGACTTGTCGGCGAAGGGACCGCTGGGTGCAGCGGCTCACATCCTGTCCGTCCACGAGCACGCGACCCTCCTGCACGTCATCCAGGCGCAGCAGGAGCTTGGTCAGCGTGGTCTTGCCGGAGCCCGAGCGACCGACCAGCCCGACGCGCTGGGCCGCAGGGATGTGCAGGTTGAGGTCGTGGAAGACCTTGTCGTCCTCCTGGGCGTCGGCGTAGCGGAAGCCGATGTGCTCGAAGTCGATGCGACCCTCTCCCACCCTGAGCGCCCCGGCGCCCTCGTCGTCGGCCACGAGCGTGGGCTCGTCCAGGACGCGCGTCATCTCGGCGGCGTCGCCCAGGGCGTGGTTGATGCGCTGCATCATGGAGTTGAAGTAGTTGAAGCGCATGGTCAGGTTGTAGGTGTAGGTAAACATCATGACCAGAGTGCCCGCGCTGATGCCGAACCAGGCGTTGCCGCCCGACACGAAGATCGAGGCCACGAACATGATTGCCGTGATGAGCGCCGAGGTGGTAAAGCCGCGGCGCATGGTGGCGCGCATGTTGGCGTTCTCGGCCGCCATGGCCTCGCGGTCGGCGGCGGTGAAGGTCTGGCGCTCGAAGTCCTCCCGGCCGTAGGTCTTGACGGCCAGGATGTTGGTCACCGCGTCAGAGAGGACGCCGGACAGGCGGTTCTGCGAGGTGGAGGCACGGGCGGCCAGCGGAAGGATGCGCTTGTACATGCGATAGGCCAGGACCACGTAGACCACGAGCATGACCATGAGGATCGCCACGAAGCTGGGGGCCACCGGCGCGAGCATGCCCACGGTGAGCACGATCGAGGCCAGGGTAGGATACAGGCTGTAGGTGACCACGTCGACGAGGCCCGAGTAGCCCGAGACGAAGCGCGAGGTCTGGCTCACCAGGCTGCCCCCGAAGCGGCTGTTGTGGAAGGTCATCGACTGGTTCGAGAGCGTGTCGAAGCAAAGCCGCGAGAGCTGGTAGTTCCCGTTGATCTCGAGCTGGTAGACCGAGAGGTCCTGCAGCTTGGAGAGGGTCTGCCCCAGGGCGTTGACCAGGAGGAGCGCCAGAATGTAGGGGCCGAAGACCGCGAGGACCCGATCGGCGTCGACGGGCAAGGCCTGGACGCGGTCCACGATGAGGCCCATGACGTAGGTGTTCGCGAAGGTGAGGAGGGCGGTGTAGCCCACGGAGCTGACCACCGAGAGCGCGAAGGCCCCGGGCCGCTGGCGGGTGACCCACCAGAAGTAGTGGAGGGTGCGGCGGATGGTGTTCCGGTCGTTGGAGCTGGTGGTGCTGCGAAGGCTCATGTGCTGCTCCTGCTGGCGTCGGTCGGGAAGGCCCGCGCGCGAGCCTCTTCGCAGGATGCCCGTTGGGAGTGGTACTTAAGCCGGGATGCCAAAATGCGTGCGCGGAAGCGGGAAGGCCAGCTCCTCGCATGCGGTCGTCCGCTGGAGTTGTATGCGGTTTTCTCGCCTGAAAACTCGTTACTTTTGTGTATGAGTTTACGTTTAAGCAGGTAAAAGATTCGAGTGCGTTTTGTCTTGTATGCGAGAACCACATACAACTTCGGGCTGGACTCCAAAGTGCACACAACTTCGGGCCGGACTACAAACCCGCAGACCACGCCGGGAAACGCCTCGCAAAAGGAAAGCAGGCCGGAGAGGAAACGAACCCCCCCTCCGACCTGCGACTTTACATGGAGCCAGCTATCAGACTCGAACTGATGACCCCCGCTTTACGAGAGCGGTGCTCTACCAACTGAGCTAAGCTGGCAACCCTATGGCTGCCTTGCAGCAGATAGATACTACACGGAACCCCTCGGCCTTTTCAAGCGCGAATCCGGCATTCATGAATCTGGCCCGCATGCGCCATTCTGCATGCGCCGACCCCCATGTGCTAGGCCATGCGTGCCGCCCCCCCGCATGCGTCGGCCCTCGCAAGGCAGAAGTGCACTACAGCAGGCGCAGCACGCCGCGCACCAGGCGCTCGAAGTCGTCGGCATGCCTCTCCGCCGCCTCGAGCACGCTCCGGTGGGACATCTTGGGGTCGCCGCTCTCGTTGGACGCCAGCGTCATGCCCAGGACGTTCATGCCCAGCGCATGGGCCAGGATCACCTCGAGCGCCGTGGAGAAGCCGGTGTACGAGACGCCCATCCCCCGCAGCATGGCCACCTCAGCCGGGGTCTCGAAGCAGGGCCCCATGACGCCGGCGAAGATGCCCTCCTCCACGGTAACGCCCAGGTCGTCCGCCACGCCACGGGCGAGGGTGCGTAAGTAGGGGGTGTAGGCGTCGGTCATGCCCACGAAGGGGGTCTCGACGTCGCGCAGGTTGGAGCCTGCAAGGGGATTCTGCCCCGTGAGGTTGACCTGGTCGGTCAGGATCCCCAGGCCCACGTGGGCGTTGCCGGGCACGGCGCCCGTCGCGCAGGCAAAGAATATGTCGCGGCAGCCCAGGTGATGGGCGTGGCGCACCAGCGCGGTGACCTCCTCGGCGCTGTATCCCTGGTACAGGTGGATGCGTCCGGGATACACCACCACGGGCACCCCGTCGATGGTGCCGATGGTGGCCTCGAAGCTATGGCCCCTCACGGGGCGGGCATCCTGCGGGAAGCCCTCGATGTCGTGATAGTCAATCCTGCGCACGGGCTTGACCAGCGCGGCAAGGTGACCAAGGCCGGTACCCAGGACGATCGCGACGGGATGTTCCACGGAGGGCTTGCAGCTCTCCACAATGTCCTCGCTAACCACGCAGACTCCCTCCCTCTGGAGGAGACGGGCAAACACGCCGTCGCCCTCGGCCAACGTATGGGTGTGGGTTCCATCGTAGATTACGCCGGAGCCACAGGAGGGGCTCTTTGCCTTCAGGATGGCGAGCGGCGGCAATCCCCCGCGGGCGTCCGAGGCCCGTGCCCCCTCGTCCCGCGCCGCCGCGAGGCTGGCAGCGGCCCCGCGCTCGAACGCCTCCGTCACGTCGGTGCCGTCCTCGAGGAGCACGAGCTGACCCCTGCGCTCGGCAGGCAGGCGCGGCACGGGGAGCCCCGCCGCGGACTCGGGACACACGCCGACGGGCTCGACCCCTGGCCCGGAGCAGAGCTCGAGCACTGCGGCGCATGGCTTGGACCCCCCGTCGAAGCGACAGCGAGCCCCTCTCAGGCACTCGCTCACGACCACGCGCATGAAGGCCCCTCTCGCCTGGGAGGAACGGGCGGGACCCGAAGGCCCCGCCCGACAGAAGAAGTCGACGCCACCGACAGCCACGCCGGGGAACGCGTTCGCACCTGAGCATGCCGGCGCCCGCGCGCGTCGGAACACGCACCGAAACCCGTACCCGCGCCAGCGCCGGAGCGCACCCCCCTACGCGTTGAGTGCGGACATGCTGATAGTCGCCTTGCTGAGCAGGCCGTTCACGAAGTCGGTCCACTGGGAGGCACCCGCAGAGGCGGCAGTGGAGTACTTCTGGTAGGCCACGTGGTAGGCGGCCTGGGCGGCCTCGTAGGTGGCGGAGTCGTTGGTCACGGTGTGGTCGGCGAGAGCGGTGGCATAGGCACCGTCGGAGGACTTCCAGGCGTTCGCGGAGCTGTCCCACTCGTCACCGGCGAGGCCGATGACGTACTGGGCGTAGGCGGCGGTGGCCTCGTCCTCCTTGCCCGACTCGGGCTTGTCAGGGGCGGTGGGCTGGGTGCCGGCGTCGGTGGTCACGACCTGGCCGCGAAGCTTGGCGAGGGCCGCGGACTGCGAGAGCATCCGCTTCACGGTGTCGGCGTCCATGCCGTAGCTCGACGCCACGCTGTCGTAGTTGGTGGTGCCGATGTACTTCGTGGCAAAGGCGTCGCGATCCTCGTCGCTGACCTCGATGTTGCGGCTCTTGACCTCCTCCTGGAGGATCTGCGAGCGCGCAGCCGCAAGAATCTTGTCGGCAGAGGGAAGCGCGTAGCTCCCGTCGTCCTTCTTGGACGAGTTGAGCGAGGACTGCGACGTGATGACGTCGCGGGCGCTCAGGTTGTGGCTCTTGCCGTTGTAGACGTAGGTCGCGACGGTGGTGTCCAGCTCGGACTCCTGGAGGGTCGTCTTGCCCAGGGCGCTCCCTGAGCCTCCGCCCAGCAGGAACCTGCCCACCAGGATGCCCAGGACGGCGCAGGCCACGGCAACGCCGACCCAGGCGGGCACGCCGAGCCTCGCCAGCGCGCTGGCAGGGCCGGACTGGGCACCTGCGGCACCCGTCGAGGCCACGGCAGCGTCCTTGGGCCTCTTGCCCTGCGTCTCGACGTCTTTCTCCTCGTTCTCGTTCGCCATGCGCGAACCTCCTTGAATCCCACAGCCGCCTTCGGGGCCGCCGTTCGTTTGTACGCCGTCTGGCGCTGCCTACCTGTCCAGCCCCGCCACAATCTGCTCCGAGAAGCTCCTGATGTAGCCCCTGCCGTTCTCCGCGTCGAAGCCCACGCGGGCAGCGAGTGCCTGGCTCGTGGCCTCCGAGAGCTCGCCGTGCGCGAAGTCCAGGAGGCAGGCCAGCATGTCACGGTACTCGGGGTCGCCGTGATAGCACTGCACCGCCTCGTCCAGAAGTGGCCAGACCTCGTCGGACATGCGCGCACCGGTGGACCCGAGGCGTGCGAGGAAGCGAAAGGCTGCGAGTCGTACGGTAGCCGAACCCTCGTCGAAGAGGGACGACTCGGCACCCTCGAAGGCGTCCGCCACCGCATCAGCATCTACCTGTACCATCTCTGAGAGCGTCGAGAGCACCTCCCAGCGCGTCTGGGCCTCGGGACGCCCCAGCGCCTCGACGAGCCTGTCCGCATGGGGAAGCAGCAGCTCGGGACTCGTCCGCGCGATAGACTCGATGGCGTGGGCCGCGTCCTGTCGACTGCGACGACCCGCCGCCGACAGCTGGTCGACGAGCGCCGCCGGAGCTGCGGAGGTCTTCTCTTCCTCGGTGGGTTCGGACATGCGCGCTTCCCTTCTTCTACTCGGCAAAGCCGTCCACCATGACGGTGCCGCTCTTCGTATCCTGGTGAATCTCGATGAACCCCAGCTTGGACGCCTCGCGCAGAAGGTTGCTGAACGAACGGTAGCCGTAGCTGCGCTCGCTGAACTGGGGGCGCTTGCGCTTCATGGTGTCCTTGAGGCGCGAGGCGAGCACGGCGCTGTCGCTCTCTCCCTGGAGCGCGTCGATGGTCTCGAAGAGGAGCTGGTACGCCTCGTGTCTCTCCTTGGGAACCTTCTGCGTGTAGTCTGGAACGCCCCCCTGGCTCACGATGTCCTCGTAGAAGATGAACTCGTCGCAGACCTCGGCAAGGAGGCTGCTCGTGGACTCCTTCATGCCCACGCCAATCACCGTCTTGCCGAACTCCTTGAGCTTCGAGACCAAGGGTGAGAAGTCCGAGTCTCCCGAAAGGATGGCGAAGGTGTCGATGTGGTCCTTGGTGAGGCACATCTCGACCGCGTCAACGGCCAGGCGAATGTCGGCTGAGTTCTTGCCGGTGTAGGCGCGGTCCGGAATCTCGATGAGCTCGATGCCCAGCTCGTGCAGGGGCGTGATTGCGTCATCGAAGCGCTGCCAGTCGCAGTAGGCACGCTTGGCGGTGATGCGGCCCTTGTCCACCAGGCGCTCGAGGATGCGCTTGACGTCGGGACGGGGGCCGGGGTCCTGGTGGCCGTTGCGACGCCTCTTGCCCGTGCCCAAGGCAAGGTTCTCGTAGTCGATGAGAACGGCCATCGACCTCTGGGTTAGTTCGTTCATGCGGGGGGCCTGTTCCTTTCTGCGCGGTGCGGGCAGGTCTTAGGCCCGGAACGCGTGCGTGGATTGGTGCCTTTGGGGTGGGCGAACGACGCCATTTTTGGCGAGATTCAGTCCCAATTAGCTTTTTATACCCAAAAAAAAGGCGAGACTAACTCCGAGACGAGGCCGAGGGACATCCCGGACGTAGGCTTCCGCTGGTCCGGCCTCCCCTACCCGTGGTGATGATGCGCGTGGTCGTGCCCGCAGGAGCACTCGCCGTCGCCGTGGTCGTGGCCGCAGTCGCCGTGTTCGTGGCCGCAGTCGCAGCCGTCCTCGTCGTGGGCCGGCTGGGCCTTTGACCAGTCGAGGCCCGCCGCAGCGCCCGCCTCCTCCTCGGCATAGAGGAGAGAGAGGGCCTGGGTGCCCAGGCGCGAGCCGTCCACCTGGCAGAGCAGGTCGAAGAGGTTGAAGGCCGTGTCGGTCGAGGGGAGCGAGATGCCCATCTGCTCCGCCTCATAGAGCGAGAGCCTGAGGTCCTTGAGCAGGTGCTCGGCCATGAAGCCGGGTTTCCAGTCGCCTGTGAGGACCTTGGGCGCGAGCATGGTCATGGCCACGGAGCCGCCCATGCCCGAGCCCACGGCCTCCAGCATGGTCGCCTCGTCCAGCCCGGCCGCCTCGGCGAGGGCCATGGCCTCTGCATAGCCCATCATGCAGGACGCCAGGGAGACCTGGTTGCAGTGCTTGGCCGTCTGGCCCATGCCCGCCCGGCCGAAGTAGAAGATCTTGTCGGAGAAGCACTGGAGAAGCGGCAGCACGGGGGCTGCGGCCTTCTCGTCCGCGCCCACGAAGAGCGTGAGCGTGCCGGCCTCGGCCCCGGCCTGACCTCCCGTGACGGGGCAGTCGAAGGCGTGCCTGTCCTCGACCTCGGAGGCGTCGTGGATGTCGCGGGCGAGCTCCGCCGCGCTCGTGCTGAGGTCGATCAGGTAGGCGCCCTTCCTGCTGGCGCGAATGACGCCGTCGCTCGCCAGGTAGACGTCCTCGACGTCGGAGGGATACCCCACCATGGTCAGGACCACGTCAGCGTCCCTTGCCGCCTCGGCGGGACTCGCGGCCCAGTGCGCGCCCCTCTCCACCAGGTCCTGGGCCTTCTCGGGCGTTCGGTTGTGGACGGTGAGGTCGAAGCCCGCGTCCAGGATGTGCCCCGCGATGGGCGCCCCCATGATCCCGGTTCCGATGAGGGCGACCTTCCTGATGCTGTTGGTCATGCGCTCGTGCCTTTCTCACATGGGCATGCCACCGGACGCCTCGGGCACCCGGTGGCACGTGACCCCTACAGTCGTGCGCTAGCCCTCCTCGGGCCCACGCGCACCTTTCTTGACCTTGCGGGCGATGCGGTCGGTGAGGGAGATCTTCTCCCTCCGGTCCTTGCCCCAGAACACCAGCGCCACCATGCCCGGCCCCACGTGTGCGCCCAGGATGGGCGACACCGTGCTCTGGATGATGCTCAGGTCCTCGCAGCCCTTCTCCTTGCGGATCTGGGCCTCGAGCCAGTCGGCGTCCTTCTGGGCGTCGGTCGAGACGATTCCCAGCGGGAGTGACGGATCGTGGGCGTAGTTCTCCCTGAAGTCCTGGATGATGGCGCGCAGGGCCTTCTTGCGCCCGCGGCACATGCCCCGCAGGGACAGTGCCCCGTTGAGGTCGTACGAGAGCTCGGGCTTGATGTCGAGCTTCCCGCCGACGTTTGCCGCAGCCGGGGGGATGCGCCCGCCCGCCGCGAGGGCGTCGAAGCTGTCCAGCGTGAAGTAGCCGTGGATGAAGTAGCGCGCGTCCTTTGCCCACTCGTAGAGCTCGGCGGCCGTGAGCCCGTAGGACGCCTGCCGTACCACCTCGATGGCCAGGAGCTGGCCCGCGGAGGAGTCGCAGCGCCTGTCCAGGACGTAGAGCTCGAAGTCGGGGTACTTCTCGCGGATCATTCGGGCCGCCTGGCGGGCGGAGTCGATGGAGCTCGAGAGCCCTGCGGGCAGGCCCATGTAGATGGTAGGCAGGCCCTCCTGGGCGGCGCGCTCGAAGACCTCGAAGTAGCGCCCCGGCGTGACCGCCGCCGTGTGAAAGTGCTCGCCCGGGTTCTTGCGCATGTGCTCGTAGAACTCGTGCGGGTCCTGCTCCTGCCAACGGTCGTCCTGATGCTCGATGCCGTCCGCGTCGACGTAGCTGAAGGGAATCACCTCGACGCCCAGCCGCTCGGCCACGCCGGGGGCGAAGTCCGCGGTGGAGTCCAGGATGATCCTGACGTTGCGCTTCTGGTGGTAGGCCCTGCCCACGTTTCTCACGTCGGCCGGGGCCTCTGCCGTCCTCGCGTCCTTGGGTGAGCTCTGGTCGCTCTGGCTCATGCGAACCTCGCTATAACTCGCCGTCTTCGGTCTCGATCTTCGGCTTGATTATGCCGTAGCCGCCATTATGACGGTGGTAGATGACGTTCACGAGGCCGGTCGTGGCATTCTCGAAAACAAAGAAGTCGTGGCCCAGGAGGTCGGTCTGGACCAGGGCCTCCTCCTCGGTCATGGGCGCGAGGTCGACGTACTTCTCGCGCACCAGCTGGTCGTCAAGCTCCTCTCCCTCGAGGAGCTCGTCTAGGTTGCCCAGCTCCGCGCCCCCACGGATGGTCTGCTGGGAGCGCTGCTTGGAGCGCTGCTTGCGGTCGATGATGCGCGTCTTGTACTTGCGCAGCTGCCGGGTGGCCTTGTCCGCCGCGTCGTCTATGGCGGCGTACATGTCCTGGTTGCTCGCCTCGACGCGCACCACGTTGTCGCGGACGAACACCGTGATCTCGCAGGTGCGGCGGTCGGGGTTGGAGGGATTCTTGTCGACGCGCAGTACGACGTCGCAGCTCATGGGCTGGATGTCAAACACCTTGAGGGACTCGCCCACCTTGTCAAGAACGTGGTCGCGCATGCCATCAGAAACGGAGACCTTGCGTCCCGAAATCTTGATGTCGACCATCAGTACCTCCTTGCGTCGCGTGCCTTGCGCGAGCCCCGAGGGGACCCGCCGTGATTCATAGATACCCCAGGAGGGGCTGCGGGGGCAGTCTCTTTCGACAAGCGGCGGGACGTCCTGCGGCGGCTGTGCCCTAAACGGTGGCGGCGTTGGAGCCGGCCTCCCCGCCCGCCGCAGCGGCCTCGTCCCCCGCGGGGGCGGGGACGTCCCTCACCCGGCTGGTGTCGCCCAGCTGGGGCATGTCGCCCAGCCAGCGCGTGCGGATGCCCGCCTCGATGCCGTTGGACTGCAGGGCATCGAGGGCGGCCTTGATGCCCGACTGTAGCTCGGTGTTGGTGGGAAGCACGCCGATCCCCTGGGAGGCGGGGGCGTCGAGCGTGCCGGCAAAGGCGACGTCTCTGTAGCTTATGGAGAGGAAGGCGCCCGAATAGGCGTCGCAGAGCACGTAGTCCACGTTGCCCGCGTCAAGCGCGGCGAAGGCCTCGTTGAGGTTGGAGAAGGTCTTCTCCTCCATGACCAGGCCCGTGGAGCGCAGGGCCTTCTGGGAGACGGAGCCGTCCTGCAGGCCCACGGTCTTGGACGAGAGGTCCTCCACCTTGGCCACGCCGGTGTCTCCCTTATGGAAGAAGGCGGTCGCCGACTGCGAGTAGCTGCCCACCGCCGCAACCGAGCCGGAATCCGTGGCGCGGGTGTCCATGACCACGTCGCAGCTGGCGCCCAGGGCGCCGCTCGCGCTGGGAACACTCACGAAGCTCACCTTGAGACCGAGCTCGTCCGCTACGGCGGAGGCGAGGTCGACGTCCAGGCCCACGAAGTCGCCCCCCTCGAGCTGGGCACAGAAGGGGACGCCCACCGAGGAGGCCTTGAGCCCCACGGTGAGGGTTCCGGGCTTGACGAGGGCGGCGTCCGAGACCTGGGGCGACTTGCTCGCGCGGGCGGCGAGGGCGTCCTCCACGCTGGTCTTTGCCAGGGGGTCGGGAATCCCCTGGGCGAGCTCGGCCAGGCGGGCGGGTATGGAGGCGAGCTGGGATACGTCGGGCACGCTGCACCCTCCCAAGGCAAGCGAGAGAAGCAGTCCGGCCGTGAGCGGGGCGACCATCTTCGACGTCTGGAACCTCATCTTGCACCTCTCGCCTTCTTCGAGCACCTGACTGGCACCGCGGTCCGCGCCTCCCGGGCACCGCGTCGCGGCTCCCCGGTGGTGCAGCTCCGCCCTACCCAGCTGACCTGGTATTTGACCCCACACTCGCGCACCGGGGCTTTTGCCGTGGCCGCCGCGGCGGCCCTGACTGGAGGCCCTCTCGCCCGCGAGGCCGTATGCCTCAGAGTATGACGGGCGGTGCGACTTACCTCTAGGACGAGCCATGCTCGCCCGGACGCGCACGCCCGGGCTTACGTGGATCCTTTTGGCCTCGTCTGCCATGGACTAGGGCGCTGTGCCCGCAACCACAGACCTGGGTAAGGCTTCGCACAGTATACCAGCATGCCTGCCTGGCCAAAGCCAGCTGGGCGTCGGTCCAGCTGGCGGCTGCGACGACTCCGCCAGCGTCCCCCGGGACGGGCGCCTAGGAGCGCGGCGGGGGTACGGTGCCACGGG
>CAMXZR010000041.1 GCA_947253595.1 uncultured Olsenella sp. | reverse complement strand
CGTTCGACGAGCTCGACCTCTCGTCGCTTGCCGGTTGTGACATCTTCGAGCTCTCAGGCGGTGAGCGTCAGAAGGTAGCGTTCGCGGGCATCTGGGCGCTGCATCCCGCCAACCTGCTCTTGGACGAGCCGACGAGCAACCTCGATCTGCCCTCGATCGCGGATATGGCGGCGTTCGTGGCGCATGCCAAGGCTGCAGGCTGTTCGGTGCTCGTGGCGGAGCATCGTCTCTCATGGTTGGCCGGTATCGCCGACCGGTACGTGTACCTGGATAAGGGGCACATCGCCCGCATCATGGATGCGACCGAGTTCGCCTCACTCGATGCCGGCGAGGTCGCGCGGATGGGGTTGCGCGTCCGCAGCCTCGATGAGGTACAGCCGGCCGTCGCCAGCACGGCTCGTGCCACCGTCGCATCCACCGTCGTTGCAGATCGCCCCTTCGCCTCCGATACCTGTGGCGAACCCCCTTTGCTCGCAGCGCGGAACCTCGCCCTCGACTACGGTGTGACGCCCGTCCTCCGTGCGGTCGACATGGAACTGCATGCGGGGGAGGTCTGTGCACTCGTCGGCTCCAACGGGGCGGGCAAGACCACGCTCTGCCGATCGCTCTGCGGTTTCGAGCGACGGGCGCGAGGTGCGGTATCGGTCGACGGCACGACTGCTTCTCGCAGGGAGCGGATGCGCGTCTCGTCGATGGTGTTCCAGGATGTCAACTACCAGCTGTTCGCCGAGGATGTGGCCTCCGAGGTGACATTCGGCCTGCCGCGCCGCGCCGCCGGGTCGGTGGACGTCGCCGGTATCCTGTCGCAGCTTGCGCTCGAGGGGTTGGACGACCGTCATCCGGCCACGCTCTCGGGTGGGCAGAAGCAGCGCCTGGCGGTGGCGGCGTGTGTCGCGGCCGACAAGCGGGTGCTCGTGTTCGACGAGCCGACGAGCGGACTCGACCTCGACGGCATGCGATTGGTGGCACGGCTGCTTGGGCAGCTGGCTGCCCAGGGCCGTGCAGTCCTCGTCGTCACGCACGATCTGGAACTCGTGGCCAGCGCCTGCGGATGCGTCTTGCCTCTCGATGACGGCAGGGCAGGGCCGCCGGTGTCGGTGGGAGGGCACTTCGACACGGTGAAGGCGATGATGGGCGTCCCGACGTCCGGATGAGGAGAGTCCTATGGAAAAGGAAAAGAAGGAAGACCCGAAAGGGAAGAAGGATGCCAATCCCATCGCCCTCGTGTTCAAGTGGGCGGGAGGACATCGGAAGTACCTCATCGCCGCGGTCATCTGCGCGACGGTGTCGGGGCTTCTGGTGGCCGTACCCTATCTTGCGGTCTTCGACATCATGTGCGCCGTGTACGAGGGGACCTGCACCCTCTCGGTGATCACCACCGATGCGACCGTCCTCGCGGTGGGCATCGTCCTGCGGTTCGTCCTGTTCGGCTTCTCGGGGGCCCTGTCGCACAAGGGCGCCTACGGGGCGTTGTTCGACGTGCGCTGCCGTATCCTCGACCGCCTCTCCAAGGCGCCGCTCGGCGAGATGGACGACCGCAGCACGGGCAAGATCAAGACGGTGCTCTCCGACGACGTGGAGAACCTGGAACTCCTGCTCGCGCACAATCTGCCCGAGGCGTTCATGTACACGGCCGGACCCCTTGCGACGCTCGTGTTCCTCCTGAGTGCGAACGTGCCGTTGGCGCTCGCCACCCTCGTTCCCGCCATCGCGGCAGTGGCGGTGCTCGCCTCGCTGTTCAAGATCATGGGGTCCATCATGGACCGCGCCATGAAGTCGCTGGAGGACATGAACTCCGTCATGGTGGAGTATGTGGGCGGCATGCGCGTCATCAAGGCGCTCGACATGGGAAGCCGTTCGTTCAAGCGCTTCCGTGCGGCCGTGGACGACGAGCATGCCGTGTGGTGCGAGATAGCGCGCAGGACCGGACCGGGGTTCGCCGCCTATGTCATCGTTATCGAGGCCGGCCTGCTCATCATGGTGCCCATGGGTGCGTTGATGCTGGTGAACGGCGCTGTCGATGCCTCGACCTATCTGCTGTTCGCCTTCGTGGGGTCGCTCTACCTGACCGAGGTGCGGCTCCTACAGGACTTCTCCAACAAGCTGTCGCAGGCCTCCGCAAGCGCCGAGCGTGTCGAGGAGCTCCTCGAGGTGCCCGTATTCGGGGAGGGCGTCCCGTTTCCGAAAGACACCTCGATCACACTCGACGACGTGTCCTTCACCTACGGCGGCGAGGGTGCCCAGGAGGTGCTGCACGACGTCTCGCTCGAGGTGGCCGCAGGCGAGCGGCTTGCCATCGTGGGGCCGTCCGGCTCGGGCAAGTCGACCCTCATCCAGCTGGTGGGGCGCTTCTACGACGTGACGGCGGGCACCGTGTCCATCGGCGGCGTGGACGTGCGCGACATCGACTACGACGACCTTCTCGCCCATGTGTCGGTGGTCTTCCAGAAGACCTTTCTGACCAGCGGGACGATCCTCGAGAACATCCGCATGGGGTCCGACGCCCCGCTCGAGGAGGTGCGCGCCGCCGCACGCCGCGCCCAGGCCGACGACTTCATCACGGCGCTTCCCCAAGGCTATGATACGCCCATCGGCACGCTGGGGGGAAAGCTCTCCGGCGGCGAGCGGCAACGTGTCGCCATCGCCCGCGCCATCCTGAAGGACGCCCCTGTCCTCATATTGGACGAGGCGACGAGTGCGGCCGACCCGGAGAACCAGGCGCTCATAGACGCGGCCATCGAGAACCTCTGCGAGGGCAAGACGGTGCTCATCGTGGCACACCGCCTCGACGTGGTCCCCAGCTGCGACGCCGTCGCCGTGGTGGAGGACGGGCACCTCACCTCCGTGGGGTCGCATAGGGAGACGCTCGAGCGCAGCCCATACTACCGCGGCGCCTGGGACGCCTATCAGAGGTCGCGTTCCATGAGCTACCGCGTCGGGGCGGCCGATTCGGGGCCGGATGCCTCCGGAAATGACGATGCAGGTATCGACGGCACGGCCGCCGACGATGAGAAGGGAGGTCCCTCCCATGTCTAGGGCCGCCTCGGATCGAACCGTCTCGAATCCCTTCGCCAAGAACCGCGACTTCTACGTCTCATGCGTGTGCACGGTCGTGGAGGGTCTGTTCAGCGGGTTCAACTTCATGCTGATCTGGTTGGTCATGCACCAGGTGTTCTCAGGTGAGATCGACCTCCAGGCTCTGCTTTCGATATCGGCCGCGATCGTCGCCGTGTTCGTCGCACGTCTCGCCGTGTACCGCTTCGGCTATGTCCGCGGCCAGGTGGGCGGGGCGCGGGTCAGCCGCGACCTGCGTATCCTCATGGGCGATACCATCAAGCGCATCCCGCTCTCGCGCTTCGCCGACAAGACGGGCGGGGAATACCTCCAGGCGCTCACGGTCAACGTCAACGACTACGAGCAGATACTTACCCACCGTACAGGCGAGATCATCAAAAGCGCGGTGCTCGCGGCCATGCTCGGCCTGTTCACCGTCTGGCTCTACGCCCCTGCCGGCATCGTGGTGCTTGCATCCCTCCTGCTGCTCATACCCGCCATCGCGCTCTCGTGGCGGCAGGTCAAGGTCTATGGGCCCCGCAAGGACGCAGTCCGGGCAAACAGCTCCGGCGCCATCATGGAGCATGTCGACGGCATGCAGACCCTGCGCGCCTACGGGGTGGCAGGCGTGCACAACAAGGCCATCGTGGAGAGCATGCGCGAATTCTCGCAGGTGAGTTACGTGTACGAGACGGCGATCCTTCCCATCGGCGCCGGGCTTTCCATCGTCGCGGGGCTCTCTCAGCCGTTGCTGGTGGTCATGTGCTACAACGCATGGACGGTGGGAATCCTGTCTGCCGAGTCGTTCCTGCTCATCGCCATGCTGCCGTTGCTGACGCTCAAACTCATCGCCGCGCTGTTCATCCATGCGACCGCCTACCGCAACCTCGAGATCGCCAAGCGCAACATCGCCGATGTGCTCGCACAGCCCCGGGAGCAGGGTAGCTTCGACGATGTGCCGATGCAGGGGACGGGGATAGCTCTCGCGCACGTGGACTTCGCCTACGGTGACGGGCTGCGTGTGCTCTCCGATTTCAACTTGGTCGTGCCCGAGGGTAGGCTGACGGCGCTCGTCGGCGACTCCGGTTGCGGCAAGTCGACGGTACTCAGCCTCATCGCGCAGCTGTACCGTCCCCAGGGCGGCACGGTGAGCTTCGGCGGCGTGGACGTGGCGGGCTATGCGCCCGAGAGCGTCCTGCGCAACGTCGCGCTGGTGGACCAGGACGTGTTCCTCTTCGACGACTCGGTCATGGACAACGTGCGCTATGCCCGACCGGATGCGACCGACGGGGAGGTGCGTGCGGCCTGCCGTCTGGCGAACGTCGACGGCTTCGTGTCCGCACTGCCGCAAGGATACGATACGAGGATCGGCGAGAACGGCAGCAGGCTCTCCGGCGGCGAGCGCCAGCGCCTGTCGATCGCCCGCGCCATCCTGCGTGACGCGCCCATCGTCCTTCTCGACGAGGCCACGTCGAACCTGGACATCGAGAACGAGCTCGCCGTGCGCGAGGCCATCGCCAACCTCATCTCCCACCGCAAGACGGTGGTGATGGTGGCCCATACGCTCCCCATCATCCGCACCGCCGACAGGATAGCTGTCATAGAAGGCGGCCGCGTGGCGGAGGCGGGTACGCATGACGAGCTGGTGGCACACGGTGGCAAGTACACCCGCATGTGGAAGGCGTCGCAGCGCTGAGGTCTCTTGAGGCGCTGGAACCCATTGCGATCATAGGGAACCGTCGCGACCACGGAGGCCCCGTCGGAGGTGACGTCCGGCGGGGCTATCCGTCCATCTTGGCCTTGTACCAGCCGACCGCTATTTGTACCCGGTCGCGCATGCCGAGCTTCGCCAAGATGCGGGTCACCGAGCGCTTGACGCTCGCCGGCTCGATGAAGAGCCGCCCGGCAATCTCCGCATTCGAGAGGCCGTCGGCCACGAGCCGGCAGGTCTCCCGCTCCCGCTGCGTGAGGCTCCTGAACCTTGCGGCGAGTTCCAGGCTCCTCTCGTCGAGGTCGACCCGTCCGACGCCCCTCTCGAGCACCTCATGGGTGATACGCGGGGTGAGCACCGCGTCACCCGACGCGACGGCGCGGACGGCCTGGCAGAGGTCGCGTGAACGGACGTCCTTCAAGAGGAACCCCGACGCCCCCGCAGAGAGCCCGCCGAACGCGTAGTCGTCCTCGTCGTAGGTCGTGAGGACGAGGACGTGGGTATCCGGCCAGCGGGCCGTGATGCGGGCGGTCGCGTCGATGCCGTCCATCCCCGGCATCCTGACGTCCATGAGCACGACGTCGGGCAGCGGTGCGCCGATATCCTCGGCATGGGCGAGCCTCTCGAGGGCGTCCTTCCCGTCCTCGGCTTCGAGAAGGACCGTGACCTCGGGGTCGTGCCGCAGCATGAGGGCGAGGCCCATGCGTACGGGTGCCTGGTCGTCGACGATCATGACTCCTATCATCGCGCCCCCTCCCTCTCTGTCGTGGCGTCCGAGGTGGGTGTGGTGGCGGGGATGGCGGCCCTCACGGTCCAGCCGCCGCCGTCCAGAAACCCTGCCTCGAAGGTCCCCCCGGCAAGTCTGACATCGTGTCCCAAGCGGAGGAGGCCCGTCCCCGAAGATCCTTGCCCTCGAGTGCCCTCTTCAGACGATTCGGACGACGCATCCTCCTGCCTGCCGTTGTCGCGGACGGTCACGGTCACGGAGCCGTCGTCGGCATGGTCCCAGGAGACGACGACGCGCTCGACCGCATCGCCCTTCTCGCCCCTGCCATGCCTGACGGCGTTGGTGAGCGCCTCGCGCGTGACGGAGAAGGCCAAGTCGGCCTGGAGGGGGTCCTGCGGGCGCCGTCCCGTCTCGGTGAAGGTGCAGACGGTGCCGAGGAGGCGCGTGTTCCCGAGGATGCCTTTGACCTCGTCCCAACCGTGCAGGTGCCCCTCTTTGGCGCCTTGGGGCAGCCCGCCGTCCTCGAGGGGCCTGTCCGTCCCGTCAGCCTGGGAGCCCCCGTCGTCCTGGGAGAGTGCCTTGACGGCCTTGCGCGTGTCGTCGAGTCCCTCCCGTGCGAGCCTGTTGATGGTCGCGATACCCTCGTCGAGATCGGAGTTCCCGGATGCCCCCATCAGCCCTTCGGAGAGTGCGACAATCGCCGTGAGGTCGTGGCCGACGGAGTCGTGGAGCTCGGCGGCGAGCCTACCTTTCTTGAGGGCCTTCTCGCGGGAGGCCACTATCTGGGCAAGTTCCTCAGTGCGCCGCTGCTCGGCCTGTACCTCCGCAGCCCTGGCCAGGCGGCGGTCATGGAGCATGCGCGAGACCATGCCGCCGGCCCCGATGAAGAGGAGGACGGAGACCGTGGAGGCGAACAGCCCGAAGAACATCGCAGAGGATGGGCCCTCGGGACGGTAGGGGGAGGAGAGGACGTATCCGACCGACTGGGAGACGAGGGCGACGGCCGTCCCGATGGCGGCCTCCCTGCGGGATGCCCGGGCGACGCATGTGTAGACGGCGATGTAGAAGGGGAGATAGACATAGATACCGTACCCTAGCGCCGCCGTCCCCGCCAAGACGGCCGCCTCCACGGCCACGATGGGCAGGGGATGGCTGCGGCGTACGAACAGCGCCATGCACCCCAGGACGTTGAGGAGCAGGGCGAGCCAGATCTGCCAGCCGCCCAGCTCCTCGGGGGTCGCCTCGAGGAAGAGCATGCGCGAGAGAAGCATCGTCTCCCAGGCGATGCAGACGACAGGGGTCACCAGCTGCAGTGCCTGACTCTCTTCCCATCGCTTGGAGAGCGCGTCCAACCTCTCGCCCACACCCCGCTCCTCTCGTCCCGTACCTCAGCCTATCCCGAGCTTGCCCGCAGTCGCGGCGGGCAGGGACGAGGGCTCCGCCTCCTCCCAGTCCACCACACCCCGGAACGGCAGCATCTCAAGTTTGAGGACCGCCCCCTCGCGGAGCTGCTTTCCCGCCAGGAACCTCACATCGATCCTGTTGCCGTCCGCATTGTATGCGGGAAGCGAATAGGACCAGGTCTCACCGTCGCCCGAGGGTTGCTGCGTCGCATATGCATTATCGACCTTCGTGTAGTATGTACCCCAGTTGAGCCCGTACTTCTCCGCGAGCGGTTGGAGTACGAAGATGCCGACAAGCGCGATGACGGCGGCGACTCCGACGATTCCCCATAGTGTCCTGCCTTTCATGACATGCTCCTTTCAGTCCGCATGTATATCGCTGTGCCTGAGGTATGCCGTCGCGGATATGATCGCGAGCAGGATGTAGACGGCGGAAGCTGCAGTGAGCTGTATGGCGTTGTCCGCCGTGAGCTTCACCAGGTTGTTCGCGTTCATCCCGCTCTGCATGAGCGAGTAGGGGAAGCGGTAGCCCAGCCCTGCCAACGTTGCCGCAAGACCCATCACCCCTCCCCCCAGGGCGATGCCGACGGGTGCGGCGAAGTTCCTGACAAGCATCGAGATGACGAGCTGGATGGCGGCGATCGCCATGCTTCCTGCCCAACCGAGCAGTGCGTATGTGAGGATGGTGCCCGCAGGAAACGCCTCCGTGATGCCGAGGGCCGCGCCGGTGGCCGCAAAGAGGGCGACGATGCTTGCGAATGCCAGGGCCATGCAGATGCCCGCCACGACGAGCTTGGCGCAGAAGACGCACCAGGCGGGAACCGGGCTCACCATGAGCTCGTTCCAGTTGGACCCCTGATGTTCGAGCCTCCAGAGGTAGCTTGCGGCGACGCCGATAAGTGCGGGCAGGAAGAAATAACACATGAAGAGCGTCTGTTGGGTCCAAAGGTTCGTCCATCCGGGCGTGAGGGCGTCCAGGTTCATCAGGTAGTTGGCTGTTCCGAGGGCGCATGAGACGGCGGGCATGACGATGAACGCGAGCCAGACGGGCGAGCGACGCAGTTTCGTGAGCTCGGCTGCGATACAGGGGACAAAGGAGAGGATGCCGGGCCGCCGCGCCGTCAGACGGAAGGCGTTTACAGTTCGGACGGTACCCGTGTCCTGAGCCGAATTCCTTCTCGGCACCGATTCCATCCCTTGGGTTCCATATGGTCTGTCCGACATGGCTACAGCTCCCTTCTTGAGAAGGCCCTGCCTGCAAGGATGTAGATCACGGCGGTCGCTGCGACGACGATGATGAAGTCGCCGATCGACCACGGCCGCGTCGAGAACGTCGACGAGCCCGTCACGGAGTCGAACGCCATGTCGACCATGCCGAGGAGCCCGAAGTACGCGCTGGGCACGAGCCTGGAGACGGCCTGTGGCAAAAACATCGAGAACAGCCCCAGAAACGACAGGCCGACGCCCGTGGCGAGCGGCAGGAACTGGCTGGGGGAGAAGAGGCTCAGCACCTGGACGACCGTCGCCACGAGCAGGCATACGGCGAAGGTGGAGACCCCGTACAGGGCGAGGAACGCGGGCCCCGGGAGGTTGACGAACCCCCTCGATGAGCTGAACAGGACCACGGACGTCGTCTGAAGGGAGACGAACACGCCGAGGATGATGGCCACGCAGACCCATTTCGCAGAGAACAGGGTCCGGGGACGTTGCATGGTAAGCAGCTCCTTGTACATGTTCCCGCGGTTCTCGACGTCGCATGCCGTGCTGGCGACGATTGCGGAAAGGAGTGGCAGGAAGATGGCGTTCATCATTGGCATCTGGAAGAAGACGGCGATGAACTCGTTCGTCTGCTTGACGGTCTGGGAGACGATGACCGCGATCCAGAGGAGTTGGAAGGCGAGAAGCACGGCGGATAGGGCGACCAGATGCTTGTGGCGCATCTTCTTGAACTCGAGCGCTACCGCCATGATGGGAGACAGGTGCATCGCAGACGTTCCCAACGGCGTAGACATTCCCGACGGTACAGGCATCACAGGCTCGCCTCCGTCCCCGTCAGGGCGAGGAAGATGTCCTCGAGGCTCTCGGACCGCTCCTCCATGCGCACGATCCCTATGCCCTGCTGTGCGAGGGCGAGGCTCATCCGTCCGGCCGCCTCGTCGTCGAGGGGACGTATCTCGAGCCAGCCGTCCTTCTCGCCATGCTCCCTATGGATCTTCCCGCCGCCACTCCCGTCGACGAGCAACTTTTCGAGGATGCGGGCCGCGCGGGCGTCGTCGGTGGTGTGCAGGACGAGCCAGCGTCTGGCCTCGGCATGCAGGCCGTCCATCGGTCCCTGCCAGACCATCCGTCCGGAACTGATGATACCCACGTGATCGGCCATCTGGTCGATCTCGGAGAGCAGGTGGCTGGAGACGATGACGGTGCAGCCGAAGCGGTCGGGCATCTCGCGTATGAGCTGGCGGATCTCATGGATGCCGCTGGGGTCGAGGCCGTTGGTGGGTTCGTCGAGCAACAGGAGCCTGGGATGTCCCATGAGTGCGGACGCGATACCGAGGCGCTGCCTCATACCGAGCGAGAAGTGTCCCACACGTTTCTTGGCCGTCGCAGCGTCACCGAGGCGGACGACCTCGAGCACCTCGTCGATACAGTCCTTGGGCAACCCGCGCAGCCTGCGTACGATGTCGAGGTTCTCGCGGGCGGTGAGATGTGGGTAGCAGCTGGGACTCTCTATGAGCGAGCCGACGTTCTGCAGGATCTCGAGGCGGTTGTGGGAGGTCTCCTCCTTGCCGAGGACCGAGATGGCACCGCTTGTGGGGTGGGTCAGGCCGAGGATCATCTTCATGGTCGTCGACTTGCCTGCGCCGTTGGGGCCGAGGAACCCGTATACCGCACCCTCGGGAACGTGGAGGTTGACGTTGTCGACGACGGTCGCGGGACCGTAGCTCTTGGTGAGGTTCGTCGTGGCGACGACGGGGCGGGCCTCGGTGGGGACGGATTTCCCTCCGGTATAGGCCGGTGGGGTTGGAATCCCGGGGACGGCCTTCCTCATGTGCGCGGCGCGGCGGCCCTGCGCCTGCATGGGTATCGGTGTCTGTGTCTGGGCCATGATGCCCTCCCTGTCTCATCGGTTTTTGGCGATGTGTCTCTGTTGGTTATGGCACCGATTCTAGGGAGGGTCGGTTGCGGCGAGGGGGAGGAGACGGCGGTTGACACCCTAGGGTGACAGCTGAAGATAAGATGAGCGCTGAGGCCAAACAGGCTTATAGTCAGGTGACTCAGGAAATTGAAAACGGCACGGCCAGACGCCATGCCTCCTTCGGCGATCTTCTCGATGACATAAAAGCCGAGACTGCTGCCGAGGGCTGAGATCGAGGAGGATGGACTATGAAGAAGGATCTGGGGGTAAAGCCTTATCTGTTCCCTATGCCCGTGCTGATGATCGCGACGTACGACGCGGATGGCGTCGTCGACGTGATGAATATGGCTTGGGGCGGTATCTGTGCCCCGGATATGGTCGCCCTGAATATCGGGGAGAACCACAAGACCGCAAAGAACATCGAGGAGCGTAGGGCGTTCACATTGAGCATCGTCGATACCCCGCATATTGAGGCGGCGGACTTCTTCGGCATCGCCACCGGCAACAAGATGGCCGACAAGTTCGAGCGCAGTGGGCTTACGGCTGTGAGGAGCGATCACGTTGACGCCCCGGTCGTAGAGGAGTTCCCCGTCACCCTCGAGTGCGAGGTCGTTGCAATCCAAGATGACCATGGTCATAACCGCGTGGTCGGTAAGATCGTGAACGTGCTTGCCGACGAGGAGGTCCTTGACGAGAATGGCAAGGTTGATCCCACGAAGCTCAATGCGTTCGTATTCGACCAGTTCCAGAACGGCTATTACAGCATCGGCGAGAAGGTCGGGCAGGCTTGGCACGCCGGTACCGGCCTGATGCGGAAGTAGCCTTCCAGACTTGACATCTCCATAGGAGCGGAAGTCCGGGTCGTACGGCTGCCAGCCCTACGCCAGCGGCCTCGCCCCATTTGCAAACACTTGGATGACGTGGGTGAAGTTTGCGAGCATGCGCTCATAGGCGGTCGTCGTCATGTCATGCCAGTAGACGGTTTCGCCGTCCTTCTCGCGGACAAGCCCCTCCACCGCCTCGCCTGCGTACTTCACGCCATAGGTGTAATAGTTGATCTTGCGGATACCGGCGTCGATGGCCTTGGCATAGTCGGCATCGGAGACGCCTGCGCCGCCATGCATGACGAGCGGGGTCTGGGAGAGCTGCCTGATCTTTCTGAGGACGTCGAAGTTCAGACGGGGATCACCCTTGTAGATTCCGTGTACCGTCCCGAAGGAGCAGGCGAGGATATCGAGGCTGGTTGATCGGATGAAGTCGACATAAAAATATCCCCCTCCGCCGGAGCCGAGGGAGCCGGGGCAGCGGTGGTCCCATTAATGGGCGGACAGCTGCCTGTCGTGCTTATAGGATCTTGCCGTATGGGATCTTTTAGTTCAATAAAGGCTATCTGCCAAAGGTTGCATGCACATCGGATACGACCCAAGGCTTTCAGGATTCACTGATCCTCCAATCCTATACAGTTGATAGTTAGTCCCTATATTTTGCAGAATTTCAGAGAATTTGTGGAGAATTAAGGAAATTGCAAGGAAGGCAGCAACACATTCGATATTCGAAATATTATGGAAGAGTTCATGAAGATCCGGGTCAGTTCCCACGACGCCGATGAAAGGACTTTACGATGACGAGAAAAACCCTCGGGGGGGGGGGCAGTATTCTCTAGCCTCCGCTAGCCCCCACGATTCCGCCGGGATGCAGGTATGCGCGCATAAGCTTCACCCTGTGCTTGCGTATGCGTTTGCTATGCTGCTTATGGTGGTGGCCGCGCTTGTGTTCTCTCCGAAGACGGTGCTTGCGGCAGACCTGACCTCGTATGCCGGGGCCACCGACTTCCAGATCTACAACGAGCAGGGTGACAACTCCGCCACCAACCCCATCAAGACCTACTCGCAGTTCGGTATGAGGCTGACCATCGGTATCGATACCGGTGCCACCGTGCAGATCCACAATGGCGATACGGTCACCCTCGATCTCCCGAAACTTCCGAGCGAGTTCACCACCTACGGTATCAACAGTGCCACCAGCTGGTCTGAACTCAAAGGTACCGCCGGCGGTGTCGAGAAGGTCGTCGGCCAGTGGCGCGTGACCGCCAACCGCAAGGTCGAGATCAAGTTCAACGCCAATGCTGACGGCTTTTCCGTTATCAGCGCCCTCAACCTCAACACGGGCGTCATCTTCAAGGCGAATGTCGTCAAGTACACGCAGAATCAGGTCAAGTCGGGCAAGGCGACGATGGGCGATGTCCAGAAGGACACCTACTTCAAGGGCAACACGCTCGACATCGACACAGGCTATGAGTTCAAGAAGTGGGCGTCCGCAAAGACGAACAAGATGGTCGAGTGGGGTTTGGGCGTCAACACGGACGCGCTCAACAAGCTCTATAGCGGCACCTACACTGGAAGTGAGCTCGAGAAGAACGTCTACGTCGAGGACAACCTCGGCGACAAGACGGTCACGCGTCTCAGCCCGCGTCTCAATATCCCCTTCCCGACCTCGCTTGAGGACCCGCACGCCTCGCGATCCGGCCTGATCAAGGCTTTCCCCAACGCCTTCACCAAGGTCACCCCCGACTACACTGCCTATCCGACTTACGATTCGTTCAAGGCGAGCCTGCAGCCCATGCAGTGGGGTGTTTACAAGGACGGCTCGAACAACCGTTTCGTCGCGAATGTCGGCAGCTTCGATTCCACGGGCACCAAATACTCCACCGTCTGGCCTACCTATGCGGAGGATGCCGCCGATGCGGCTATCGCCCAAGGGTTCTACCAGGCATCCGACCGCGACAAGCTCATCGCCCTTTTCAAGAAGACCTTTGGTGAGGCCAACGCCATCCAGGGTTCCATCCCTTCGTGGTTGCTCTACATCTCGGTGAACTATCCGGTGGCGCTCAAGGACACGCCTGTCACCAACGACGCGACTATGACACACGACGGCAAGACTGAGACCACAACAGGCAAGACCACGCTCAACGGCCTCATCGGCGACGTGAAACTGGCCGCCTTCGAGGCGGAGCTCATCAAAGTCGGCCCCAAGGGCGAGGCACTCCAAGGTGCCAAGATCACCCTCCAGAAGCAGGACAGCGGTTCTTGGACGGACTTCCGCAGCGGCACGACCTCCGAGACGGGACAGGTCAAGTTCACCAAGCTTCCCGCCGGCAAGTATCGCTTCGTGGAGACCGAGGCTCCCACCGGTTATGATAAGGACGACCTCACCTTCACCGACAAGGACGGCAACGCCCTTGCCTCCGGCGAGTTCGAGGTGAAGGCCGACGACACCGAAGGCCATATCCTCATCGCCAAGAACGGTGCATCGAAGGAGACCACCGAGGTCGGTGTCACCAAGGCCTGGGTCGGGCCCAAGGTGGCTTCCGTCACCGTGCACCTCCTGGCCGACGGGGTCGATACCGGCAAGACGCTCACCTTGAACGAGGCCAACCACTGGACGGGCACCTTCACGAACCTGTTCAAGTACGACCAAACCGACACCCACGAGA
>CAMXZR010000040.1 GCA_947253595.1 uncultured Olsenella sp. | reverse complement strand
GCGCGCCCTTGAAGATCCCGGGGAAGACCAGGACGTTGTTGATCTGGTTGGGGAAGTCGGACCTGCCGGTGGCCACGACCCTCGCGCCGCCCGCCAGCGCCTCGGCTGGCATGATCTCGGGTGTGGGATTCGCGCAGGCGAAGACGATGCCATCGTTCATGGTCGAGACCATCTGGCTCGTGAGGAGCCCCGGCTGGGACACGCCGATAAAGGCGTCGGCTCCGTGCAGCGCGTCTGCGAGCGAGCCCTCCACGCGCGAGCGGTTCGATATGCGAGAGACCTCCTCCTTGGCGGGGTTGAGCCCCTCTCGTCCCTCGAAGATGGCTCCGCGGCGGTCGCAGAGGATCACGTCGCCGAAGCCCATGCTGATGAGGAGGGTGGCGATGGCGATGCCCGCCGCGCCGGCCCCGCTCAGGACGATCTTGAGCGCGCCCATTCGCTTGCCCGTCAGGCGCACGGCGTTGAGCAGGCCCGCCGCCGTAACGATGGCGGTGCCGTGCTGGTCGTCGTGGAAGACGGGGACGTCGCAGAGCTCCTGCAGGCGACGCTCTATCTCGAAGCAGCGGGGAGCCGCGATGTCCTCGAGGTTGATGCCCCCGAAGCTCTTGCTGATGAGCTGCACCGTCCGGACGAACTCGTCCACGTCGTGCGTGTCCACGCAGAGAGGGATGGCATCCACGTCGCCGAACTCCTTGAAGAGCAGGCACTTGCCCTCCATCACGGGCATGCCCGCGGCGGGTCCGACGTCACCCAGACCCAGCACCGCCGTGCCGTCGGTGATGACGGCGACGAGGTTGCCGCGGCGTGTGAGCTCCCAGCTCCTCTGGTAGTCCGCCTTGATCTGGCGGCAGGGCTCGGCCACGCCCGGCGTGTACAGGAGGGCGAGGTCCTCCGCCGTCCGTGCCTTTGCGCGTGCGACCACTTCGATCTTGCCGTGGAGCTCCTCGTGCAGCCTCAGGCTGCGCTTGCCCGTCTCGTTCATCCCTAGACCATCTCCTCTGGCTTGAACACCCGGTCGAACTCCTCCGCGCTCAGGAAGCCCAGGCCCACGCAGGCCTCGCGCAGACTCGTTCCCTCCTCGTACGCCTTGTGTGCCACCTGCGCCGCCCGCTCGTAGCCTATGTGGGGGTTCAGGCAGGTGACGAGCATCAGCGAGTCGTGGAGGTTGCGCTCCATCCGCTCGCGGTTGGCCTCGAGCCCGCTCAGGCAGTGCTCGTCGAAGGACGCCATGGCGTCCGAGAGCAGGCTGGCGCTCTGCAGGAAGTCGTGGGCGATCACGGGCATGAAGACGTTGAGCTCGAAGTTGCCCTGGCTCGCGGCGAAGCCTATGGCCGCGTCATTGCCCATGACCTGCACCGCCACCATGGTGAGCGCCTCGCATTGGGTGGGGTTCACCTTCCCCGGCATGATGGAGCTGCCGGGCTCGTTGGCGGGGATGCGTATCTCGCCCAGCCCCAGGCGGGGTCCCGAGGCCAGCCAGCGGACGTCGTTGGCCAGCTTCATGAGGTTGGCGGCCAGCGCCTTCATGGCCCCGTGCGAGAAGACCATGGCGTCCTTCGCCGTGAGAGCGTGGAACTTGTTGGGGTCGGTCCGGAAGGGCTCCCCGGTGAGCTCGGCAAGCTTGGCGGCCACGAGCTCGTCGAAGTCCCTCGGGGCGTTGAGTCCGGTGCCCACCGCCGTGCCTCCCAGCGCGAGGAGGCGCAGGCCCGGAAGGCTCGCGCGCAGCTCCTCGACGGCGGACTCCACGAGGCCCCTCCAGCCGAAGATCTCCTGGCTGAAGGCTATGGGCACCGCGTCCTGCAGGTGGGTGCGGCCACACTTGACGATGCCCTCGTTCTGGCGCTCGAGGCGATCGAGGGTCTTCGCCAGGCGCTCGGCCGCGGGGACGAGCCGACGCGTGACGGCGAGGTCCGCGGCCACATGCAGGGCGGTGGGGAAGGGGTCGTTGGAGCTCTGGCTGCGGTTGACGGAGTCGTTGGGATGAAGCGGGCCCTGGAGGGCGAGGCCCCTCTCACCTGCGATCTGGTTGCCTCTGCGGGCCAGGACCTCGTTGAGGTTCATGTTGGTCTGGGTGCCCGAGCCCGTCTGCCACACCCTGAGGGGGAAGGCATCCGCGTGACGTCCCTCGAGGACTTCGTCGCATGCCGCCTCAATGGCTGCGGCCGCGTTGGGCTCGAGGCAGCCGAGCTCGGCGTTTGCCTGCGCCGCCGCCTTCTTGACTAGGGCGAACGCATGGATGACCTCCGGGGGCATGGTCTCGCTGCCTATGCGGAAGTTCTGGTACGAGCGCTGCGTCTGGGCGCCCCAGAGCGCGTCTTCGGGGACCAGCACCTCTCCCATGGAGTCGTGCTCGATGCGTTGTCCGTCCACGTTTCCCCCTTGCTCGGCAGCGGCCGTGCCTCAGCCCTAGTCCATGGAGACGGCCGAGACGATCTCTTCCAGCGCCCGGTTGGCCTCGGGGATGGGGTACAGCGGGTAGTTGGCGTTGAGGCCCGAGCCCACGTGGAGCTCGGAGTGGATGCCCGCCGCGTTGACGCGCTGGTGGAAGAGGACGGCGTCCGGATGGAAGAGCTCTCGGGTGCCGGTGAAGACCATCACGTTGCGGAGCATCCGCACCCCGCCGTTGATGGGGCTCACACGCGGGTCGTTGATGTCCAGCCCCTTGGCCCAGACGTGGGCGCTCTTGCGCAGGCCCTGGAGCGCGAACATGGGGTCCACCGCCTCGTAGGTGAGGACGTCCGGGTTGGCCAGGCTGGCGTCCACCCAGGGCGAGATGAGCACCAGCCGCTCCGGCTGGGGAAGGGCGAGCTCGGGGAGCTGCTGGCAGAAGGACGCCGCGATGCCCGCGCCGGAGGTGTCTCCCATGAGGGTCACGGAGTCGGCGCCGTACTTCTCGACCATCGAGCGGTAGAGCCCCTCGATGGCGGAGAATGCCTCGTCGTGGCCGTGGACGGGTGCCAGCGGGTAGATGGGTACCACGACCTCTGCGCGAGTGCGGCGGGCGAGGCTGTCGAGGAAGCGCCAGTGGTATATGGAGGGCTGGTTTACGAAGCTCGTGCCGTGCAGGTAAATGACGGTGCGGTCGTTGAGGTTGCGGCGGTTCAGGACGAAGGTCTGCATTCCCTCGAAGTCGCTGTCCTCTACCGAGACGCGCAGGCCCACGAGCGAGGGCAGCGAGTAGCGCTGCTCGTTGCTCTCGGCATGGGCGAGGACGTAGTTGTCCCAGGCGATGGGGTCGGCCATGCGGTCCTTGTCGGAGGTCGCGCGGTTGTAGACCTCGGAGGCGGTGGCGATGTTGGACCTGCGGTAGTACAGGTGCGATACCGCGGAGTAGGCGACGAACAGCGCGGCGGGCGTCGCCGTCGCGACGGCGAGGGCCTTGGTCGCCATGCTGCTGAGTTGCTTGGACATGCTGCCTCCTCGTCGCCCCATGGGCACTCGGTCGTCGTTCGCGCGGGACCTGGCCGCGGTGCCGCGGCTCGTTGGATGCCGCGAGGCGCGGGCTCCGTCCTGCCCTGGGTTCCATTCTAGTGTTCGCCCCGATTGGGGAGTCGCGACCAATATGCAGCTTTTGGCCCTCTGCGGGAAGATACTTGCGCGGGTCTGGGAGGCCTTGGGCCCACTAGCAGGCGATCGCCTTCCTCGCCTTGCGACGTCTATTCATTTTTCTGCGCTTAATTTTGCATATATATGGCATATTATCTGTGAACAGATGGTTATAGAAGAAAAAATATTCCTTCTTAGCAAGAGGTCATGCAGCGCTCGTGTTAGGATTCCCGCAGTGATAGAAGCCAGGAGGCGCGCCGCCCGGCCGTGCAGAAGGAGGGACGCATGAAGAAGTTCGTCGCCGAGGACTCGTTCTGGGAGCTCTTCCCCGAGGCCTCCATCGGCATCGTCGCCGTGGACGACATCCTGCCCACCGACCAGGTGAGCGAGGAGGCCGCGAAGAAGGCCGCGCGCCTGCTCGACCGCGCCAACCTCAAGGCGGGCGACTGGCTCACCAGCAACACCATCAGCGAGAACGAGGTCGTGGCCGTGTGGCGCGACGCATACCGCAAGTTCAAGACCAAGAAGGGCGCACGTTGCTCGGTCGAGAACCTGCTCAAGCGCGTGCTGAAGGACAACCCGGTGGGTCACATCAACCCCTCGGTCGACCTCTCCAACGCCATCTCTCTCAAGTACGCCCTGCCCATCGGCGCCGAGAACATCGACGCCCTCGAGGGTACCTTCCGCCTGGCCGTGACCGAGGGCGGTGACGAGTACCTGCCCATCGGCGAGGACGAGTCCGACCCCACGCTGCCGGGCGAGCTCGCCTACATCGACGACGCCGGTGCCGTGTGCCGCTGCTGGAACTGGAGAGACGGCCAGCGCACCGAGGTCACCGACCAGACGCCGCACTGCGTCTTCATCATGGAGAACCTGCAGCCGGAGCGCGTGGGCGACCTCAGGGTCGCCATCGACGAGCTTGCCCAGAACCTCGAGGAGCTCCTGGGTGCGAAGGTCCAGAACAAGGGCCTCGTCACCCGTGACAGCCCCGAGTTCGTGCTCGAGGCGTAGGGCCGGGCAAGCATATGGCGAGACGCACCACGCGAGCCGCGTTTTCGCTGCTGGCCCAAGGACGCGCTACGACTCGCGGTGCCGGCTTCGGAGGGAGTTCGGTCGCCTGGGCTCATATCCAGGTTGGCGGACGTCCCTCTGCGTCATTCCCCAGGGACTAGATCAGCGCGGTTTCCGTCGCCGGGACCTTGAGCCGACCCAGGTCGACGCCCTCGTGCTCGAGCAGCCACGCCTTGCGCCATATGCCACCCGCATATCCGGTGAGGCTGCCCGTGGAGCCGACCACCCTATGGCAGGGCACGACGACGCTCACGGGGTTGTGGCCGACCGCTGCGCCCACGGCCCGGGCCGAGACCCTTGCTCCGTCGCCCCTCCCGTCGGCGACCGTCCGCGCGACGTCGCCGTAGGTGACCAGCGCTCCGAGGGGTATGGCCTCGAGTGCGTGCCAGACCTCCTCCTGGAACGGGGTTCCCCTCAGGGCAAGGGGAGGCAGCGCGGGGGATGGGATGCCGTCGAAGTACGCGTCGAGCCAGTCGCAGGTGGCGGAGACGACCGGCGTGCGCCGGGCCTGCGGGCCCCGTATGACGTCCCTCTCGCCCTGGGATTCTCCTGCGAGCCCCAATCGCACGTCAAGCCTGTCTTGGAAGTACCGCTGCCCCTCGAACCAGAGGCCGCACAGGTGCTCGCCGTCGCTCGCGATCACGATGCCCCCGATGGGCGACTCGTACTCGTGCAGGTATGACCGAGGCATCGACCCGCTACTCCAGGACGTAGCTGTCCACGATCTCGGCGTAGTAGATCTCGTGGTAGTAGCAGCTTCCGCTCGCGTCGACGTCGGTGACGTCGGCGGGGTAGAAGCGGTTGCGCGTCGCCTCGCTCACCGCCGCCTGATCCATCATCTGCCGGTAGACGACCTTGCATTCCAGGGTGATGGGTGCCTCGGCGATCGCGGGGACGCTGACCTGCCTGCCATCCTCGAGGGTGAGGCCCAGCTCGCTGACCTTGTCGACGTGGCGCCCGCTCTTGGTTCCGGCGACGGAGAAGATGCGCTTGTCCAGCCTGTCGAGGGGGACGTTGATGGTGAACTCGGGGTTTCTCCCCAGTAGGTCGTGGGTGTGGCGGCTCGTGCGGACGAAGGCGGTGAAGGTGGGCCTCCCCCAGAGCGTTCCGATGAGCCCCCATGCTATGACCATGGTGTTGACTTCGTCGTCTGCCTTGGTGGTGAGCAGGATTCCGCATGCGTTCGCCTTGGCGATGCTGCTCGCGTACTCGTAGGGGTCGATGCGACGCCTCTCCATGGTGGCTCCTAACGTCGGGCTGTGGTCCCCGCGACCCTCGTGGGGCGGGATGGTCGCTCCTTGGGAGGAGTGTATGCCTCGAACGTTGCGAGTCCGCGCGTGTTTGACGGCGGGCGGCAGAGTTGCCGCGCCGCGTTCCTGGGCTATGCCTCGCGACGAGGGGGCCAGGGTATGACCCTGTTCACCCGCTGGCAGTAGCCCAGGTACTCGATGCCATGCAGCTCCGTCAGCCAACGCTCCTCCGTATGCCGCATGAGCAGGGTCAGCGCGAGCCAATGAATGGGTGTCAGGACGAGGAGCCAGAGGTTCCCGGCGATGAGGATCGCGCCGAGGCAGGCGATAAGGAAGGCGGAGTAGATGGGGTTTCTCACCCAGGCGTAGACGCCCGTGGTCACGAGCTCGTTTCTCTCCACGTGGGCGTTGATCTTGGACACGACTGCTCCCATGACCCATATGGCCACGGCAAGCGCCACGAGGATGGCGCCCGCGACCGCGAGTGGCAGCTCGAGCCCGGGGACGCTTGCGCGCGACAGCATGCCGAGCCTGGTCGCCGCGATTCCTGCGGCCGTCGTCAGGAGGATGCACGCCACGTATGCCGGTCCCACCCCGAACAGGGGCAGGTGGTCCCTCTCGCCCATGTGCCTCCCTCGCCAGGCTGCCACTAATTAACCAAGACTAACTAATTTCCGACGACATGGTAGCACGGGCGGCGGGGTATACATTTTGGGCAGACTGACGACCGTGCGATCGGGCACGACGAGAGGGGAGTGCGTATGGAGTTCAGGATGGTACGCGCGAAGAGGGAGCTGAGCCGCGAGGAGGCGCTCGCGCTCTTTGCGTCCGCGTCGAGCGCGGTGCTCTCGACCGTGGACCCCGACGGCGAGCCATACGGCGTACCCATCAGCTTTGCGCTTAAGGGCGACCGCATCTACCTGCACGGCTCCCTGAAGGGCGGCCATCGCCTGACCAACCTGGGCGCAGGCTGCAGGGCGTGCATCACCGTCGTCACCCAGGACGACGTCCAGCCTGCGGAGTTCACCACGAGGTACGCCTCCGCCATGGCGTTCGGGCGCCTGCGGTCCGCCGTGGACGACGACGAGAAGCGCGCCGGGCTCATGGCGCTCCTGCGCAAGTACTCTTCCGGCCACATGGAGGCGGGCATCCGCTACATCGCGGCGGCGCTGCCCAAGACCTCGGTCACCGTGCTGGAAGTCGAGCGCGTGAGCGGCAAAAGCAACATTCGTGGCTAATAACTGCGCACGGGATTTTCGAACATCGGTAGGAACGAGCATCTGGGCAGCTTAGACGCTCGTTCTCTTTGTGCATCTCCATAATTCGAAGCTAGCGTGCGCAGTTTTCTATCGCCTTCGCGACTAGTTCGAGTCCGTGGGCGTCCTCGGGAAGGAAGCGTCCGCGCACCGGGCTGTCTATGTCGAGCACGCCGACGACGCGCCCCTCGGCGTGCAGCGGCACGACGACCTCGGAGGCGCTCGCGCAGTCGCAGGCGATGTGCCCGGGGAAGGCATGGACGTCCTCCACGAGCTGGATCTCGTCCGTCGCGGCGGCGGTTCCGCAGACGCCCCGACCTAGCCCTATGTGCACGCAGGCGACCTTCCCCTGGAAGGGACCCAGGACGAGCCTGCCTTCCCCCTCCGGGATGAGGTAGAAGCCCGCCCAGTTGACGTCGGGTAGCGCCTCGTAGATGAGCGCCGAGGTGTTGGAGAGCAGCGGCATCCAGCGTGGCTCCTCCTCCGCGAGCGACCTGACCTGCTTGGCGAGCAGCTCGTAGTCGGGCTGTCCTGCGTGGTTCGCATGTTCCATGGTGGTCCTCCTATCCGATGGGCCTGTCGTGGTGGCCCGTGCCCCGTGCGCGTGCGGAGCCACTTGCGATACACTCAATGAGTTGACGAGTCCAGCGCCTCTCCCACAGGCGCCCGTCATCAAGGTACTTATCGCACAACCCAAGGGGGAAGCTCGTGAGGCGCACAAAGATTGCAACGCTCTATGCAGACATGGACCGCCTGGGCGGCCAGGAGCTCACGGCCGCCGGCTGGGTCCGCTCCATCCGCGACATGAAGAACTTCGGCTTCGTGACCCTCAATGACGGCAGCTGCTTCAAGGACCTGCAGGTCGTCCTGAACCGTGAGCTCCTGGGCGGGCGCTACGACGAGCTCGTGGGCCAGAGCGTGGGCACCGCCCTCGTCGTGCGCGGCACGCTGAGTCTGACGCCCGACCGTCCCCAGCCCTTCGAGCTCCAGGCCGCCGAGGTCGTGGTGGAGGGCCCCTCCGCCCCCGACTACCCCATGCAGAAGAAGCGCCAGACTCGCGAGTTCCTGCGCACCCAGCAGCACCTGCGCAGCCGCACCAACCTCTTCCGCGCGATCTTCCGCGTGCGCAGCGTGGCCGCCTACGCCATCCACCGCTTCTTCCAAGAGAATGGCTTCGTCTACGTCAACACGCCCATCATCACCGCGAGCGACGCCGAGGGTGCGGGAGAGATGTTCCGCGTCACCACCCTGGACCCGCAGAACCCGCCCCTGCTCGAGGACGGCAGCGTCGACTGGGGCCAGGACTTCTTCGGCAAGATGACCAGCCTGACCGTCTCCGGCCAGCTCCAGGCCGAGAGCTTCGCCCTGAGCTTCGGCGACGTCTACACCTTCGGCCCCACCTTCCGTGCCGAGAACTCCAACACCCGCCGCCACGCCGCCGAGTTCTGGATGGTCGAGCCCGAGATGGCCTTCTGCGACCTGGCCCAGGACATGGACGTGGCCGAGCAGATGCTCAAGTACGTAATCAACTACGTGCGCCAGGCCTGTCCGGACGAGCTGGACATGTTTAACCGCTTCGTGGACAAGGGCCTGCTCGAGCGCCTCGAGCACGTTGCCACGAGCGACTTCGCGCGCGTGAGCTACACCGACGCGATCAAGATTCTGGAGGAGGCCCAGTCCTCGGGCACGAAGTTCGAGTATCACGTGAGCTGGGGCGCCGACCTGCAGACCGAGCACGAGCGCTTCCTCACCGAACGGCACTTCAAGAGGCCGACCTTCGTGACCGACTATCCCGCCGCCATCAAGGCCTTCTACATGCGCGCCAACGACGACGGCAAGACCGTTGCCGCCGCGGACTGCCTGGTTCCCGGCGTCGGGGAGATCATCGGCGGATCACAGCGAGAGGAGCGCCTCGACGTGCTCGAGAGCCGCATCCGCGAGCTGGGAATGGACCCCGAGCAGTACCGGTACTACTGCGACCTGCGTCGCTACGGCGGCTGCCACCACTCCGGCTTCGGCCTGGGCTTCGAGAGGCTGGTCATGTACCTCACCGGCGTGGACAACATTCGCGACGTCCTTCCTCACCCCCGCACGGTGGGCAACGCGGAGTTCTGAGGGGCGCGCGGAGGGGAACGCGGCCCACATGCGGCCAAGCAAGCTTGTCCCGCTACGGATGGCCTCGACCTGCGGCAGCGCAGGCGGGGCCGTCCGACCATTCGGGCGAGGGGCCGCTGGGTGACGACCGCGGCCAAAAAAGGCGCAAAGTGTCCAATTGGTTACGTATCAAGAAACTTTTCTTCTCAAAATTGCCATTTTAATCACTCTCTTGCATTTCTGATGCAAACATAACCGCAGGCCACAGCGCCATGGAAGCAGCCGCGAGGGGCGGCTCATGGGCGGGCCCAGGACGTCGTATCAGGCTTTGTGCATCAGAGAGGGAGCCCACATGGCTAGCACGCAGGCACAGATGTCACGTAGGAACTTCGTCAAGGCCATGGCGGCCGTCAGCGCGGGCAGCGCCTTCGCCCTCGCCGGCTGCGGCAGCCAGCGCGCCGGCGGCTCCTCCAAGGCGGCCGACGGCGACTTCACCATTACCTTCGCCCAGGCGTCCGACCCTCGCGGCCTCGACCCCGCCATGGTCGACGACGGCGAGTCCGCCATGGTCATGGTCCAGATCTACGAGAACCTCCTGCAGTACGAGGACGACTCCTGCGCGGTGAAGCCGGGCCTGGCCGAGTCCTACGAGGTCTCCGACGACGGCCTCACCTACAGCTTCAAGATCCGTACCGGCATCAAGTTCCACGACGGTACCGACTTCAACGCCGCGGCGGCCAAGGCCTCCATCGAGCGCCAGCTCGAGCCCAACCGCACCGAGGACATGCCCTACGCCGCCTTCACCTTCGGCGCTGCGGCCGACGGCAACGGCATCGCCTCCATCGACGCCCCCGACGACACCACGCTGAAGATCACCCTGCGCGCCGCCTCCACGGCGTTCCTCGCCAACCTCGCCATGTGCATGGCCTCGCCCATCGTGAGCCCCACTGCGGCCGAGGGTGGCAAGCTCAACGAGAGCCCCGTGGGCACCGGCCCCTACAAGTTCGTCTCCTGGACCAAGAACTCCGACGTCAAGCTCGAGCGCAACGAGGACTACTGGGACAAGGGCAACGCCGGCAAGGCGAAGAACATCGTCTTCCGCTTCATCGCCGAGAGCGCCTCGCGCGTCACCGCCCTGGCCAACGGCGAGGTCGACATCATCAGCGGCATCGACGAGGCGGTGGTGAACCAGGTCGAGTCCAACGGCGATCAGGTCTACAAGACCGACGGCATGAACATCAACTACCTCGCCTTCAACACCACGAGCGAGACTTTCAAGTCTGCCGACGCCCGCAAGGCCTTTGCCAAGGCAGTCAACGTCCAGGAGCTCGTGGACAGCCTCTACAACGGCTACGCCACCTATGCCAATTCCGTCATGCCGCTCTGGATGGCCCCCTACGACTCCGGCATCCAGCAGGCTCAGTACGACCCCGAGGCAGCGAAGTCCGAGCTCGCTGCCCTGGGCATCACGAAGGTCAAGTGCATCACCTACTCCGTGTCGCGTCCCTACAACGGAAAGGGCGGCACCGCGCTGGCCGAGTCCATCCAGGGCTACCTGAGCAAGGTGGGCGTCGAGATGACCATCGACCAGTTCGACTGGACCTCATACAAGGACGCCGTCCAGGCGGGCAACTACGACGTCTGCTTCTATGGCTGGAACGGCGACAACGGCGACCCGGACAACTTCATGAACCTCCTCTCCGTCGACGACACGGCCATGAACGTCGCGCGCTACTCCAACGACGAGTACAAGGCGCTCATCGCGAAGGGCCTTACGACCCCTGCAGGCTCCGAGCGTGACGACGTCTACTACCAGTGCGAGCAGATCGTCGCGAACGACCAGGTCTGGTTGCCCATCTCGCACTCTCAGAACCTCCTGGGCCACAAGGCTGGCGTCGAGGGCTACGTCTACCACCCCACGGCCGTCGTCTTCCTGCGGAACTGCACCAAGTCCGCCTAGCCCTAGGCGCAGGAGGGCTGCTTCCCTCCAAGGTTGAGGGACATCCCGAGGCTACGTTGCGACTCGGGCCGGACGCGAGCCCGGTCCGGGTCGCCCTTCTGGTGGCGCGTGCGGCGACGTGCGCGCCGCAAGACCCGACAAGAACAACAGATGAGAAGAGAGAGGAGGAAGACACGTGCTGAGATATGTGATCAAGCGCGCATTGCAGGCGATTCCCGTCCTGCTGGGCCTCTCGATCGTGGTCTTCCTGATCATGCGCGTCTTCTCCGCCGACCCTGCCAGCGTCGTGCTCGGCGAGCATGCCACGCAGGAGCAGATGCAGGCCTGGCGAGAGGCGAACGGGCTCACGGCCCCCATCGTGGTGCAGTACCTCAGCTTCCTTGGGTCGGCCCTCCATGGCGACCTGGGCACCTCGTACTACACCCACATCTCCGTCACGACCGAGATCATGAGCCGCTTCCCGGCAACCGTCGAGCTGGCCATCGTGGCCATCGTCGTGGCTGCCGTGGTGGGCATCGTCCTGGGCGTGCTCGCGGCGGTGCACAAGGGGTCCTTCGTGGACGGCATCAGCACCATCGTGGCGCTGGTGGGCGTCTCGATGCCCATCTTCTGGTCCGGCGTGCTGATGATCATCCTCTTCGCCGGCACCCTGCACGTCCTGCCCTCGGGCGGGCGCATCGACCCGCTCATGGCACCGGTGGGCGGCACGGGCCTCTTCATCCTGGACACCCTCCTCTCCGGCGACTTCGAGGCGTTGGGCAACGCCCTGCAGCACATCGTGCTCCCGGCGCTCGCGCTCTCGCTCTATTCCATGGCCATCATCACGCGCATGACGCGCTCCAGCATGCTCGAGACCCTGGGCGAGGACTACGTCCGCACCGCCCGCGCCAAGGGCCTGCCCCAGGGCCGCGTCGACCGCCACCACGCCCTGCGCAACGCCATGCTGCCCGTGACCACCGTCATCGGACTGCAGTTCGGCAGCCTCCTGGGCGGTGCCCTCCTCACCGAGACCGTCTTCGCCTGGCCCGGCATCGGCAAGTACGTGGTCGACGCCATCCTGAAGTCGGACTTCCCGGTGGTTCAGGGCACCGTCCTGCTCATCGGCGTGATCTTCGTCGTCATCAACCTGATCGTGGACATCGTGTACGCCTACCTTGACCCGCGCATCAAGTACTCGCAGGAAGAGGGGTGATCCTGGTGGAGAAGACCTTCGGATTCGGGCAGGAGCCCACGAAGGACGCCGCCAGAGCGCAGAAGGCGGAGTCCATCTGGAAGGACGTCTGGTACTCGCTGAGTCACAAAGGTCCGGCGATGGCCAGCCTCGTCTTCATCGGCCTGGTCGTGCTCATAGCAATCGTGACGGCCATCGCACCCGGCACGCTTCCGTACGACCCCTACGAGCAGGACCTGACCCAGTCCTTCGCCGCGCCCAGCGCCGCACACTGGTTTGGCTGCGACCAGCAGGGTCGCGACATCCTGGCCCGCATGATGGTGGGCGCGCAGGTCTCGCTCACCGTGGGCGTCATATCCGTCGCTCTCTCGCTGGTGGTGGGCGTCACCCTGGGTGCCATCGCCGGCTACAAGGGCGGCAGGGCCGACACCGTGATCATGCGCCTCATGGACATCATGCTGGCCGTGCCCTCCATCCTCCTGGCCATCACCTTCATGGCGGCGCTCGGCAAGGGCATCGACAAGGCGGTCATCGCCATCGGCCTGGTGTCCATCCCCGAGTACGCGCGCATCGTGCGCAGCCAGGTGCTCTCGGTCAAGGCCAACGACTACGTCAGCGCCGCCCGCGTTATCGGCGATTCCGACGCCAAGATCATCTTCCGCCACATCCTTCCCAACGTCGCCCCCTCGATCATCGTCCGCGCGACCCTGGGCATCTCGGGTGCCATCCTCGACGCCGCAGCCCTGGGCTTCCTGGGACTGGGCGTCCAGCCCCCGCAGGCGGAGTGGGGCGACATGCTCGGCCGCGGCCGCGACTACATCTTCCAGGCTCCCCACGTCATGATCTTCCCGGGCCTCGCCATCACCCTCACCGTCCTCGCGTTCAACCTGCTGGGTGACGGCATCCGCGACGCCTTCGACCCCAAGAGCAGGAGGCGCTAGCATGGCTTTGCTCGAAGTGAAGAACCTCGTCACCGAGTTCCCCACCCGCAGAGGCACCGTCCGTGCCGTGGACGGCGTGAGCTTCTCCATCGACTGCGGAGAGATCCTTGCCGTGGTGGGCGAGTCCGGCTCCGGCAAGAGCGTGACCTCGCTCTCGGTCATGGGATTGTTGCAGAAGCCGGGACACGTGGCCTCCGGCAGCATCAGCTTCGACGGGCAGGACCTCCTTGCCCTCTCCGAAAAGGAGATGGAGCAGGTCCGCGGGCAGAAGATCTCGATGATCTTCCAGGAGCCCATGACCTCGCTCAACCCCGTCTACCGCGTGGGAGACCAGATCGTCGAGGCCATCCAGACGCACACGCCCATGAAGAAGGACCAGGCATGGGAGCGTGCCGTCGAGATGCTTCGCGTGGTGGGCATCCCGTCTCCTGCGGATCGCGCCCGCGACTACCCGCACCAGATGTCGGGCGGCATGCGCCAGCGCGTCATGATCGCCATGGCGCTCGCCTGCAACCCGCGGCTGCTCATCGCCGACGAGCCCACCAC